>JACCRS010000248.1 GCA_013813435.1 Gemmatimonadales bacterium
TGCCTGGGCGGCGCCGCGGACTCGACGATGGGCACCAACCTTCCGACCACCTACTCCCTCACGCCCTGACCGTGAACGGACCCTCCGACCAAGCGGACTCCCGACATAGTGGGTAGCAAGGACCTAGTGCTTGTCTCGCTCCTAGTTTCCCCTCCTGGTCTCGATCCGGAGGCGACCTGGGGTCGACCAGGACTCGCTTTCACGCGGGATCGTTCTCGTGCAAGCTCTGTGATCTTCCTGGTCACCGGGCCGATTGACACCTACCCCAGAGTGAGGAACCCTACCATGGCAACCTACTCGACCACCAGCGCAACGTCCGCCTCCGCAGCTGATCTCGGAGCCAACCTTGTCACCTTGGCGGGGATTGGTCTCGTGGGTTATGGCCTCATGTTTCTCGTCCGCAACTTCACCGGCTTCATCGAGCTCGGGCTGACGCCGGAACACGTAGGCGGAACACCGGAGCAGATCCAAGCGTTCAGCCCACGGCTCTACAACTACATCAGTCACCTACAGGTCGCCGTGGCGGGGTTCATTATCGCCCTTGGGGTGGCGGTGATCGCCCTCGCCTGGCGAGGAATTCGCACCGGGCAGCGCTGGGCCCTGTGGACGGCCTTCCTTGCCCCGGTCATTGGAGTCGGGCTGGCCCTCCCACTGCACTATGCCTACGGTATAGGCACGTTCGGTCATCTCGGGCTGATCTACCTTGATGCAGGGATCCTCCTTATCGGGACGATCCTCGCCGGGAAAGCTCTAGCACGCTGACTCGGGAAAGCTCTAGCCCGCTGACTGCGGGAGTGCTATTGGCGCGGCCGAGCGAGCTTCGCCGCTGCCTAGCTCGCGCATGCAGATCATAGACGACCAGCCCCTGCCCGGTGGTGCGTGGCATCCCTTCCGTCGCCGCTGGGCCACGGAGCGAAAGCACCTGAGCCCTAAAGATGTTGCTGCAGTAGGTGGCTGGGTGGATACCGCAACTTTGCAGAAATGCTATCAAGTTGCAGATGAGGAAACGATGGAAACCGTGGTCTTACAGCCTCGGCGGCTGCGCAAGATGGGACAAGGTCGTTTTACAACCACCTACCGAAATTTCAGTGTGCTTCCGGGTATGATACCCAGAGCCAATCTGGACCAATCTGCACCTAGGCTACTTGGCGGAAGGCGTAGGGCTCCCCGGCGGGAGGAGATTGACTAGATATGTGAGTACAGCCCCCATTAATGCTCCTATGCATAGCAAGATGACCGCGTCACGATTTCTCTTCCAAAACCCACCTTCATGTTTTCGTTGCAGCAGAGCGCCGGAGCGGCTCCTCCGGAGTGTGATTACAAGGAATACTAGAAAGGCCCCCACGGCCGCGCCCAGTAATGCTGTTCTGACCTCGGGCGAAGAGCGGAAAATCACCACCCCCGCCAAGTACGTGACAGTAAGGATGAGAAAAAACGTCCCCGAGGTAGAGTAACCGACGCTTCTTCTCGATAGCAGCGCGCCAATCTCTGCTGGGAGTTCACCAAGATTCTCGGGGTGTAAACACATCAGGTCGGCACGGGGGCCGTGAAACCCAACAAATATGCTGGCGATCCCACCGGCCCCACCGGCTATACTTTTCAATCTCTGCACCGAAAAATGTCCTAGATGTGTACCACGGGACTCTCTGAGTTCCTCAATCGTGTCATACTCGTATGTACCGTCGCTTATCACCACGGAGAGTTCTGCCTGCCGGAAACGATCAATAATTTCTTCCACATCATCCAAGTGCAGTCGTACAGCTTCGTATCTCCCGTCAGATGTAGCGAGCCGCTTTGCGAGTTTCTTCACGTCGGCCACACAGATGTTGGAAAATGGATAAGCGGCTTAACAATCGGACGGAGCAGCGAATTCAGCGATGTTCGAACAGCTCCGAGCTAAGCTCCCTCTGCCTGCGTTAGAAGCGTGGAAATTAACCGGGAGCCTCTAATTGGCTGGTGATCCTCTTCGCGCTGGGTTGGGCTTTGGTCCGAATCGTCGCGTGGGTTGTCGAAGGAATTTCGACAGGACCGGGCTGACTGACATAAACTGGATCACGAAACTGGACCACGATGCCTTGAGAACGAAGGCCCAACACCACGCAAGTAGTATTGGGCCTTCGAGTTGCCCCTCCTGGGCTCGAACCAGGACTCTCCTGATCCAGAGGGGCCTCAGGAATGGCGTGAATTCCAGCAACCAGCCACCATTTACGCGAGGTCGTGTCGCCCGATGCTGGAGTTTAATGGCTTTCATGCTGTAGTTTCCCAATCCGATGACCGGCTAGTAGCTCGTAACTGTTTCGAAAGCATCGCGCATGCTGCACCAGTTTCTTCAAGTACTGTCGGCGACTCATTCACGCGCTTCCCCAACCCCGTCCCGACTACCCCGCGCTGGCTAGGAAGGCTTCATCGGGGCAGATTCGAAGAGTCCTCTAACCCCAGGGTTCGCCGTGATCCAAGGGACAGCTGCAAAACTGGCTGACGCCCTGCGCGACCGCTACGTCGTCGAGCGCGAGCTCGGCCGCGGGGGGATGGCCACGGTGTATCTTGCGCGGGATC
>JACCRS010000011.1 GCA_013813435.1 Gemmatimonadales bacterium
TAACCGCCGTGAAGTTGTTGGCGTTGGAGCCGTCGGTAATGCTTGCCAGAGTAGCAACCGAAGCACTGGGGCTCACTGTCAGAGTTGCCGCTTTGGTCGCAGTCATCGCCACAGTGGCCACGTTGGAAGTCTGGCCTAACTGAGCGTGGGCACTGCCAGCCCCGATCAGAAGTAATGCAGTTGCTCCTATCAGGGCATTCTTCAGCGGGGAACGCATGTGCTCGACTCCGGGCTAAGGTTTGAGCCAGCCTAACTATCCAGGGTGGATTAGGCTTCTTGTGGACGGAGAATACAAGAGCCGTGCCCGTCATGGCTGAGCTAAGCTGTGTAGAAAAGAGATAGCTTAAGGTGGGTAAGTGAGCCGTGGTGGTGCCGCACTGCAGCGGGCTGCGCGCCAACCGCTAGACCGGAGGTAGTAGGGCCCCTACTAGGTCAGCTATGTGGCTGGGGAACGTAAGTTTACGGGATAACACTCAATACAGAAAAGCATTTGATAGCAGGGCCCTAAGTGGTTTCCGTTGCGAGACCAAAATGGTAAAATATTTCTCGGAGCGCGCGGATTACAAAAAGCGCATGGTTTTAATACACGTGGGCGCAACTCACCGCCCCCTGCACGGCTCCCTCAAATTGCGGTGCTGAGGCCTCCTGGGATATCAGTGGTCGCTCCGATCTCTGCGTTCCCGATCCTTGCGGCCACCGGGACGTATCAATTCGATCGTACCTTGAAACGACTCCAGCGTAACTTGGGCGCTGCCCGAGCCGAGAATAAAGTTGAACCCCTTGCCCTTTCTGGTGCCGCTTAGAGGTACGGGAAACTCAGACTCGAACTCCCCGTTAAAGGTCGACACTGCAACATTGGCGTTGGTTCCCTCGGGAACTGTCAGGAGGATGTCTCCATTGTGGGTGGAGAGGGAGTAGCGTCCCCCAGTACGAACAGGACCGGCATAGGTGATGTCACCATTGACCGTACTTGCGTCGACGGCGGCTGCATCGACCGCCTCCAGGGTGATCTCGCCGTTAACCGTTTCCGCCTCGATCTCGCCAGTGGAGTTAACCACCTGAACGTCTTCATTGACCGAGTTGACGCTTATCCGTCCCCTGGCTCCCTTGAGGGAAATGCTGCCCTGAACTGAGCGGAGGGAGATCAGGCCATCGCCTCCCGTGACATCTACCTCACCCTCGACCGTTTCCACGGAGATTGGAGCTCGAATTCCCTCTACCTTTGCGGTGGTGTTGACTCCGGAAAGGTTGAGCGGCATCCAGGCCGGGGCGCTGATGCGGAGGTCTGCTTCGGTGGAAGTGCCATGCCGTCCCTGAGCTCTGATGCTGAGGGTTGTGGCTGAGGCCGAAATTTCGATCCGCTGCCGGCCGGAGGTGACTGTCTCGACCCGAACCGCATTCCGATTCCAGGCTGTTACCGTGACTTCACCGCCGTAGGCGTTAACCTGAAGTCGCTGGCCCCGCTCCACGGTCACGGTGGTGTCAATCTGCTGTGAGGCGGCCAAGGCGATACCGGCGGCGAGAAAGAGTAGCACGATCGGGTCCTTTCAACTCACGGGGACGAGGGTGGCGGCCTGGCGCAGCAAGTCGAGCTTGCGCCGCATGGTCTCGGCCAGGTGGGTGTTGAGGTACAGGTTAGCGGGGTCCGCAAGGAGGGCCCGTTGAGCCTGCGCGATAGCCTGATCGATAACTGCCAGGTTCTGCTCGATCACCCGAACGGTGGTAGTGTCGAGCTGACCTCGTCCAGCGGACAGCACTCGCTCCAGATCTTCCACGGCGGCGGCGTAATTCTCAGCCGCGTTGCGGCGGACGTTCACGGCCGTGACTGTGGCCGGCGGAGGGGCAGTTGCGGCAATCGGGCCATCGGCTGGTAAGGAGCCGGCTGATCGCATCAGCCAAACGGTGCTGCCGGAGAAAGTCATCAGAAGCACAGCCGCGGCCGCGAGCTGCGGCGAGGAGAAGCTCCACCGGCGGCGGATCGGCTGCGCTCCGGCCGAAGTCGCGCCGATTCGTTTGGCGATCCCCGGCCACAGATCCCGGTGGGGCTGACGCTCGTCCATCTGCCGCGCGCGATTCATCACCCGCCGGAGATCCGAAACGACGACGGAGCAGTCCCTGCAGGTTTCCAGGTGCGCTTCGAGGGCTAACCTCTCCGCCGCGGGCATATCATCCTCGAGATAGTCCGAAAGCCGCTCCATCCACGGATCGCTCATGGTCTCGCTCCCTTCTATCTCTCGAGGTGGCGGCGCAAAGCCAGGCGCGCGCGATGCAGCTGTGACTTCGAAGTGCCGGTAGCCAGTCCAAGCATTTCGGCTATCTCCTCGTGCCGGTAGCCCTCGACATCGTGCAGCACGAAGATCTCCCGGGCACCGTCAGGCAGTCGCTCCATCGCTGATTCGAAGTCCATCGCCAGCTCCGGCCCCGCCTTCCGAGCCGGAAGGAACTCGAGCACCGCATCGCCTTCGAGGAAACGTTTACGCCGGGTGCCAAGAGTCTCGCGCCTCGCCAGGATGACATTCACAGCCAGCCGGTGCAGCCAGGTTCCGAAGGCAGCTTCACCGCGGAATGTTCCCAGCTTCTGCCAGGCTCGGACGAACACATCCTGGGTTATCTCGTCGGCATCGTCATCGTTGACCATGCGACGAACCAAACTGTAGATCCTGGGTACGTGGTGCCGGTAGAGCCGCTCGAATGCGCTGGCGTCGCCGCTGGCAGCCAGCGTCGCATCAACAGTGTCCGAATCAGGCCTGCCGGTATTTTCGTGCTCCAGGGTCACCGCTCCAAAGCCGAATTGAGTCATCGCGGGGGATTGGATCGTTTGCTGGCTCAAAAGGTTGCAGGGCTTTAGAGAGAAGGATAGCCTTGAGGCTCCAAGAGCCATCCTCGATCGCAGCGAAGGATTTTCCGATACTCGTGCCCTCAGCAACTCAACCTCGCACCATCAGAGCCCCCACCGGTCCCGTCATGTCCTGTAAGGGTTGGCACCAGGAAGCCGCCCTCCGGATGCTGATGAACAACCTCGATCCGGCCGTGGCTGAGCGACCGGAGGAGCTGATCGTATACGGCGGCGGCGGTAAGGCCGCTCGGAATTGGAAGTGCTACGAGCGCATAGTGCAGACTCTGCGCCGGCTGGAGAACGACGAGACTTTGCTGGTGCAGAGCGGAAAGCCGGTAGGAGTATTCCGCACTCATGATCAGGCCCCCAGAGTTCTGATCGCCAACGCCAACTTGGTTCCCCGATGGGCAACATGGGACGAGTTTCGTCGCCTCGATGCGCTCGGCCTCACCATGTACGGCCAGATGACCGCCGGATCCTGGATCTACATCGGAACCCAGGGGATTCTCCAGGGGACCTACGAGACGTTCGCCGAGTGCGCCCGCCAGCACTTTGGGGGGTCTCTCGAAGGGCGGCTGGTGGTTAGTGGAGGGCTCGGAGGAATGGGAGGAGCCCAGCCCCTGGCGGCTACGATGAATGGGGCCGCGTTCCTTGGGGTAGACGTCGACGAGGAGCGGATACGCCGGAGGGTTGAGACCCGCTATTGCGACCGGCTCGAGACCGATCTCGAGACCGCTCTTCGGCTGGTAGAGGAGGCACGGATCAGCCGCCGCCCGCTGTCAGTTGGGCTGGTTGGCAACATCGCCGAGGTTTTGCCTGCGCTGGTTCAGCG
>JACCRS010000035.1 GCA_013813435.1 Gemmatimonadales bacterium
GTGCTCCAGCGTCTCCGACGTTCCTTCACCTGCATCGAGCTCGCAATCGGAGCCGAAGAACTCACCCTAATCGAATGAGACCTCCCGCTCATCCACGGAGAACTCTCACTCACCAGCACAGAACCCACACCGATCCGCGAAGAACACGCAATCATCCGCGGAGACCTCACGCTGACCGGCGTGGAAGTCACGCGGACCGGCGTGGAACCCACACTCATCCGCACAGAACCCGCAATCAGCCGCGGAGAAGTCACAATCAGGGGATCAGAACTCGAGATCAGCCGGTGAGAACCCGCAGGTATGGTCGTCAGGGCTCACCGCTGGACCCCGAAGCTCCGCCACTCTTCCCGAAGAGCCTTGGCCAGCCCCGGATCGATGGGCATTTCACGGTACATCTCCTCCGCCACTCCCCCCTCGGGCATCCCCAACCGCCGGCGCGCCTCGGCCACGCTCACCGACCAGAGCCCCTCCACCGGAATATCAAACAGGTTGGTCAGCCGAGTGCGCCGGGCATAGTCGTAGGCCTGGTTGAAGATCCCCAGGGCTATGCCGCGGCCCACCTGGCGAAACGACGCGATGCGCCGGGCGCACTCCACGAACGCACCTCCATAAAAGAGCATCCACCCCACGGCCTTGGGCACGCCCCTCGACGCGAAGTAGAGGCCCTGCTCCGCCGCCTCGCCCGCCAGCAGAACCAGCGGCGGCTCGTTGTGGGTGAACGTGGTTCCCGTGAGCACGTGGGAAGCATCGTGCACCAGGTAGATCTTCTCCGGGTCGCGTGAGCCGTTGATGAGCTTCCGAAACAACTTTAAGAAGTGTGGCTTAGCTGGAATCGGCAGGCCAACATAGCCGTTTACGTCCCGGAAGCGCTGCACCGCCTGACCCAGGGTGAGGGTCTCGCGGTCGGCCTCCCAGTCGTACGACGACAGCAGCAGGTTCCCCACCCGGTTGGCGGGGGCCTGCTCGGTGGACACCGAGGCCGCGGCAGACTGGCTCGAGCTCACGATACGCTCCGCGCGAGCGCCGCGGCGCCGGGCTCGGCCAGGCGATCCGCCAGCTCGATCTCGAGGTCGGCCTCGGACCGCCCCCCGATATAGCGCCGATACCAGACCTCCGCGCTGAGCAGGAGCCAAATCCGGTTGCCATGATCGTACCGGCGAGTCAGATGCTCATCGACGATCTGCTTGACCCGCTCACCGCGCAGATAACCTGCCTGCACCAGCTCGCTCTCGTGCAGCAGTCGCGGCGCGAGAGATTTGATCTCGTTCTCCAGGATGTACATCAAGGGCGACGCAAAGCCCTGCTTCTTGCGCCGCAGGACCTCGGGCGGCAGGTAGCGCTCCCCCAGACGCCGCTCCAAATAGCGCAGCTGGCGGCCGCGGATTTTTAGCGACGTGGGCACCCGGGCCATGAACTCGGCGAAACGAGGATCCAGAAACGGAGAGCGTGACTCCAGGCTATACGCCATCGTCGCCCGGTCGAGAATGGTGAGGGACTGGCCGGGCAGCCGAGAGGCCGAATCCACGTACATCATGCGGTCGATCGGCTCCTCTGCGTTGGGAGCCGCATACAGGTCCAGCAGGCAGGCATCCGGTCTTGCGCCTAGCAGCTGGTCGCGGAAGCCAGGGGCATAAAGCTCGCTCCGGTGAGCTTCGTTGAACCAGAAGAACTGGAGACTCTCCGCATACCTTTCTCCGCCGGTTTTCCGGGCCATCAGGTCGACCCATCTGAGCTTGTGCGTGACGCTTTTGAAGGTGAACTGGTCCGGCAGCCGCCGCAGCACCTGATTGGCCACCACGTCGCGGATCGCCTCCGGCACCGCCCGGTAGCTGTCCAGCCAGCGATTCGCGGCATAGCGGTCGTATCCCCCGAAAAGCTCGTCGCCACCATCGCCCCCGAGCACCACTTTGACGTGACGCGCGGTCATCCTGGCCAGATGCAGGAGACAGATCGAGAGCGGATCGGCCGGTTCATCCAGGGCGGAAACCAGTCGGGGAAGATCGTTCACCACGCTGGGTGTGACCTCCTCGGCGAAATGGCGGGTTCCGTAGCGCGCCGCTACTGCAGCCGCATAGGGCATCTCGTTGAGATCGCGGTACGGAATCCCCATCGAAAAGGTCCTGAGCTCCGAGCCGAGAGTTCGGGCGGCGTAAGAGGCAATGAGCGTGGAATCCAATCCACCGCTCAGGAACGCTCCCACCGGTACGTCGCTCAGCAGGTGCAGCTTGACGGTCTCAGCCAGCAGCTCGTCGATCCGGTCCAGGGTCTCGTCTTCCGAATAGGTCCATTTAGGGCCGTAGCTCAGGTCCCAGTAGCGCTGGACCCGCGAGCGGCCGTTCTCCCAGATCATGTAATGAGCGGGTGGGAGGGCTCGCACCCGGACGAAGAAAGTCTCGGGAGGATGGACGAACCGCATGGTGAGGTACTGGTCCAAGGCCCGGGGAGAGAGCTCGGCAAGAGACGGGTCGTCGGCCAGCAGTGCCTTGATCTCAGAGGCGAAAGTGAGCTTACCTGCGGCCTCGGTGTAAAAGAGCGGCTTCTGTCCGAAGTGGTCCCGCGCTAGCAGCAGCCGGCTGCGGGTCCGGTCCCAGATGGCGAACGCGAACATGCCGCGCAGCCGCTGGACCATTCTTTCGCCCTCGTCTTCGTACAGATGGACCAGAACCTCGGTATCGGTGCGTGTGCTGAAGCGGTGCCCCTTGGCCACGAGCTCGGCGTACAGACTCTCGTAGTTGTAGAGCTCGCCGTTGAACACCACGATTACGGTTCCGTCCTCGTTGGCGAGCGGCTGATGCCCTCCCGCCAGGTCTATGATGCTGAGCCGTCGCATACCGAGCCCGAGGCCACCTTCAACGAAGGTGCCCCAATCGTCGGGCCCCCGGTGCGCGATAGCGTTGCACATCCGGAGGATCTCCGCCTCGCTTACCCGCGCCGGACCGACCTTACCCGCTATGCCGCACATCAGGCTGCCTTTTTCCTTCCCCAGGCTACCAGCATGTACCCGGGTGAAAATGGGATGAGGTTGTCGAGCATGGTCCAGGCTCGAAGCGCCGGATACACAGCGGAATACAGCTTGTACGCGGTGCCCACATTGTTCAGAGCCTCGGCCGACATCGGCGCGGTGTCGCCATGAAAGTCCTGCTCGGCGGTCTGTTTACCCTTCATGGACTTCTTGTGATACGCGTAGTTCAACAGGTCCTCGATGGACTCGGTGAAGAAGCGGCAGTAGTCGGCGGTGCCGGCGAGCACCAGGCCGTGGCGCTCCATCAGCGACCGGGCCGCCGCCGGGGGATACCCGTCCCGGGCGTGACCGAACCCCTCCGCGTCCGCGGTGAAGCCGAGAAGCTTCTTGAGCGCGTACCCCGCCCTGCCGCTCTCACCCTTGGGCGCCATGAAGAGAAAGTCCCCACCCGGCTTGAGCACCCGCACCATTTCGCGGAAGAAGGTATTGTCGTCCTCGATGTGCTCCAGAAAGTTGATAGCCGCCACCACGTCGAACGACGCGCTCCGAAACGGCAGCTCGGCGTCGCTGGTCTGAAGCACGCGCTGGCCGACCAGCTGCTTTGCCGAGCGAACGTGATCGCGCTCGAAGTCAGTGCTCACCCAGGTACCGCCGCGCTCTCTGAGGAAGTGCGACGTAAGGCCGGTGCCGCACCCCACTTCGAGGCAGAGCCTTCCCTCGGTGCGGGGTACGTGCTTCATCAGGGCGTTCACGGTCTGCTTCTTCTTGAGCGACTTGCGATAGAGCTGTAACTGCCAGGGTTCGGTCAATTCAGATCTCCTTTAGTCATTGCGAGGGGGCGCAGCGCCCGAAGCAATCCAGCGGATCACGCGAGGCCGCTGGATCGCCACGCGGCCAGGGCCGCTCGCGATGACTCCGTTTCCATCACAGCTCCCCGCTGCGCCGGTAATCCTCGTACGTGCGTCGAACCCCGTCTTCCAAATCTACCTGGGGGTTCCATCCGAGCACCCGGCGTGCCTTCGAAATATCGAACTCCGAATCGCTATGAAAGAAATCCATGCGCCGGCGGTAGATCGGTGGATCGATTGCCAGCGCCGCCGATACGTCCTCCACCACGGCAGCCAGGCCCAGCATGGGGGCGAGGGGTAGCCGGATGCCGTATCTCCTGCTGCCCGTGACGGCTGTGACGTGGTCCAGCAGCTCACGCAGGGTGCAGGCACGGGGTCCGGCCACGATGAGCCCTTCACCCACCGCCTCTTCGCGCTCGCATGCCTTGAAGAAGGCGGACACGACGTCATCTACATACACCATGTGACGGCGCCCTTCCCCTCCGCCGAAAAGGGGAAACCGGCCCCGGCTTACCCCCTTGAACATCTTCAGCAAGCGCTGGTCTCGAGGCCCATAGACATCAGCCGGCCGCAGCACCGCCGCAGCCAAGCCGCAGTTCTCAGCGAAGTCTTGCACCAGCCGCTCCGCTGCGACCTTGGTGCGCTCGTAAATGTTACCGGGCGAGAGAGGCGACTCCTCCGAGGTAATGCCCGGCGCGCGATGGCCGTAGATGCCGATGGTGCTGCAGTAGACGAAACGCTGGACCCGCTCGGCGGTAGCCGCCTGAAGCAGGTGGCGGGTGCCATCGAGATTGATCGTCTCGAAGAACTCATCGCTCTTGCCGCCCTCGCGCATGGCAACCGCGAGGTGGAAGATGTGAGTGACCCCCTGGGCGGCCCGGCGGCAGAGGTCCGCATCGGTGATGCTTCCGGGGAGCACCTCGGCGCCGATTCGCGCCAGAAGCCTGGCATTGGCCTCCTCCTCAGGCCGGTCGGTCAGACCGAGTACAACTACCTCGGCGCCACGGCGCCTGCCCTCTTCGGCCAGATGCGAGCCGATGAACCCGGTGCCGCCGGTGACCAGCAACCTCATGCGAACCGCTCGGCCAGTGCGCTCACGATGCGCCCGCTGGCCTGGCCATCGCCATATGGATTGACCGCATTGGCCATGCGCTCGTAGGCCTGCCGGGAGGTGAGCAGCTCGCCGGCCACCTTCACGATCCGGTCGCGATCGGTTCCGACGATGACTGCGGTGCCCGCCTCCACTCCCTCCGGCCGCTCGGTTACTTCACGGAGAACCAGCACCGGTTTGCCCAGTGACGGTGCTTCCTCCTGCACGCCGCCGCTGTCGGTGAGCACGAGGTACGCACGGTTCATCAAATGCACAAATTCCAGATAGTCCACCGGCTCGATCAAGAACATCCCCGGAAGGTCGCACAGCAGGCGCTCCACCGTCTGCTTGACCTGGGGGTTAGGGTGAACCGGCAGAACGAATTGAAGATCGGGATGGCGTCCGGCCAGCTCCCGGATTGCCGCACAGGTGGCCTGCAGTGGTGCGCCGAAGCTCTCCCGCCGATGGGTGGTCACCAGCACCAGCCGCCGGCCCGGATCCAGGGAGGCCAGTTGAGGCGAGCGGAAGCTGTAGTTCGGCTGCACGGTTTGCAGGAGCGCATCGATGACAGTGTTGCCGGTGAGGTGCACGTCGGCTGGCGGCACTCCCTCGCTCAATAGTGCGGTGCGTGCTTGGGGCGTAGGAGCGAAGTGGATGGAGGCGAGCCGGGCGGTCAGCACCCGGTTCATCTCCTCAGGAAAGGGCTGATAGCGGTTTCCGGTGCGAAGCCCGGCCTCGACGTGGCCTGAAGGAATCCGCTCGAGATACGCGGCGAAGGCAGCGGCAAAGCTCGTCATCGTGTCACCCTGCACCAGCAGCACGTCGGGCCGGATCTGCCGCAGCAGCGGCGGAAGCCGCTCCAGTACCCGCGCAGTCACCTCAGCCGGCGACTGCGCCGCAGTCATCAGATCGAGGTCGTAATCTGCCTGAAGGCCGAATACCCGGAGCACCTGGTCGAGCATGGCCCGGTGTTGAGCCGAAACGCAGATAATGCTCTCAAAGCGATCGGGCGCACCCTGGAGTGCCCGCACCACCGGCGCCATTTTGATCGCCTCCGGGCGGGTCCCGAAGACGCTGAGAACCCGGATCATCGTTCGAGCGCGACTACCCGCAACCGCTCAGCAAGGGTCTGCAGCGTGACAAACCGGAAGCCTCGCTCGAGCACGGTCGCAAAAACCTGGCGCAGGATCTTGTCGCGCACCCCTTCGTAGCACGGATGTCCGTACAGCACGACTGATTCATTCGCGTCGAGATGCTGATGCAGCTGCTGGAGCATCTCGGATTCGGGGGTACCGCGCGCGCCGTGGAACTCGAGGAACGGTATTGTGCGAGGGCCGGACAGAGTTACCGGGATCGTCCAATGCCCCACCGGGCGCCCGGCTACCGTTGCGCGGTGGGGCTCGCCGCCGATGGCGTCGCCGTTGTAGAGGAAACCCAGGTTATCGAGCAGGGCCATCACCCGCTCATCTGAATAGAACCCGGGTGAGGAGAAGCCCGCGGGTTTTCCGAAGTGCCGGACAAAGTGCCGGTAGGACTCTTCTACATCGGCCTCCAGGACCCGATCAGGCAGCTCGTGAAAGCGACGGCTCCATATCACGTGGTCCATGCCGCCGTGAAGACCCAGCTCGTGGCCTTCGGCCTGAAGGGATTGCAGCAGCGGAACGAACGAGAGTCCGACGGGCCGGGAAAGCGCGGTCTCGATGACGAATCGCGGCCAGCCGGTCTTCTTGATGAGGTGCACCGCTTCGCGGTCGGCCAGCTTGGCTTTGGAGCGAGCCATACCGCTGCCGATCCACTCGACCAGGTTGGTGGATCGCCCCATGTTCACAAAGAAAGTGTTGGGCACCCCGAAGTCCCGGCACACCGCGCGGATCTTGGGGAGTCCGTCGGTAGCACAGACGCGATGATCTACGTCCCAGCGGAAGGCGAACAGCCGCTCGGTCACCGGCTGGTCCTGGCGCCAACTTCGCGATAGAGCTGCTCGAATTGCGCTGCCGACTGGTCCCAGTCGAACAAACGCAAGGCGCGCTCCCGCCCCGCCTGCCCCATGGTGCGGCAGCGCTGCGGATCGGCGAGCAGCGACCCGATGGCCCCGGCCAGCGCGCCGGAATCTCCGCGGGGAACCACCAAGCCCGTAACGCCATGCTCGACGACCTCGGGAAGACCTCCGGCATCGCTTGCTACCACGGCAACCTCGCAACCCATGGCCTCAGCCGCTGGTATGCCGAATCCTTCCTCCAGTGACGGAATGACCGACACCGCGGCCGCCCGGTAGTAGGGCGGCAGATCCGCGTTCGGCACCCAGCCCAGGAATGTCACATCGGCCCCTATCCCAAGGTCCGCAGCCAGCCGCGCCAACTGAGGCCGCTCGAAGCCATCGCCGGCAAGCACCACCTTGAGATCGGGGAACTTCGGCTTCAGCTGCGCTGCCGCCTCGAGAAGGAAGCGAATGCCTTTGCGGGGAAACAGCTGCCGGCAGGCAAAGATCATGTGGGGCCCGAACTGGAGGTCCGCTCGGCTGCCGTTGTCGCCGGGGCTGAACCGACGCAGGTCCGTGCCGTTGAAAACCAGGCGGATGCGCTCGCCGGGGGCGCCAGCCCGCAAGGCGTGCTGCCGGCAGTCCTCCGTGATGGCCGTCAAAGCACACGCGTGCCGCAGAGTCCAGCGCAACGCGGGCCGCACATACCAGCGGGTGGGGAAATCGTACCCCTGCTCGGGATTTACGTAGACATCTCCACCGTGCATGGTGATGACGCTGGGAACCCCAAGCTTTCTAGCCGCCAACACCGCGGCCGGGCCGGTGGGTATTGCCCAGTGGGCATGGATGACGTCGGCTGGCTCCTCACGGACCTGGGCCATTATGGCGCGATGCTGAGCCTCGAGATAGTTGGCCATTACGGCCACCCGGGCAAAACGCCCCAGCCAGCTCACCCGGCTCTGGGCTACCCGGCCATAGGTCAGGTCGGCCGGGAGGTTCAGCGGGAACCGTACGATCTTCACACCATCGAACATGTCCTCGCGCGACAGCGAAGGATCGCCCGGGGTCACTACCGTGATCGAGTGCCCCCGGCGCACGAGGTGACGGTTGATGTCGTGGACATAGGTGGCCTGAGTGTCGGTGGCGTGCTGTGGATACCAATAGGTGGGACAGATAATGCGCAACGGAATTCCTCGGCCCCCGGCTCCGCCGGGGGACTCTCTGGATGCTGTAGCCACCAGCCCCCCAGCTGTCATAATATAGTCATTGCAGGAGATACCTACAGGGCTAAAGGCTAGAAGATCGCAGTGCAAAGATCAACATTTATGCCACTTGGAGCCCGTTCCAACGCTGGAGTTAGCTCCAGCCCGACCGGGGCTGACGAGCGGTCGCAACAGAAATCTGCTGCCTGCACGCCGCGAACGTGGTACGATCGGCCGGCGCTAAGGTGTCGTCAGTCAGGATACCCAGGCGGGAGGTTAACTCAACCCCCCAGAAGAGAGCGCACTTTATGAGCGAGATCCTCCTGGGTGAAGGGTTTGGGGAGGAACGGCGCACCCGTTTCGAGGAGCCCACCTTGAAACACCTCGGAAGCGAAGCCGGACATGTAGAGGATCGGTTTACCGGGCCAGCGCTGCTCGACGTGCCGCCCGAGCTCACGGCCATTCATGCCCGGCATTTTTATGTCGGTCAAGACAAGATGAATGGCAGCGGCATGCTGCTCGATGGTGGCTATGGCCTCACGGCCATGACTGGCCTCCAGAGTCTGGTAGCCGGTCCAGGTCAGCATCCGACTGGCTAGGTGACGAACGGCCTCCTCATCGTCGACTACGAGAACCGTATAGCCACCCGCCGGGCGCTCGGGTTGTGCCGAGTTGGTTCTCGTCGAGACTTGCTGCGCCATGACCCTGGTCCATGCAGAGGCGAAAGGTGAGCCGGTGCAAACCGAAGTATCGCTCGTTCGTTTCTTCCCGCAAGCTCCGGCTGCCTCAGTGGACGTACAGCTGACCGGAATGTGTTCGAAAGCCCTACCGGGGAGACCCTGAAGGAGCTACCGGGGCGGACACGCCACCCGGTTGGGAGCAGGGAACCCTGCGATACGGAAATTCAATCCGGCGCGGATTCCCGCCCGAACTTCCGTCAATCCACGCCATCACCGAGTCCGCTCCTAAGCGTCGATAGCCCACTATCTGCGGGTAATCATGCTCCGGAGCGGCAAAAACGACGCTATCCGGCCCAACGCTGGTGGCGATGAACACGGCGGCGGGCTGGCGCGCGGGCCGGGCTTCAAAGATGATCTTTCCCGCCTTCTCGTGTATCAGTGTTAGCTCGTACTCCACCAGACCTTTGGAGCTGGTGGTGCGGGCCATACCGAGCATCGAGGCGCCGCGGACGCCCATGCGATGCTCTTCGACCACACGATCGCCGGTGCGCATCTCCAGGCACCCCGCCATCCAGCTGAGTTGAATCACCGAAGGCATGGCCGTTGGGAGTGCTGGTCCCATCGGAACAAAGACCCCTCCGCCGGCCAGTATCAAGACCACAGCGCCGGCTGTCAGAATCCGCATTTTCGCTCCAGGGTTGAAGTCAGGCGGGCGCGAATTCGATCATCCGGCCGGTGCGACCAGCGCTCGCCGGCAGGGGTGCACAAGCTCAGGCGCGGTGTTAGTTTCCGCTCGCTGGGAGTGGTGGCCGAGTGGCTGAAGGCACCGGTTTGCTAAACCGGCATAGGGGGTCAACCTCTATCGAGGGTTCGAATCCCTCCCGCTCCGTCGATGCGAAACAGCGTGAGCGGTGTGCAGTGAGCGGTGAGCGGGTCCCAGCATAATACCTCCCGCATACTGCTTACCGCTTACCGCTACCTGCTTTCGAGATAAGATGACCACACCGCGCGTCCGCTTCGCCCCTTCCCCCACCGGCTATCTCCACGTTGGCGGTGCCCGCACCGCCCTCTTCAACTGGCTGTTTGCCCGTCACAGCGGTGGCACTCACATCCTGCGTATCGAGGATACCGATCGCGAGCGGAGCACAGCCGAGCACACCAAGGTTATTCTCGACGGCCTTTCCTGGCTGGGAATTTCCTGGGACGAGGGGCCTTACTTTCAGGGCGAGTACGCGTCCCGCCACCGCGCGGATGCCGAGCGCCTGCTTGCGGCAGGCAAGGCGTACCGCTGTTTCTGCACTCGCGAGGAGCTCGACGCCCAGCGCTCGCAAGCCGACGCGTCCGGAATGGGATTTCGGTACGATCGCCGCTGTTACCGGCTCGCCGCCGTAGAGGTCGCGGCGCGGGTGAGCGCCGGTACACCGTCGACCATTCGATTTTTACTGGATGACGAGGAGATTGCCTGGAACGACGCGGTGCACGGCCGGATCAGCTTTCAGGGCAGAGATCTGGACGACTTCGTAATCCTGCGGAGCGACCACACCGCCATATACAACCTGGCGGTCGTCTCGGACGACATCGACATGGGTATTACCCATGTTATCCGGGGTGACGACCACATCTCCAATACGCCGAAACAAATTGCGCTGTACCGTGCCTTCGGCTACAACCCTCCGGTGTTTGCTCACGTGCCGATGATCCTGGGATCGGACGGGAAGAAGCTCTCGAAGCGGCACGGCGCTACTGCCGTCGGCGACTATCAGGAGCAAGGCATCTTCCCCGCCGCCATGCGTAACTTTCTGGCGCTTATGGGCTGGTCTCCGGGCGGCGATCGCGAGATCATGACCGAGCCGGAGTTGGTGCGGCTCTTCACGCTGGAAGGCATTCAGAAAAAAGCCGCCGTCTTTGACACTACCAAGCTCGAATGGATGAACGGCCAGTACCTCTCGGCGTTGCCGGCCAGCGAGCTGCTACAACCGGTACGGCGACAACTCGCTCGCATGGGCATAGGTGACAGCCGCGACCTTGCTCCGCTGATCGATTCGGTGAAAGCACGCTCCCGAACCATACTTCACGTCGCCGAACAGGTGGCGGTCCGGCTGGACCCCTCACGATCCAGCCCCGACGCTAAAGGGGAAGCCCTGGTCAGGAAAATGGGGGCCGCATTTTCGGGTAACCTGAGCCTTGCCGGAGCTGCATTGGAAGGGCTGCAAGCTGGCGAGTGGAATGCCGGCCGGCTGCTTGAAACGCTCCGGGCACTGGCTGAATCCAACGGACTCAAGCTGGGTGATGTCATGCAACCCATCCGGGTTGCACTCACGGGCTCAACGGTTTCGGAACCGGTAAATGAGCTGCTGGAGGTGGTGGGTCGCGACAACAGCCTAAACCGCATCAGCGAGACGGCACGGCGCCTTGGCGGGGGTGTAAGCGCGGCGTGAGGGTAAGCCATCCGTGGTTAGTCCTGACGGTGGCCCTGGGTTGCGCCAGGACTGCCCCCCCACCGCAGCCGCAGCCGCAGCCCGCGCCGCGCGCCGAGCCGGTGGACACCGGGGTACCGCCAGACTCACCGCTGCTCGAGCCGGCTCCGGCTCCCGCTCCCGTCTCACGCCTATACGCGCCAGTTCGCCTGGCGTTCGTAGGCGACATCAATCTCGGTACCGAAACGCTTCCCGACGGAGTGCCACCCGACAGTGGCCGCGGTCTGTTGGAGCGGGCGCGCCCCAGCCTGGTCGGTGATCTCGTAGTCGGAAATTTTGAGGGAGTACTGGCCGATACCGGCAGCTCTACGAAATGTCTGGCACCGCCCGCGCGACGGGGCACTCGCAAAGAGCCGGTCAAGGCCCGCGGTCCGAAGCCTCAACCAGCGACTCGTCCCAATTGCTATGCGTTCCGCACGCCAACCATGCTGGCCCCCCGACTGGTGGAGGCCGGCTTTACCCACATGAACCTGGCCAACAACCACGCCAACGATCTGGGACCGGCGGGACGCGAATCGACCGATGAGGCACTCCTGGCGCTGGGGGTTCGCCTTTACGGCCCGCTCGGAGAGATCTCGGTGGACACGGTTCGGCGAGGTGAGAGCCTGACAACGGTGGCGCTGGTCGGTTTCGCTACCTATCCGTACGCCTACAACCTCCTGGATATCGAGCGCAGCGCGGCGGTGGTAGACTCGATCCGTCCCGGCGTCGACCTCTTGCTGGTGACTTTTCACGGAGGAACAGAAGGAATAAACGCGCTACACACCAGCGAGGCAGCCGAGTCACTGGGACGGGAGCCGCGCGGCGACCTTCGGCGCTGGGCTCGAGCCGTGATCGATGCGGGGGCCGACGCAGTGATCGGACACGGTCCTCATGTGCTCCGGGGCATGGAGTTCTATCGCGATCGCCTGATAGCATACTCACTGGGCAACTTTGCCACGTATCGAGGCTTCAACGTGAGTGGGCCGCGGGGAATCACTGCGGTGCTACAGCTGGAGTTTTCCGAGGAGCGCAGGCTTCAGATCGCACGACTGGTGCCCATGATGCAGCTGCCCAGGCAGGGCCCCTTCCCCGATCCTGACAGCGCGGCGATCTCCCTCGTCCAGCGGCTATCAGCTGAGGATTTCGGGGCATCCGCCGCGGTTATCACGAGATCGGGAGAGATCCTGATGCCCACGCAAGGCAAGGAACGTGATCGGCGCATCCCGACTATCCACCCAGGGCCGCCGCAACGCCCGGAATGAGGTGCGTGGTCGAAACCCCGCGCCTTGCCGTATTGTCTGGCCCCACCTACTGATTCAACGAGATGACAGCCGCACCTGACCCCACCGGGGAAAACCCGGTCCCCACACCTGCCGCGATCGCGGCTACAGAAGAGCCGGTCCAGCTGAAGGTCACCCTGATAGATGATGAGCGGGTGCCTTCCGGCATGGTCTGCATGGGCACCTACCGCAACGACCGTCTGGTTGCTCGAGCGGTCCTATCACCGGAAGCGTGGGCTCAGATCGAAGAGCACCGATTCTTCGATCAACCGCTCCAGGTGGTTCTGGTGGCGCGGCTGGCGCCTCCAGGGCTACAGTGTCAGCTCTTCGCTATGGTGCCGCTCCCCCAGGACGAGCTGGACGACGCTGAGGAACCATGGGCTGCCAGTGTCCCCAGCTCCGCATATGAGTCGGTGCTGCAGAGCGAATCGGACGAGCAGGAGGATCCCCAGGTTGCCCCCATCCCACTCGGCAACATCGTACGTTTTGAGCGTGACCGGGTGCACCCGGACAGCCTGCCGCTCGAGACCGCCGATGTGCTAAAGAAGATTATCGAGGGAGGTACGTCGGAAGTGGTGGACCGGGCCCTCTCGGATCTGCTGGGGCTATGAAGCGGTGAGCTGTAAGCGGTAAGCGGGAAGCGGTAAGCCAAATGCGTCACACAAACACGCCGGTTCGAAACCTCCAGATCCGGCTCAGTAGATCTTCCAGGTAGCCTTCGGTCATGAACACGTCCACCGCCGCCGCCGTGAACGAGGCATCCACGCCCCAGAGGCTCCCGCGCTTCAACTCACCCTCGAAGTCCGCCTGCACAAACACCCGTTCATCGCGAGAGTACACCGTCGGCAGCGCCTCCGCCAACTCGTGCGACACGCCGTTCGCTCCTGGTCCGCCGATGGCGATGGTCGGATTGAGATGAAAGATCCGGTTTTGGAGATACCACAGATCGGCCACGACCACGGCTCTGCGGTAGGCGTGACCCAGGCCGCGGCGATCGATTTCCGACTTCAACCGGTAGGCTAGCGGGCGATCCCGTTCCTCGGCTGTGAGGGACGCTCCGGTGACCAGCACATCCGTCTCATCGGTGTCGACGAGCTTCACGGCGTGGCCGGCGTCTGGGGAGGGGGGGCGGTGCGCTGATTCCTTTCCAGCTCGCGCTCCCGCTCCTTTCTCAATCGGATTTCGCGGATGACTTGCTTGAACTCCTCGAGGGTCTCCGCCCGCCGGGCGGCGTAGAGCAGATCGGCGCGCATTCCCATGAGGCGATTGTACGCCCGGTTCTGGTCTATGTTGCCGCCGGAGAGAGGAAGCAGTGCCAGAACCGCCGCTGGGATCTTGAGGCCGGCGACGTAAATGTTCTGCGAATCGAGTCCGAATTTTCGTCCGGCAACCTCGGTGGTCCAGCTGGGCAGCGCCACATTCCTGCTGGCCGGATCGCTGGCAATGGAGTCGAGATAAGCCTGCACGATGACCGAGACCACACTGTCCAGGAGCTCCGCCCGGCTCTGAGAAAGCCGCTGAGCCAGCTCCTCCGGCGGCAGTGGAAGTGGCCGAACCCAAAGGCGGCCCGCCGCCAGGCCGGGTCCGATGCGAGGCGCGCCGGTGGAGCTGGCGGGCGGCGCTCCGACTTCAGACTCCGGCTGCTCCACCCGCTCCGGAGTGGGCAGCACCGCCACGGCCTCCCGCGGGTTGGGGAGCACGGGTCGGGGAACTTGCCGGCCGGGCGTGCCGACGAGGCGTTCAGGCGCGTCACTGATTCCCCGTTCGCCCACCCGCTCTGGCAGCTGATAACGCATGATCGCCTCGTCGGACCCGCCGGCGGGGGGAGAGAGTACGATCAGCTGGCGGGGCAGCTTCGGCACATCCGGCAGCCGGCCGGTGATCCACCCGAAAAGCAGAGAACTATGAATGAGGACGCTGACCGTGGTTGCCATCCAGGGCCAGCGGGAGCGGGTCCGCAAGTGGAGGTCAAACGGTCGTCGCAAGCGCGCCTCTGCCGACGCGGTCAAGCGCGCGTCCCAGCCGTTGGGCCGCCAACTGTAGCCGGTCACTATTTACCGTCAAGGCAATCCGGAAGAACCCTTCCCCCGCTGGTCCGAATCCGCTTCCCGGGAGCACGACCACGCCCATTTCCTCGAGAGCGTGACGAGCGAACCCTGCGGAGGCCACTCCTTTCGGGAGTGGAATCCACAGATACATGGCGGCCTTGGGCGGCTCTACGGCAAATCCTACCTGGCGGAGCGCTCCTACCGCGGCATCGCGGCGGCGCTGCAGCTCGGAGCGAATCGGCTCGACCAGAGCTTCGCTTGCATCAAGCGTAGCTGCACCAGCCTTCTGCACTGCCAGGAACGGTCCGGTGTCAACGTAGGATTTTACCCGGGTGAGTGCACCGACCAGCTCCGGCCGACCCGCCGCAAAGCCCAGGCGCCAGCCCGTCATCGAATAGCTCTTTGACAACGAGAAGAACTCGATTGCCACATCGCGAGCTCCGGCAGTCTCGAAGATGCTGGGAGCGCGGTACCCATCAAAGGTCAGATCGCAATACGCATTGTCGTATGCGAGCAGAATGCCGTGCTCCCGGCAGATGGCCACCGTCCGCTCCAGATAGGCCGGGTTGGCTACGGCTGCGGTCGGATTGTTGGGATAGTTGATGAAGACAATTCTGGCGCGACGCAGCGTCTCCACCGGCACCTGGGCCAGCTGGAGCAGAAAGGAATTGTCCGGCTTGAGAGGGGCAATGTACGGCTCGGCGCCCGCCAACAAGGCTCCACCGATGTACGCCTGATAGCCAGGCTCAGGCACGATGGCTACGTCGCCGGGATTAATTACCGTCAGGGGCAGGTGAGACAACCCTTCCTTGGAGCCTATCAGTGGTAAGGTCTCGGTAGCCGGATCGAAGTGGAGTCCGAATCGTCGCTCGATCCAGCGTGAGGCGGCTTGCCGGAACTCGGGCAGACCCTGCTGAAATCCGTACTTGCTCAGAGCAGGATTGCGCAGCGCGGCCCCCATAGCCTGCACCGCCAACTCGGGGGGCGGGGTGTCATTGTCGCCGGCGCCGAGATCTATGACGTCGACTCCGGCTTCAACCAGGCGCCGCTTGATCGACGGAATCTCCGCCAGCGGGTAACCGGGCAGGCTCTCGACTCGCGTGCTGAGACGGATCATCGGCCCTCTGCGCCGGCAACAGGGTTGGAAAGGATGCCCACTCCGGGGATCTCCACCTCTACTACATCGCCTTGGTGCAGCGGAGCGGTTCCGGCCGGAGTACCGGTGGCGATGAGATCCCCCGGCTCCAACGTCATGATGCCACTGAGAAAGGACACCAGCTCGGGAATCGAGAAATGCATGTCGGCCGACCGCGCCCGCTGGCGCTCGACGCCGTTTACCCGACAGATGAGGTCGAGGGAGCGCCAATCGAGGCTGCCGGCCACTCGCGGTCCGACCGGGCAAAAGGTGTCGAATCCTTTGGCCCTGCCCCACTGCCCGTCCTTCTTTTGGAGATCTCGACAGGTGACATCGTTCACGCAGACATATCCGCCGATGGCGCGCTCGGCCCCAGCCACATCAGCATGACGGATCCGCTTGCCGATTACCACTCCGATCTCGGCCTCGAACTCCACTCGGGTGGAGACGACTGGAAGCTGGATAGTGTCACCGGTGCCGATCAGTGCGGTAGGCGGCTTGAAAAAGATGATCGGGACCTCAGGCATTTCGTTGCCCAGCTCCCGGGCGTGCTCCGCGTAATTCCGCCCGATACCGATGATCTTCGTGGGACGAACTGGTATCATACCGCGGCTCCGATGCCCTGGCGGGCAAAGAAGTCTTCGCACTTGGTGCGGATCTGGGCCCAGCTGCCCAGCACGCGTTCCGCTCGGGGCAGCCCGTTTAGAAGTAAAGGGCCATACCGCTTGGTGACGACTCGGCTGTCGAGCAAGATGACCACTCCGGTATCCTGACGGCTTCTGATGAGCCGGCCGAAGCCCTGTTTTAACTTGAGGGCGGCATGGGGAAGCAGATAGTTCATGAATCCGTCGAACCCCTCCTCGGCGAGACGCTCCAGGCGCGCCGCCGTGATCGGCTCGGAGGGGACTTTGAAAGGTAGCTTGTTCAAAACCAGGGCACGAAGCGCGCGGCCCGGCACATCGACCCCTTCCCAGAAGGAATCGGTGCCCAGAAGGATGGCATTCTCCAGCTCCCGGAAGCGTCGCAGCAGGACGTCACGGGGGGACTCACCCTGCACGAGAATAGGCCAGCGATCGCCGAGGCAGAGGCGTAGCTCGTGCGCTGCTCGCCGGAGCGCGGCGTGACTGGTGAACAGCACGAACATCCCGCCGTCGGAGGCGTATGCCAGATCGGTCACGACCTGCACCACCGCCGCACCGTGCGCCGGCTCATCCTCGCGGGGCTCCGGAAGATCGTTGGGAACTCCGAAGATGCATTGTGAGGGATAGTCGAAGGGTGACGCGAAGATCTCTCTGACTTTCACCGGTGAGGATTCACCGCTCAGCCCCAGCCGAGACTCCAGAAAGGCGAACTCACCCGCGGCCGCGAGCGTGGCGCTGGTGAGCACCACCGTACGAAGACGATCGAAGAGCAGCTCACGGAGCACGGGAGCCAGATCGAGCGGTACCGCCGAGAGGCCGACGTGCTGGCCACGGGGGCTCCGCTCCATCCACCGCACCGTCGGAGCACCGCCAGAGGCGGGGCGGAGGGTGCGATTTAGGCCATCGGAGACTGCCTCCAGCCGGCGCAGGACGCCGCGAAGCTCCTGGAGAAGCTGCCCCCGGCGCTCCGTCTCCTCCGCTTGCGACAGCCGGTCGGCGATAGTCTCGACCGAGTCCCGCAACGACCGGAAGGCGCCCAGCGTCGAATCCAGGTCGAAGCCGAGTCCTTCTCCCCAGATCGGATCGCCCGCAAAGCTGTCGTCCAGACGCTGTTGCCCACCACGCAAGTCTTCAAGCCGCTGATGCAGGCGGAGAAAGAGGGCCTCGCTCGAGCGGCGGGCATCGTTGATCGCAGGAAGCAGCCGCTGCTGTAACAGATCGAGGCTCGCGCGGCTCAGAAGATCGCTGCGGCCCTGAAGCTCGTAGGATAGCGTCGGTGCCAGACCCCGTCCGCCCCGCTCAAATCGCGCCAGCAGCCTCCGGACCGCTCGACTGGTCACTTGAATGCCGAGGTGATTGGCCGCGACGTCCTCCAGGTGGTGGGCCTCATCGAGGATCAAACGCTGGTAGGGCGGCAGCACCGCTGCTTCCTGCCAGTTGTCGGTCGTCTGCCGCACCGAGAGGTCGGCGGCGAGCAGGTGATGATTTACGACTACCACGTCGGCTTCCGCCGCGCGACGCCGCGCCCGAAACAGAAAGCAGCGGTCGAACTCCGAGCACTTGAGCCGGGTGCAGAGATCGGGCTCGGCGCTCACCTCATCCCACACCTCGCTGCTCGGGGTAACCGGCAGATCGCTCAACGTCCCATCGGACGTGTGACCCGCCCACTCCGAAATCCCGATCAACTCGTCCAGCTTCTCCTGCTCGAGGAGGGTTCGTTGAGCCGATACCGCCTGGTGCATGCGGGCCAGGCAGAGATAGTTCCGCCAGCCCTTCAGCAAGGCAAAGGTGGGAGAGTAGCCGTCTGTGGTGAGCGCCTTCCGCAGCAGCGGGAGGTCCTTGCCCACCAACTGTTCCTGCAGGTTGATGGTGTTGGTGCTCACTACAGTTCGCTCGCCGTTTGCCCGGGCCCACGCCAGCGCGGGCACCAGGTATGCGAACGACTTCCCTACCCCGGTTCCAGCCTCCAGCAGCTGCACGCCCCCGTCGTTGTAGCCGTCCGCGATATGGGCCGCCATGTCGCGCTGACTGCGGCGATCCTCGTAGCGGCGGAGCTGCTTCGCGATCGATCCGTGTTCTCCGAGGGTATCGACGATATCGAACGGATCTATCGGCGTGGTTGGCCGGTCGCGTGGAACTTCCACGACCATGTAGAGATCGGTTGCGTCGTTGCGCAGAATGCCAAAGCCCACTCCAGCATCGTGGAGGCCTGCGGCCACGTTAAGATCGGCTGCCGAAGGCTCCAGCACACCGCTGGGATGGTTGTGCAGAAGGACCTCGCCCCGACGTGCCCCTCCCGGCAGGGCCAGGACCATGTCGGCGGTGCCTCGCGCCACTACCCGGGCAGCAGTGATCACCCCGTCACGATCCATTCCCGCTACGAACGAAACCTCCCGACCACCAGCGCGTGTTATCTCGTTCGCGAGATAAGCCCGGACGCCCGGTGCTATCCGCTCGCTCATGGGGAAGTCACGTCTTCAGCTCCTTCTTCTTGGCTGCGGGGAACAACACGTTATTCAGAATCAGCCGGTACCCCGGCGAGTGCGGATGCAGTGAAAGATCGGTAGGTGCGTCGCCGATCTGGTGCTGCGGATCTTCCGGGTCGTGGCCCCCGAAGAAGGTCCAGGTGCCTTGCCCACGCTCTCCGTGGATGTACTTGACCCACGAGGCGCCGGGCTCTTCGGCCAGGACGGTTACACCCGGCTTCAGGGTCTTGCGGGTGAACGAGGTGGTGAGACCGTAGAAGTCGGGTATCACCTGGCGGTGGTTCTGCACCAGCATCGTTGCTACCGGATCGATCTTGGCGCTGAAGTTGAACAAAGTGTACGAGCCGAGTGGCTGACGCCGCTCAGGCGAGTTCACCTGATGACCGTCGATGTCAGAATACACCGGGGTGGTGGGGCTTAGCTCCAACCGCGCATTGCGGAAGGCGAACGCTCGATCCCATTTCATCCGGGCAGTGGCATTGGGATCCATCGGATCGCCGTCGGCATACGAGGCTGCGATGTCATTGCCATCGGCGGCGAGCGTAAGATCTAGCGTCTCGGTGGCGGTGCACATTGCGAAAAGAAAGCCACCTTTCTCGACGAAATCCGAAATGGCCACCGCAACCGCCCGCTTCAGTGCCGGTACGGAGGGAAGGCCCAGCGATCGCGCCATGGCTCTGTTGCGCTCCACCATCTCGACCAGCCAAGCCGAGCCAGCGTAGTTAAGAAAGAACTTGGAGTATTGACCGGTGAAGTCCTCGTGGTGGAGATGGAGCCAGTCGTAGGTCTTCAGTTTTTGGCCCAGCACTTCGGCGTCCCAGACCTTCTCGAACTCGATGCCGGCATAATTCAGTGCCATGGTGACCGCATCATCCCACGGCGGGGCATTGGGTGGCGCATAGACCGCCACCTTGGGGGGCTTTTCCAAAGGCACCGCGTCCATGTTGCCATTCCGAAGCCCGCCCCGGATCTGCACCAGCTGACTGTCGTCTACCGGTTCCACCATGACCCCCGCCAAGGCGGCGTCGCGAGCTGTCCCAGCATCGCTCGGCAGCAGAAACGCCCCACTGCGGTAGTTCAGGAACCATTCGGCCTTCACACCCCGTTTGAGCGCCCGATACGCAACCCCGTATGCTTTCAGGTGGTCGGTCTGCGAATCATCCATCGGTATCAAGAGCCAGGCAGCCGTTGGCCAAGGTCCCAGCCAGGAGCGGGCGGGGTACAACGCCGCCAGACCGGCGCCGGCCCGGGAGACAAACTGGCGCCGTTTCATGTTCGCGGCACAGCTCCGCGTGCCTCATCGAGCTTACGCCGCGCCTGAGGTACGAGGGCGCTTTGAGGGTAATCAAGAATGAGATGCTCCAGCACCTGGACCGCCTCGGCCTCCCGTCGGGCCGAGATCAGCACATCGGCTAACGCGAGGTTCGCCGCCGGCGCGGTTACTGGGGCCTCCTTTACAGCGGCTGCCCGCAGCAGCCGTTCCGCATCGGCCGGCTTTCCCGACGCTGCCGAGAGTCGCCCGGCCAGCAGGTGCAACTCGGCCCCGCCCTGTCGAGCCGGTAGGTGAGCCGCCACCCGCTCGAGTTTTCCGATGGCGTCAGCGGTGTCGCCCCGCTCCAACTGGAGCAGCGCACTGCCGAGCTCCGGCAGGCTGTCGCGCTCCAGAGGCTGCAGCAGAGCGAGGAACGCCGTACGGAGGGTCGCCTCCGACCGGTCGCCCGCGTAGGGACCCGCCGCCTTGAACAGATCGACTGCGCCTCGGACATCACCCCGGTACAATCGGATTCGCCCACTCAGCGCCAGACCCTCCACGCTGCTGTCCGGGGCGATAGCCGAATCAGCTCGCACCAGATCACCCGACCTCATCCAGCCGAGGGCGAGGCCCCGGCGCAGGTGATCGTACTCGTCGGCCGAGAGTTTCGGTTGGAGCTGCCCCAGCCGCTCTGCCGCCTGATCCAGTTTCCCCTCGCTGATGAGCACGCTCACCAAAGTCGTGGCCGCGTCGGAGGCGACTGATGAGGGCGCGGCTTGGTCGTCGGTCAGACCAGCCAGCATCCGGCGGGCGCCCGCTCTGTCGCCCGACGCAGTGTAGGCCTGCGCCGCCTCCAGGCGAAGACGCGACGCTTGCGCTTCCGGCGAGCGTTCGGCGAGCGCCTCGAGCACTAGCCCCTGAGCCTGCTTGGCCTCCGAACCACGCAGCATCTTGAGTTGGTCCAGCAGCGACCGGAGTACGGCGATGGCTTGAACCCGATCGGCGGGTAGTGCCGGGGCCAGGGTGCGAGCTGCACCCAGTGGATCACCCCAGTGGGCCCGTAGATCGGCCTCGATGCGCCGCGAGACCAGGTCGGTCTCACCACCAAGCAGGCGGAGAAGATGGTCGCGGGCAGGAGGGGGGGCCTGGCTGACGGTCGCCACGGCGGTGGCGCGATAGCCGGGCAGCCGGCGAACTGCCAGGAGCCATTCGCGGAGCGCGACGGTGTAGTCCCCTTCCGAGAGAGACAGCTGCGCCATCTCGGCGGCCATCGCGTCGGGCCGTCCCAGCCGTTCCCGGCCCCTGAGATACGCCGCCCTGGCCCCGGCCCTATTCTGCCTGCCGAGCTCGGCGGCACCCCACTCGCGGTAGGGGGCCTCTTCGGTGGGGGCGCTCCGCGCCCAACGCTCCGCCGTGGCGCGTACGCTGTCCGACTGATCAGTGGCGGCCCAGGCACGGAGCGCCACACCGTACACTGCCGAGCTCGAGGGCGCTGCCTCGAGCGCTGCCCGCACCGCCGGCAGGATGTCGGCGCCCTGGTTCAAGGGCAGCAGAGAGCGCTCCAAACCCAGAAGGGCGGAAACATCAGCAGGTCGGTTGGTCAGCACCGCTCGGTATGCCGCGGCGGCCCCGGCGTAGTCACCCCGCCGCTCGAGATCAAAAGCGCGAGTCATCCCGGGCTGCTGCGACCACACAGGGACGGGCAGCAGAAGTAGCACGCTCCATATGGCTGGGACAAGACGCAGGCACATGAGGATTACCTCGCGGAGGGCTGGGACAGGCGGCGAAAGTAATCTACCACCAGCCGCCGTTCCTCCGGAGAGAGCTGCTGGAGCTCCTCCCACGTGGGCACCCTCAGTCTGCGATGTTCGTCTTCCAACCTTGCTCTTAGTGCTGGCGGAAGACGGATGCTGTCGCCGCTGGCGGTACTGCTCTGCCGTTCCTTCTTCTCGTCCTCCTCCCGTCCCTGGAGTGTGCGCCCGGCGTCGAGCATTCGGCGGAAGAGCCGCTGCTGCCGCTCCACTGTCTGGCGCTCCAGCCGTCCAGCCTCCAGTCTGCGAGAGAGCTGCGCCGCCTCGTCGGCCATTTCACCGGCGCCGGGGATACTGCCCTCTCCCCGCATCTTTTCCAGCTCCTGCGCCATGGCCCGCTGCTTAGCCGCCAGCCTTTGCAGCTGCTCCCTGATGGCACCGCTGCCCGCCATCGGCAGCATTCCAGCTCCCTGCTGTCCGAGACCGCCCTGTTGTTGGGCCAGCTGAGCCAGCCGCTCCAGCGTTTCCGCCAGACCCGACCCGGACTGAGAGCCGGACACATCTCCCCGGGCTCGAAGCAACTGGTGTGCTGCCGCGTTCAGCCCGTCGACTGCCTCGCCGGCCTGCTCCGCCGCTTCCCGGCTGTTGGGGGAGGCCGAGGAGATCGCCTCGCGAGTCTGCTGCATTCGCATCTGGGCGGCTCCGAGAGCCGCGCCGATTTGAGGAGGAACCAGAGCATTTTTACCGCCTGCTTGCCTCACTTGATCCAGAACCTTCTGAACGCCTTCCTCAATCGCTGCCTGCTCGCCGCGGGTCGATGCATCGGGAGGTCCACCCTCGCGCAGCTGCTCCTGCACCTGAAGCTGGCGTTGGGCCAGGCGGCTGGTTTCGCTCAAGGCCTGGTCAATGGCTTGAACCACCTCTTTACGCCATTCCTGCTGCATCTCCTGACGCCGGCTTTGCAGTTGATCACCCAAAGGGGCGAGTGAGCGTGAGGCCTCTTCTCCCTGCTGCCTTGCCTTGGGG
The DNA here is from genome assembly GCA_013813435.1 of Gemmatimonadales bacterium. Lineage (GTDB taxonomy): Bacteria > Gemmatimonadota > Gemmatimonadetes > Gemmatimonadales > GWC2-71-9 > CAVVWJ01. Next base: position 22,839 of record JACCRS010000035.1, read on the forward strand.
CGCTGGCCCTGTTGAGCCGACCGGGCCGCCTGCTGCATCTGCTGGGCGGCCTTGCCGGCCTGCTGCGCCAAATCCTTCAACCCGGACTGACTTCCCTCCGAGGCAGCGTCCCTGGATATCTTGTCCAGCGCCCTTGCCATGGAATCGGTTCTAGCGGCAAGCTGGCGTTCCGCCAGTGCCGAGCGAGCGCTATCAGCAGCGGCAACCTGCTGGTTCCACTCCCGTTGCTCGCGCGCCAGCTCCTTTGATTCCTGACTCAAGTTGGCGAGATCACCTTCCAGCGCGGCACGCCGGAAGAGCTCACGGCTGCGCTCCAGTGCTTCTCGGAGCTGTTTCTGCGCTTCCGCCAACTGCTCCAGTGCGAGCTTGGTGCGTTCGGCGTCCAGATCTTTCAGGGCCTGCTGCAGGCCGGCAAGCTTTTCCCGAAGCTCGGGTGAGAGCGCGCGCTCAAGCTGAGCTCGGATTTCGGAGAGCTGCCGCTGCCAGGCTGTGTCGCTCATTCCGGCGGCATCGGCGCTGCGGCGGAGTGCATCCAGCGACTTTTCCAGCGATTCGGCTTGCCGGATCAGCTCTTCCTGCGACTTGGCCGCTCCCTCTGCCCGCTGAGCCTCCTCATACGAAAGCGACTCCTCGTCCTTGGTGCCCAGCCCGCCGGCCGGGCGGGACCGCTCCCGCGCCAGGTCATCCGTCTGCCGCTCAACCCGCTTGCTGGCCTCGGTAATGGAGTCGAGTCGGCCGGCGATCGCTTCAGTAGCTTCGCGTTGCGCTGCTCTTACCTCGCTCATCGTTGGCAGACGCAGGACGAACTCACGCGAGCGGCCCGACTGACCTCGGGGTGTGTTGTCTCTGACGGTTGCGAAGTACCGCACCGTATCGCCCGGCAGGAGACCGCGCCGGTTCAGGTCAAGAGTGTAAGTGAGAATCGCACGATCAGGACGCTCTACCGGCACCGATACGATGTCGCGCCGCGAAGAATCGACCAGGCCGAACCGACTGATTCGGCGGCTCTCCACGGTGATGGCCGTGATGCTGTGGTCGTCCCGGGCGTCGATGACCAGCGGCATCAAGAGGCTCACGGGAGCGAGCGTGTCCGCACCAGGTACCGGGATCTCCACCAGGGGAGCGCTGTCGGGCACCAGCCGGATGGACAGCCGGACTGAATCTCCCGCGAGAGGCGCTCCAGTGGCAGTGAGCAGTTGCAGGCCGTAGTCGCCAGAGCGGCGCGGTGCGAAGGTGCCGCTGAAACGGGTCTCCGCTACCTCCAGCGTCTCCGCCTCGTCCCTGGTTTTCCAGGCTGCAGCTGCAAGGCGTGCAGTGGCCTCCCCCCGCGTCTCGAGCCGCGTGCCGACCGGCAGGATGAGAGTATCACCACTGGTAGGCACCGGCTCACTATCGAGGCCCAGATACGCGGGATACCGCGCAATCACGCTCAGCGAGCCGAGAAAGGCCGGCAGCCGCACTCGCACCATGACAGTGTCGGAAGAGCGCCCCCCGCTGGTTAGACGGACGAACAGGTCACTCTGAAGAGGCGGAGTCGAAATCCGGGCGCGGCCAACAGAGTCGAGGCGAACTCCTTGGGCCTTCCAGGCCTCGCCCGGTGAGCGCAACCATAACATTGCCGCCGTGCGACCCAAGGCCTCGAGGTGCAACTCCACCGGTTGCCCGCGGTCTACCAGGTGCTGGCCGGCGCGGATCCGCACCGGTGCCATCGTGGCTTCCCACGCCCGCTTCGGATGCCACAGCGCCGCCGCAGGCCCCTGCGCCGGCCCTGCCGAGGTAAACGCCACGGCGCCCGCTGCCAGACATAGCAGCCCCGCGACTGAAATCCTTCGCACTGGCCGGGCGATCGGTTCCACTGCGGTGCCGCCTCGCCGTGCCACGTCCTCCGCCTGAGACCTGTCGGCCAGCTCAAGCAGTTCGCCGCTGGTGCCGGACGCAGCCGTATCCAGAAGTGAGGTGAGAGTGCCCCGTCGCCATGCGCCAAGCTCTTCCAGGCCCCGCGCCAAGCTGATGGTTGAGAGCCGACTCTGCGCCAGCCAGGCCAGGTACGCCACGCAAAAGAAGCTCAACAGAGCCATCACCCAGGCAAGCAGCACCCAGTAGGGCGCGCTGAACCAACCGAGCCGGACGGTCCAGGACCAGGCACCGAGCAACACGGCCACCGTCCCGACCCCCAAGGTTGCCCAGCCCATGCCGCTGCGGGCTCTGAGAGGTCGGGCGAGCCGTTGCAGTTCGCTGTGGGTGGCGGGTGCCGTCACCCGCCGAATCCCACTGCGTAGCTGAAGAGATTCACGCCCATTCGAAGGGCTGCCTCGCGCTTATCCCGGGGGTCGTTGTGCACCTGCGGGTCCTCCCAGCCATCGCCGAGATCGGTCTGGTACGAGTAATACACTACGAGCCGGCCTTCCAGGAAGATGCCGAACCCCTGCCCCGGCTTGTCGTCGTGGGCGTGAATCTTCGGCACTCCTTTGGGAAAGTCGTAAACCAGGTGATAGATCGGGTGGTCCAGGGGAACCTCGACCAGCGGCTGATCGGGGAAGAGCCGGGCCAGCTCTCGCCGGATCGAGACATCCATACCGTAGTTGTCGTCGGCGTGGAGAAATCCTCCCTGCTGCAGATATCTCCGGAGGGTAAGAAGGTCACGGTCGCTCCAATGCACATTGCCGTGCCCCGTCATGTAGAGATAGGGAACGGTCCAGAGCTCGTCGTCGCCCAGAGTAACGACCTTTTCCGTAGCGTCGACCCGCAGAGAGGTACGGCTTCTGATGGCGGAGAGCAGGTTCGGGAGGCTCGACGGGTTGGCGTACCAGTCGCCCCCACCGTCATAATGGAGGCGTCCGATCGTCATGACCGGATCAGGATCGACCGTCACGGGAGGCCCCCCGCCGGCGATGCCCAGGACCAGGACCATCCGTGGTATCACGGCAGCTCCATTACCAGCTTATAGGCTTCGTTTCTGGGAAGGCCCAGGGACTGGGTGAGACGCTGCACCACTTCACGGCGGCTCAGCCCCCCCGCCAGCAGCGATGTGGCTTGCTCCACGGCATCTTCGGTTCGATCCGGTTCCGCGGCAGGCTGACCTGTACCTTGAAGCACAATCGTGAGCTCGCCACGCGGGGGCACTCCTGTATAATAGTCGGCGAGGTCGCCCAGGGTCCCGGTACGGATCTCTTCGTGCATCTTTGTCAGCTCGCGCCCAACCACAGCGGTTCTGCCAGGGCCGGCCAGGGGAATGAGCTCCTCCAGCAGCGCCACCAGGCGCGGCGGAGCCTCAAAGAACACTACGCTCCATTCCTCGGCGGCCGCCCGGCTCAGGAGGCGAGTTCGCTCCCGGCCTTTGCGGGGAATGAAGCCGAGAAAGAGATAACGGTCGGCCGGCAGCCCCGCCGCGGAGAGGATGGTGGCAACCGCGGATGGACCGGGGATCGGAACCACCGAAATCCCCGAGGCGCGGGCCTCGGCCACGAGATCGGTTCCCGGATCGCTTACCGACGGCGTCCCTGCATCAGAAACCAGGGCGACATCACGGCCGGATCGCAGGATGTCGAGGATTGTCTCCAGCCGGTGTTCGACGGAATGGGCATGGAAGCTCAGGAGGGTCGGCCGCGCCTCGAGGTGGGTCAGCAGCCCGCGGGTGCGGCGGGTGTCCTCCGCGGCAACGACCGGAACTTTCGACAGCAGCTCCACGGCACGCCTCGACAGGTCACCAAGGTTGCCGAGTGGAGTAGCGACGACGTAAAGGGTGCCGAAGGAGACGGGCATGGTGGATTTGCACCTAGCGCCGCTGCACCTGCCGCCTAGCTCAGATGCTGCTTGATCTTCCCTTCGAGGGTCGCCTTCGGCACCGCGCCTACGACGGTGTCGACGTGCTGCCCGTTTTTGAAGAAGAGGATGCTCGGGATGGAGCGGACGTTGAACCGCATGGCGGTCCGCTGGTTGGCATCGACATCAACCTTGGTCACTTTTGCCTTGCCTGCATATTCACCGGCGAGTTGGTCGAGGATCGGCGCCACGATCTGGCAGGGCCCGCACCATGACGCCCAGAAATCCACGAGCACGAGTCCATTGGCTTGCTCGATCTCCGCGGCAAACGAGGCGTCGCTCACGTGCACGGTCAAAGTATTCGTCGCGCCCATGTTGATTATTCTCCTGTTCCGTTATTTCGGACTGCTATCCTGAGATTCGCTGGAGGCATCATTGGCTGATCGCCCCCGCATTGCCCACGTTGGAATTGCCGTGCCCGACCTGGAAGCGGCAGTCGCATTCTATCGCGATGTCCTTGGCATCGTACCCGGCCCGCCTGAGACCGCCGACGGCGCCACCATCCTGTCACTGCATTTCGGTGATTCAGATGTGGAGTTGCTCGCTCCGCTTACCACAGCCAGCCCAATAGGGAAATTCCTCGCTAAGCGCGGTCCGGGCATTCACCACATCTGCTACCGGGTCCCCAACCTCGATGCGGCACTGGAGGCCTGCCGGGTGGCGGGTTACCGCCTGGTGGACGAGATCCCGCGAAGGGGAGCGGCGGGACGCCGGATTGCCTTTGTCCATCCGAAGGCTACCGAGGGAATTCTGATCGAACTGACTGACTAGCTGGTTGAAAGATAACAGCGGCCCTCCGGGAAGGTTCCCGGCTCGCTTCATGGGGCGCTGTCGGCTGCGGCGCCCTCCTCATCACACGGGCGTGCGGGGTTTCCCGCGGCGGCGAGGTCCACCTGGGTAACAAGCCAGGTGCCGTTAGCGGCCTTTATAGCCACGAATGGCACGCTCCAGGTGCAGGTGTTCCGCTTGATCTCGACCTGAAGCGCCCTGCGACTCTCGTCCGGCTGAGGCACGTCGGATGTGATGCGGAAAGACTGGTTTCGAAGATAGGCCTGCATGATAGTCACCCGCCGTTGATAGTCAGGCGGCTGTCTGGTCTTGGAGGCCGGACCGGCGGCGGTACCCCATAGAGATGCCATCCTATCGATGTTGCTGTCGGCAACCGCCTGCATGAAGCTTCTGACCGCACCGCTCGACGAGCTGGCAGGCTCCGCAGCCGGGGCGCCGGTGCCCCCGCCACAGGCGGTCAGGACAAGTACCGTTCCGAGCCACCGTTGCTTGGTCACAAGTCTCTCGCTGAGCTAATGTTAGGTTGCGAAGTTAACCGGCACCGGAGCGGTGAGCAATGACTTCCACTCGGCTCTATATCAACGTCGACCACGTAGCCACCGTGCGCGAGGCACGCCGCACCGACGAGCCTGATCCGGTGGCAGCCGCGTTGCTGTGCGAGACGGCGGGCGCGGAAGGGATCACCGCCCACCTGCGTGAGGATCGCCGGCACATCCAGGATCTCGACGTGGAACGTCTGAGGGCATCGGTCCGAGTGCTCAACCTGGAACTTGCCACCAGTCCGGGAGTGGTGGCACTGGCCTGCCGGCTTCGACCATACCAGGCCACCCTGGTGCCGGAGCGGCGGGAGGAGATCACTACGGAGGGAGGTTTGGACCTCAGCCGGCCCCACCCCATGCTCAGAGAGACGATTCGGAGCCTGGAGGAATCGGGAGCCCGAGTCAGCCTGTTCATCGACCCGGACCTCAGCACCATCGATGCGGCTAAGGATCTGGGAGTTCCGGCTGTGGAGCTGCACACCGGGCGGTATGCCAACTCCTGGCGTCGGGGGGTCGCGGCACTGGACGAGCTCCGTCAGGCCGCGAGACACGCGGCCGATATGGGTCTCTTCGTTCATGCGGGACACGGATTGACCTACGCCAACGTGGCTCCCGTAGCAGCCATTCCAGAGATCGAAGAGCTCAATATAGGCCACAGCGTGGTGAGCCGGTCGATTATGGTGGGGATGAAGGCGGCGGTAAGTGAGATGCGTGAGGCGATGCAGCTGGGAGCTGGGAGCTAACAGCGTTGATGCAGCGATCCCTGCCGCATACCTTCCAGCCCAAGCTCCAAGCTCCAAGCTCCAAGCTCCTAGCTCCTGACTCCTTACTCCTGACTTAACCCGCATGACTACTCCCCTTGGCGCTGCAGACTTCTTTGCCCTCGAGTCCGGGGAGTGTCTGGACCGCCTCGAGCACCTCGTATCGCAGCCCGACCCGCCGCCTGCCGACGAGTTCCTGCGCAGCGCACGGGTGCTCCGGGGCTCCGCGCTTATGGCTGGCCATACCCAGATCGCCCGAGCGGCCGCAGGGTTGGAAGCGCTGGCCCGCGCTCGCCGGGACCACAAACGCGCCTGGGATGCCGCCACCCGCGAGCAGGTGGCCCAAGCGGTCGAGGAGTTCCGCCTGCTGGTGCGGCGGGTACAGGAGTGGACTGACGCCGACACCGCGCGCGCCCTCCGGTTGGGTAAGAACTTGGAGAGTCTGGCTGGCCGCTCGGGTACCGACTTCGCCGACCAGCCGGCCGGCAAAACAGAGCGGCCTGAGTTGCATACCGGCGTTCGGGCCTTTGTGGCGCGAGAGGGAGCCTTGATCGCGAGCGCGCTGGACCGCGCCGCTCGAGCCCTCCGAGCCACCCCAGGCGACCGCGAGCCGCTCTACAATGTGATCCGCCGCATGCAGTCACTGCGAGGGCTCGCGGAGTTGGGCGACCTGGTGCCGCTCCCGGAAATTCTCGATGGCATAGAGCTCGCCGTGGGCGACCTAACCCGATTGTTCGCGCCACCTCCGGATGTGGACCAGGTCATGGAGTGTGCCGGTCGGGCTCTGACCCGCATCTCGCGCGACGTTGCCGAGCACGGCCGTCCTGACCCCGAAGCCGAGGAGGCCCGCCGCTTCACCGAGCTCCTGCTGCGAGCGTTTGCCGTCGAGCGGGACGTGGTTTCTATCGAGTCGCTCTATTTCTCCGGCGACCGCGAGCCGCTGACCCAGCCATTGGCGCAGCCCCAGTTCACGCCACCCGAGCCCCTCGGCCCGCTCGAACTGGTGAGCCAGGGCGAGCATCTGTGTCAAACGGCTGACCTGATCGCCGGGTCCCGGTCAGCCATTCAGCGAGATCTCCGGCTCTATCATCTGCTCGGAGTTCTGCGATCTGCCGCCACGCCAAGTCCCGACCCGGTCGCCGGAGCGCTGGGAATCTTCGCCCGATCGGCGCAAGAGGCACTTGCGGCCGGCGTGGCAAGCCGCGCGGTGGCGGAGCTGGCTGCCCGCCTGCGCGAGGCGGGCGAGCTGCTGCGTGCAGTGGGAGAAACCGACGACCGCATGCTGATCTCCCGCCGCTTGCTCGATGTGGCGCACCGCCTCGATGGCTTGCGATCAGCCGAGCCCCCACCAGCTGCGGCCGAACCTCCGATAGTGCCGATTCACTCGCTGGCATACGACACAGAAGAGGGGATCGTGCCGATAGAAAGCCTGGCGCCCGATGGGCCGGTCGATGCCGAACCTCCCCCCGGAATGGAAGCAAGCTTTCGTACTTTCGATCTGCTGATTCGCCAGCGCGGATCAGTTCCTCCATCCCTGAACAGCCTGCTGGGGCAGACGCCGACCCCCGCCGTGGAGGCCCCGGCAGACCGAGGCCCCTCAGCCAGGGAGGAGGAACCGGTGGCTATCCGGACTTTGACATATCGAGGTCATGCGGCCCTCGAGCGCGCGGTTACCGTGCGACACCAGATAGCTGCCGAGCTCTCGAAAGAAACCAGCTTGGAATCGTTGCAACCGCTGCTACAGGAGTTGCTGGACCTGGTGCCGCTGGCGCTTGAGCACTCCTGACGCCGGAATCCGGCGGAGCCTCCTCCGACGGAGCCTGCCCGCCATCATCGGCGTTGGGCTTTCGGTAGGCTTGCTGGCCTGGGCGCTGCACGATGTCAGCCTGTCCGAAGTGCTGCGCCATATCCGGTCGGCTCGACCGGGCCCGCTCACTGTTTCGGTCATTCTCGCCACAATCACCTTTCCGATTCGACTGGTGCGCTGGCGTCTGTTGCTGAGAGACGAACGGGGTCAGGCACTTGCAGCCGGCCCCCTTTGGCATGCCATTGCTCTGGGCTTCATGGCCAACAATGTTCTGCCGCTGCGAGCCGGGGAGCTGATCCGCTCCTATACCGCGGCCCGGCTTGCCCCTGCCCGTTTTACCACCGTGATCTCGTCCGTAGCGGTGGAGCGAATCTTCGACGGGCTCACCGTGGTCTCCCTGCTCACGCTGGCGCTGTTCAGCTCGGATCTGCCCGGCTCGGCAGCAATCGGCGGCAGATCGGTCGCGCAGCTCGCACGCATTGCCGGCGCCATGGGCCTGGTCGCTTTGTTGGGTGCGGCCATGGTTGTCGCAGCCCCGGAGACGGCGGAACGCGTCGTGAGACGACTCCTCCCCCATAGCCGATCGGCGGACCGGGTCATCGATCTCATCGAAGGAGTCCGGCAAGGCCTCGGCGTCCTGCGTTCGCCTGCCCGCTTAACAAAGGTAGTTTTCTGGTCCCTGGTGCTGTGGCTGGTCAATGCCTTCGCCTTTTACGTCGGTTTCGCCGCATTCGATATACCGGTGAGTTATTCCGGAGCTCTTCTGCTTCAGGGCCTGCTAGTCCTCGGCATCTCCATACCTTCCACCCCCGGCTTCTTCGGTCCCTTCGAAGCCGTCATCGTAGCTGTGCTTGCCCTCTATGGAGTACCGGGCAGCCTGGCCTTTTCCTATGCCATCGCGTTCCACATCACCACCTTCATTCCGATCACGTTACTGGGGCTCTGGTCCATGGCGCGGTTACCGGAGGGATACAGCGTCCTGCGTGGGAGCTCTGCATGACGTCGACAGTCGTGACGATTTCGGCGCTGGCTAAAGTCAATCTTTTCCTCCGGGTGCTCGCCCATGAGGAGAACGGCTACCATGGGATCGAAACTCTTTTTTGCCTCATCGGTCTTGCCGACACCGTGCGGGCCGAGCGACGCGAGGGACGTGGAGTGACGATCGATGTCTCGGGGGCGGATCTTGGAGTGCCGTCGCAGAATCTGGCACTGCAAGCAGCCGCCGCCGTCCTGGAGGCGGTTGGACATGGATTCGCGATCCATTTGACTTTGACAAAGCGCATTCCGGTCCGCGCCGGCCTGGGAGGCGGTTCGAGCGACGCGGCAGCGGCGTTGCACGTCGCCAACCGCCTGGCCGGTGATGCCGTTCCGCGCCACGAATTGCTTCAGATCGCTGCAAGGCTCGGAAGCGATGTTCCATTCTTTGTCTCTGGAGCTCCACTGGCGCTGGCATGGAATCGAGGTGAGCGGTTGCTGCGGCTTCCGGCCCTCGCGGCTGCTCCGGCCTTGCTGCTCACTCCACGGGTTTCGGTGGCGACTGGCGAGGCGTATGGTTGGGTCGACGCGGCAAGGCAATCGGCGGGGCGGCGGGGGGCCGTAGCTCTCGATCTAGATGCCCTATCAGGCTGGGGCGATATAGCGCGCATGGCAGGGAACGACTTCGAGTCACCGGTGTTCGGCCGGCATGGCGAAATTCGCACCGCATTCGAGGCGCTGGCTGGCACCCGGCCCCTGCTATGCCGCATGAGTGGTTCGGGGTCGACTCTCTTTGCGATCTACCGTTCAGGCCGGGACCGCGATGACGCCGAAATGATGCTCGGCCGGAAGCACGGGGTTGTCACCGCCCTGGAAACCATGGCTACTCCCGCGCCCGGCGCAGAGGAGATAAGCCCTCCCGCCTGATTCGCATCATGCCCGCCATCGAGTCAGGTGGCTTCCGGAGCTTCCAATTCAGGTGATCTGCAGAATTCTTGCGACCGAGGGTACTCCCTGGGCGTCGAGAACGAATAGCAAGTAGTGGCCCGGAGGCGCCACACTCCCACTCGCGGGAGCCGTCACAGCCAGGCCTCCGGCGGCTCTTTGGAACGCCAGCTCGAGCAAACGCTGGTTCTGATCGAAGCCGTGAGTCACGGAACCCAGGCGTATCAACGTTATCCGAACCACACGGGGTGCATCAGGGGTGGCCAGGAAGAACTGCTGGCCGTAAGCCAGCGAACTGGGGGCATCGTGGATAGAGGGCCGCGGTCCACGGAACAGGTAGGGAGGTGAGAAGATTTCCGCGTTCAGCTCGCGCGGAAGACCTACGCCGTCGCCACTGCCGCTGTGCAGAATCCGCCCGTCGGGCAAGAGCAGCGTGGTCGAGTGGTAGACCCGGGTCACCCGGCTGCCGGCCAGGACGCTCCAGGTTTCTGTTCCGGGATACCACACCTCGGCGGCGCGCACTGCGCCGGCGGGATCGCTGAATCCGGCGGCACTGGTTCCGCCGGTGGCGAGCACACCGCCATCGGGTAGAATCGTGGTGTTGAACTGGCGGCGGGCGTGGCTCATGGGCTGGGTGTACCGCCACAGGGGGGTGGCAGAGTTGAGGTCGATTATTTCGGCTGTGCTCGTGGGCTTCCCATCGGGAGGATCGCTTCCGCCCACAATCATCACCCGCCCAGAGCTGTACATCACCGCCGAGCCATAGTCCCGACGCCCGTAGTTGCTCGGAGCGGCGGGGAGCCAGCGACCTGTCCCCCGAGGATCGAGGTAGGCGCTCCGCTGCAGCTCGCCGGCGTAGAACACCAGGCCGTTCGGGGCCAGGAAGGTGCGGGGATAATACGGGAGTGCCCGATCCGCGCCGGAGAGCGGGCGCCAACCGTCGCCGGTCCAGACCTCAGGGGTTTCTACGGGGATGCTCGTCTCGTCCCGGCCGGCCAGGGTGAGAACCTGGCCATCAGCCAGCGTGGTATTGGTGGGATACCAGCGACCCCGACTCATCGGTGCCACGGGGGTCCATGCCCGCGACGCAGGGTCGAAAATATTGGCGTCGGGCAAGCCATGTTCATCGCTGATGTGGCCGCCGGATACCATCAGCCGGCCGTCGGGGAGGAAAGCATGGCCGCTGCAGAACAGCATGGTCGAGCTGGGAGCCACTGTGAATGCGCCGGTTTGGGGGTGCCACACATGGGGATCCCCTGCTCGGCCCCATGAGAGCACCTCTCCGCTGGGAAGCAAGTGGAGGTGGACTGCCACCACTGGCCAGCTGAAGCTGTGGGACCATTCTCCTACGCTTGCTTGAGGCTCGGGAGCGGTTGTCGGCTGACAGGCAGTGCCGCCGTTATCGACCGGCGGTATGTCATCACCTTGGTAGGAGAGCTGCAGGGTCCCGGTCTGAACGGTTGTGAGTCGGGTTGTGCTGAGGGTACTGTCGCTGGTCCGCGGCAGCAGGAGCAACTCGCCTTGCTCCGAGGTGCCGATCACCTGATACTGCGCGGTCAGCTCTACGGCACTGCCGCTCTGGAGATCAAAGTCGTTGCCGCAAACGTACGCGGCCGTAATCGGCGCTGTGACTCTTTCCCCAGGGTCGGTCTTCAGACTTTCGTCACAACCCATAACGACGGGAACTAGCAGAGCCGCCAACAGCTTTCGTAGAGGCGGGTGCGGCAGCACGCAGAAAGTCAGGACCTCGTCTCTCGCGCATCTACCATTTCACGAACTTTATTGGCTAGTACTTCCGGAGCGAGAGGCTTCTGCAGGAACTCCTGGCCCTCGCCCAGCAGGCCCCGGCGCACCACGTCCAGGCCGGTGTATCCCGAAGTGAAGAGGACCGGCACTTCCGGCCAGCGCTCCGCCAGCCGCACCGCCATTTCACGCCCACCCATGTCAGGCATGACCACATCAGCCACCACCAGGCTGATGCACCCACCCTGGGCTTCGGCACGGGCGAGCGCCTCACGGCCATTACCGGCCTCGAGAACGACGTAGCCGCATTCCCGCAGGGTTCTCGCCATGATACCGCGAACCATTTCCTCATCCTCGGCCACCAACACCGTCTCGTCGGCGCGGGCACTCGGGGCCGGCGCCCGGATGGTCAGCAGATCAGGGGATGTTGTCGCCACCGGGAGGTACACCTTGAAAGTGGTGCCCAGCCCGGGCTCGCTGTAGACCCAGATGAACCCCCCGCTCTGCTTGACGATCCCGTACACCGTCGACAGCCCGAGGCCGGTTCCCTGCCCCACTGCTTTGGTAGTGAAAAAGGGCTCGAAGATCCGCCCTATGGTGGCTCTATCCATTCCATGTCCGGTGTCGCTGACAACCAGTACCGCGTACTCCCCGGGCTTGAGCGTCGCAACCGATTTTTCCGCCGCGTAGGCCTGGTCGAGCGCCACCGTTGTGGTTTCGATGGTCAGCCTGCCCCCCTCGGGCATGGAATCGCGGGCGTTCAGAGCCAGGTTGATGAGCACCTGCTCCAGCTGGCCGGGATCGGCGCGCACCGGCCCGAGGGTAGGCGACAGATGGATTCGAAGCGCCCGGATCTCGCCCAACGTGCGGCTGAGAATTGGCTCGAGACTGCGCACGGTTGCATTCAAATCGAGGATCTGCGGCTGCAGTACCTGCCGGCGGCTGAACGCCAGGAGCTGCTGGGTGATTCCCGCGGTGCGCTTGGCGGCGCGCCAGATCTGGTCCACATCCTCCCGCACCGCCGGCAGAAGATCGTCGCGCTGGAGCACGTAATCGGCACAGCCCAGCACCACCGACATCATGTTATTCGCCTCGTGGGCTATCCCGCCGGCAAGCTGACCGACCGAATCCATGCGCTGCGACTGCCGCAGGCGCTCCTCCATGTGCCGCCGCTCGGTGATGTCGAGGCAGACCCCGGTGAGGTATAGCCAGGTGCCGCCCTGATCCCGCACAGCCCTTCCCTGATCGGCCAGCCAGCGCACCCGTCCGTCGGGAAGGACGATCCGGAATTCGTAGTCTACTCCCCCACTGCCTTCGAACGCCTGCTGAACCGCTGCGGCTACAAAGACCCGGTCGTCCTGGTGAACTCGCTGGAGAAAATGATCGTAGTGCGTTACCGCGGCTCCCGGTCCGAGGCCGTAGAGCTGCCGCATTCCCTCATCCCAGCTCAGCGAATTCGTCGGGATATCCAACTGCCAGGTACCCATCCGGGCCGCCTTGAGCGCCAGTTTCAGGCGTTCCTGGCTCTTTGACAGCGCCTCCGCTGCCTGCCTTCGCTCCGTGACGTCCCGCTTGATCGAGGAGGCTCCGACCACCTTTCCTTGCGCATCTCGTATAGGGGACACGCTCACCGTGACATAGATCCGCGCCCCATCCTTTCTGATCCGTTCGGTCTCGGAGAACTCCACCGCTTCTCCCTGACCAATGCGTTCGAGCAGCACCCGCTCGGAGTGGTGCAGATCCGGGGGAATCAGATGGTAGATTGGGCGCCCTACCATCTCTGCCGAACCGTACCCGAAGATCCGCTCGGCAGCCGTGTTCCAGCTGGTTACCACCCCGTCCAGCGTCTTGCCGATTATCGCCTCGGATGACGACGCCACGATCGCCGCGAGACGGGCCCTTGTCTCTTCCGCGCTGCGCTGGGCGGTGACGTCGCGGGTAAAGCAGCGAGTGTGGATGAATTCACCATCGTCGAAGTAGACGCTGGAGTCGATAAGCACGTGCTTGAGCGAGCCGTTCTTGCAGCGAAGCCGGGCGGGGTAGTCGTGCAGCACCTCGCCGGCAGTCAGCCGCCCCAGAATGTCGTTGATGGTATCCCGGTCCTCATGAAACTCTATGATGTTGCGGCCGACATACTCCTCCCGGCGATAGCCCAGCAAATCGAGCTCTGCCCGGTTGGCCCGCAGGATGGTGCCATCGGGCCCAACCCAGTGCAGCCCGATCGTGGCGCTTTCAAAGAAGTCGGCCAGCTGCTGCTCCTGTTGCCGCAAGGCAGCCTCGGTCTTCTTCAGGTCATCGATGTCGACCGAAGTGCCCACCCAGCTTTGAATCCGACCGCGGCCATCGCAATAGGGGCTGACCCGTGCCAGCATCCAGCGGTAGGCGCCGTCATGGCGGCGGTAGCGCAGCTCCATCTCGAATGGCTGTTTCAACTCAACCGCCTGGTCCCACCGCTTCCGAACGGCAGCCGCTTCGTCGGGGTGATTGAACTGCGCCCAGCCGCCAGCGTTGATCTCCTCCAGGCTGGAGCCGGTGTATTCCCGCCAGGTGCGGTTGACGTACAGGATCTCGCCCGTCGGGGCGGTGACCCAGAAGAAGCCGGGCGCCGCGTCGCCCAGGGCCCGGTACCACTCCTGGCCGGTGCGAAGCGCCGTCTCAGTCATGGGAGTACCTGAGACAGTCGCGCAGGCATAGCTGGTTGGCGTGGCGTGCGCCGGAAGGCTGCATCGGTCCTGAAGCAAGGGTAGCGCGGACGGTAGCCCTCACGAGGAGGGAGCTCAAAAGTATGGGTCCTTCAACGGGCATGGCAAGAGGCGGTGCGAAAAGGCCTTCGTGCCGGGCAAGAGTTTGTTTAGCTTCAGACTTCCGGCAGGCCAATCTGCGGTGGCCCTTCGTCCAACGGCAGGACAGCGGACTTTGGATCCGTTAATGGTGGTTCGAATCCACCAGGGCCAACTGGAGTAACGATATGCTGGACAACTTTGATGGGACAACTCTGGCCCGGGTTATCGGCCCTGCAGCGCGAGTGGCAGCGCCTTCTCCGAAGACTGCGGCTAGTCCAGAGGCCATGAAAATTGAACTGAGTGCTAATGAACCTGATTCTCTCTGTGATGACTCTAAGTTGTGGCGCTAGTGGTGAATCGCTTGGCTACAGGGAATTCGGCCTTACGCCCATACGCTAACAGAAACGCCGCGCTGGCTGCTCCTTCAAAGCGGATGCTAAAGCGGCTTTTATCAGCTGTCAGGTGCATTCCATAGCTCACATCGGACAAGAGCCGCCCTCGCAGGGGCGGCTCTTTTTTTATACGCCCGGATTACGCCGGGACCCTCTGCGCCTCCGTGCGAACCGGAAGCCACCGGGGGTCCATAGCGGACGCTCGGTGGCCACGGGTGCGGGTTACAACTACCGAACCTCTGTCGCTTCTACCGTGAGAACGACGTCGGCGAAGTCTGGCTCTCCCGCTGCGCCCGGGTTGCCGCCATCCTCGAAACTGATCGTCCAGTTGGGAAAGGTTCCCGTTACGTGCCCGGCAGGGGCGCCTACGGCCGGGTCACCGGAGTCCGGGCGGCCCTGGTTGAACCGTATCCACACCTGGCTGCCCGCCTCGAACACAATCCGTGAGTCGGTGGGACCGCCGAAGATCCCGAGCGACTCGCCGGCCGTCCTCAAGCACACATTCAAGAAGACCTGGTCCCCGATTGGCGGCGGGATGGTGATTCTGCTCCCCAGGAGGTCGCAGCTGATCCCGCTCAGCGTGAGCATCACGGTGGACCGCACCGCAATGTCGAGGGCGCAGTCCACGCGACTACCCGAAGTGGTGCAGCCCTGGGCGACCAGAGGCGGCGGAGACGCGGTGACCGTCTGCGTTTCGACGTCGGTGGCGCCCTCGTTGTCCGTCACGGTGAGCGTGACCGTAAAATCGGTGGGAGCGGTAACCGTGTAACGGTGCGACGGATTATTCAGCTCGGAAGTAGCGCCGTCGCCGAAGGTCCACGCATAGGTAGCAATCGTACCGGGGTCCACGTCAGTGCTGGTGCTGGTGAAGCTGCAGTCCGCTGCATCACAGTCGTGGGTGAAACCCGCAGTCGGTGGCGTGTTGACCAGGACGACAGGAGCGACGGCGACCGTCTGGGTC
>JACCRS010000039.1 GCA_013813435.1 Gemmatimonadales bacterium
GTATAGGGTCGGGTTATCTACCCCCAATCACTTCGCATTCCTGTACATCAGCTCCATAAGCTCCTGATACATCGCCTCGGCCTGGCTGGGATCTCCTGAGCGAATCGCCTCGGTGGCGCAGTGACGCAGGTGGTTGAGCAGCAGCGCCCGGCCAACCCCCCGCAACGACTCCTGTACCGACGAGAGCTGCATCAGGACATCTGCACAGTAACGCTCCTGCTCGATCATTTTCTGAAGGCCGCGTACCTGCCCTTCTATCCGTCTGAGCCTGCTGTCGATGGCATGCTTGGCCTCCGGATCCACTCCGTTGGGATTAGGTCCGTCGCCTTGGTGCACGCCGCAGGCGCAAGGGGAGATGGTTGGGGAGGACACGTACGGCTCCTTGGTTGGGACTGCACCGGCGGTTGAGGGTATGCCTAGAGCTAGCATAGGGGGTAGGGGTATGTCAAGGTCCGGCCCCAATGAGGGATCTAAAGCTCGGTACTCACCCGCACCATGAAGTTCCGACCCGGATCCAGTGCATAGGTCTTGTATCGACTGAGAAAGCTGGCGTACGCCTTGTCGAAGGCATTTCTCAACTGAAGGTTGAGTGATACCGCTCTCTCGCCCAAGAGCACGGTGAACCCCCCACCCAAGTTCACGATGGTATACCCTTCGGGTGCAAAGTCCTCCGGATCGCCACGGGTCTGTTTCGCGTTGGATTCCCCACTTATGGAGAGGTAGGGAGCTTCGATCCATCCCCGGTTGCCACCCTCGAGCCGGGCACCGTAGGTAGCACGGAACGGGGGGATCAGGGGCAGCGGAAGATCGGCCGTGGTATTCCAGCCCCGGGTATAGTCTGCGGTTCCTCTGAGGTGCAGAAAGGCAGTAGGGTGGAACTCGACAGCCGCTTCCAAACCGGTCAGCCGCGCATTGCCGCTGGAGACGTCGAAGATCTGGAATCCCGATTCGGGGTCGATAGCTCCTGAGGGGTCGGGAAAGATGAAATTGTCGATAAGGTTGACGAACCCACCGATCTCCGCCGTCACCTTCTTGCCCTGAACTCGGAGCGCGAGGTCGGTGTTGATCGAGGTCTCGTTCTTCAACGTCGAATCTCCTCGCTCGAACCGCACCGTCCCCTCGTGCACTCCATTGGAGAAAAGGTCGAACGCGGTGGGAGACCGGTAGCCCCGCCCAAGGTTGAGCACGATGGCCACCGGCTCGACCACCCGATACAGCACACCCAAGTTTCCGGTCACCGACCCGTAGGTTCGCCGCTGCGCCACTACGCCGAGGTCGGCGTCGTCCTCCACCTGAAGCCGCCGGTAGTCGTACCGGCCGCCGAGGGCAAAATTCCAGCGGCCGAGCTCGAGCTGCTCGAACGCGTAGACGCCCAGATTGTTGTAGGAGTTGTTCGGGATCAGGGTCTCCTGGCCGAACTTGTCGAACTCGTTTCGGAGCCCAACGATTCCGACGATGCCGGCTATGCCGCGGACCGGCGGGTGGTGCAGGCGCAGGTTGGCGCTGTAGGTGCGGGCGAGCAATCCGAGGGTCACCTCGGTGGCCGAAGCGGTTTCGAACTCCCGGCGTCGGTTTCGCTCGTAGCCCAGATCGAGGTCCAGGTGAGACGCGCCCATTGGCACGCTACCCTGCACGTGGATCCGATCTCCACTAACCCGCTGGAATGGGGTAGCGACGGGATCTTCGGCGGGGTCTTCATGGATCTCCACCCGCTCGTCCCTATGGGAGTAGCTGGCCCCGATCGACCCCCAGTTCCCGCGATGCCCTAATCCGGCCGAGCCATTCAGGGTCCCGCCACCACTGTTGAACAAAGCACCCGCTGGAGTTCGCACGTCGTCACTGGTCCGGCCGGTAAAGGAGCCCCGAAAGCCGAGCCCTCCCCTGGCGCCCTCGAGCATAAGTGTGCCGTCCGGCTGTTCGTTGTTGGTGGCGTACCCCGCAATGAAGCTTCCCCCGATGAATGGGGTGCTCTGGAGCGCATCGGGCAGCTCGCGGGCAATCACGTTGATCACACCACCGAGCGCGTCCGATCCGTAGAGGACGCTGGCCGGACCGCGGATCACCTCGATCCGCTCGGCCTCCCCGGCCTCGACCTGGGGGCCGTGTTCGTCGCCCCATTGCTGAGAGTCGATTCGCTGGCCGTCGGCGAGGACCAGCACCCGGTTGGACGACAAGCCCCGGATTACCGGTTTTCCGATACCACTGCCGGTGCTGAAGTTTCGCACCCCCGGAAGCACGCTGATCGTCTCTCCCAGAGATGCCGCCCGATTGCTCTGCACCTCGTCGCTGCCCATAACACTGGTCGGCTGAGGGGATGTCAGGGATGTGGTCGCGATCGGGGAGGCCGTGACCTGCAGCTCCTGCAGTTCGATTAGAGTGGGGCGAAGGACTCCGTTGAGGATCGTCTCTCCATCGAGCAGAGTGATGCGATGCACCTGGGGAGCGTAACCGACGAGAGCGAAGGAGACAGCGTACGTCCCGGCGGGGAGATCCGGCAGGAGGTAGCGACCGTCCGACCCGGTCAGAGTGGAGCGATTGACCTCGACGACGGTAACCCTCACCTGCTGAAGCGGGGTGCCGGTAGTGTCGGTTACCCGGCCCGAGAGTGCAAAGGCCCGGGGGGGTGGGTCGGCCATCAGCCGGCCGGCAGCAAAGGCGAGCGCCGCCGCCAGTACAAGAGCGCGCATAAGTTTCTCCGGTGCCAGAGAAGCCGCCCCCCGTAGCGGGGAAGCGGACTAAACTTTTTTGGGACTGACTACGAGAGGTGCGTCAGACCTCAGGCACTGGAGGGGCTCGAGATTGCGGGTTACCACGGCGATCGGTACTGGAAAGAGGGTGAACGGAGAGTAGAGGTGCAGCCGGCTGATGGGCAGCTTCAATCCGGGTGGTGCCGTTGAGAGAAAGACCCGCGCCGGACCCGGGAGCGGTGCGGCCCAGAGCGCAGTGGCCCGCGTGGCTGAGACACCCGCCGGCGGGCTCCACGTGAGTTCGGGATCTCTCGCTGCTCTCGACCTCCCCGTGGTAGGCCAGGGCATCCAGGCTCGGCAGACTGGTTCCTGCCGCGACGAACACGGCCAGCAGGAACGCGGCCTTCAGTCGGAGCAGGCCCGGCCGCGGGTTAGAGCCGAAGTGATGCATGAGGTGGATTATACTCAGGCGCGCTCCGCCGCGATGGTCCGCCGGAGGGGGCCTTCCGCCGGAAGCAGGAACCAGAAAGCGGTGCCCTTACCGAAGACTGAATCAGCCCCGATAGTGCCTCCGTGCATCTCGACAAAATTCTTACACAGAGCCAGTCCTAAACCGGTTCCCTGGGCCCGCCGGCTCGGCGAGCTGTCCACCTGGCTGAACTCCTGGAAGAGCTTCGGCATGTCCTCTCGCTTGATTCCAATGCCTTCGTCCGCCACCGATACCCAGACCGCGTCGCGGGGGACCAGTCGTGACCCGTCGCCGGTGCGCTCCGCCGGCTGGGGGAGGGGGGCCCGGGTGCGCACCGCCGCCAGCGAGATCTTTCCGTTTTCAGGAGTGAATTTGGATGCGTTGGAGAGCAGGTTGAAAAGGATCTGGCGAATCCGTCCGCCGTCAGCCACGATGGTGAGCGAGGCTGGCTCCAGCTCGAGGGTGCATTCCTGACGCTTGGCGGTTCGCAGGCTGGCGGTGTCGGCCACTGCATCCACTATCGCCTCCCGGATATCGGTGACACCGAGGGACAGAGTCATGCGCCCGGCCTCGATCTTGGACAGATCGAGCGCGCTGTTGATGAGCGAGAGCAGGTGCTTGCCGTTGCGCAGCACCGCCTCGGTAAACTCCCGCTGCTGGGCGCTCAGCTCTCCGGTGCCACCTTCCAGCATCAGGTCGGAGAATCCGATGATGGCGTTGAGCGGAGTGCGCAGCTCATGCGACATGTTGGCCAGGAACTCGTTCTTGAGCTGGGTGGCGCGCTGCAGCTCCACGTTCTTGGTCCGAAGTGCAAGTTCGTTCCGGCGGCTCTCCTCCAGCACGGATACCCGGTCGAGACCCACCACGACCTGGTCGCCCAGGATCTGGAGCAGACGCAGGTCGTGGTCGCTGAAGGGACGGCCATCCCGCCGGTTGTACACGCTCACCGTCCCGATCGGCACGCCGGCGGAATGCAGCGGAATTATGGCCGCGCTCTTCAGCTTCCCGGACATGCCCGGGGGGTGATAGCTGCGGGGATCGGCGGACATGTCGTCGGATACCATCGAGCTGTCCTGGGTGACAGCCCACCCCAGCAGCGATTCGTCCATGGGGACGAGCAGTCCCATGAAAGCTTCGAGGGGGCCACAGGCGGCAACCACCCGGAGGAAACGTCCCTCTTCGACCACCAGAGTCACGCCGCCGCTCTCCGCCTCGAGCAGCTCGCTCGCCGTGTGGGCCACTTCCTTCATCAGGCCATCCAGGTCCGCCCCCGCCAGCAGGGTTCCGGCCAGATGGCGCAGGCGCTCCAGCTCGCGGTTCCGCCGGTCGGACTGGATCAGCGATTGCCGCAGCGATTCCTGTTGCGCCTCGGACAGCTCCTTCAGGTGGCGAAAGGTGACCAGGGTGAGGAGGGTGGCCACGGAGGTCAGCAGCAACCCGACCGCGTCGTTCTGGCGAAAGAGCCACAGGCCGAGCCAGGCGATGATGATCGCCACGCCGACGATGGAGCCGGTGTAGGACAGGCGGCGCCAGCGCCGTTCCAGCTGGGCCGCGATCCTTCGGGCGGAGGAGAACCGTCTGGTGTTCAGACGCCCCCTCGCTCCGCTCGGGACAGGCTGTCCTCGGTGAGGATCTCGTAGAATTCGGTTTCGCCGGTGCGCAGCATCCGGCTGAGGTAGGGCCGGCAGAGGCCGCACTGGCCGCCGCAGCCGGTCTCGCGGATCAGGTCGGACAGATTCCAGCCGGCCGCGGTGGCCTGCGGCAGCAACTCCGCGAAGGGGGTTGCCTTACAGATGCACCGGGAAATCACCACCGAGCTGCTGCGACTGGTCAAAGACAGCCTTCTTGCCTAGGGATTGGTGGGGCGGATATCCAGCTCGCTGACCAGGGCCCGCTCCGGCAAGGTGAGCGCGTGCAGGATGGTCTCGGCCACGTCTTCCGGCCGCAGGATGCGGCTGGGCTCCGACTTAAGCATCGGCTGATCCCGCAGCATACTGGTGTCCACCGAGCCGGGGCAGATGGCGACGACCCGGATGTTGTCCTTCCGGGTTTCCAGCATCAACGAGCGGCTGAAGCCCAGCACGGCGTGCTTGGAGGCGGTGTAGGCGGTACCGCCGGGAAAGCCGTTCCGGCCGGCCAGGCTGGCGACGTTGACTATGGCGCCGCGCTTTCGACTTCGCATGCCGGGGAGCACGGCCCGGGTGACCAGGAACAGACTTCGGACGTTGGTGCTCATGGTGCTGTCCCACTCTTCCAGCGACAGCTCCTCCAGCGGCTTGGCGATGAGCACTCCGGCGTTGTTCACCAGCACCTCGATGTGGCCCAGGGCGCCGGTCAGCTCCTCGACCATGGTGGTAGTCTGGCCCGGGTCGCCCACATCGGCCGGCGCGCCGGCGGCCTCGATGCCCTCGTGCACCAGCTCCTCGACCAGCTGCCGGACCTTGGACTCGGTGCGGGCGCAGACGCCCACGCGGTATCCGGCGCGTCCCAGGGCGAAGGCGGTGGCGCGGCCGATGCCTTCGGTTGCGCCAGTTATCAATGCGGTTGTGGTCATGCCGTGAACGGTAAGGCGGTAAGGCGGTACGGCGGTAGGGCGGTAGGGCGGTAGACGATCAGGCGGTACAGCGGTAAGCATAGGAAGTCATTGCGAGGGAGTGAAGCCACTTCGTGGCTTCGCAATGACTCCAAATGAGCCTACCGCCTTACCGCCGTACCGCCCTACCGCCTTACTTTCCATCATGTCCCTCCCTCTCCAGCACCCCGTCATTCGCGGCAACGGACGCGGCCGGCTGCCCGCCGCGCCGGACGTCTCCTGGCGGGAGCGGCTCCAGGCGCTCAAGCATCTGCCCAAGCTGCTGCGAATGGTGTGGGACACCAACCCGGCTTACGTGGTCGGAATCCTTTTGCTGCGGGTGGCCCGGTCGGTCATTCCGCTGGCCGTGCTCTGGGTGGGCAAGCTCATCGTGGACGAGGTGGTGCACGCAATCGCCGTATCCCAGGCCGGCGGGCCGGTCTCGTGGACCCGATTGCTCACGCTGCTGGGCATCGAGCTGGCGATCGCGCTGGTGGGCGAGGGATTGAGCCGAGTATCGTCGCTGCTGGAGAGCCTGCTGGGCGACCTGTTCGCCAACCGCACCAGCGTGCAGCTGATGAAGCATGCGGCCACGCTCGACCTGGAGCAGTTCGAGGACGCCGAGATCTACGACAAGCTGGAGCGGGCCCGGCGGCAGACGGTGGGGCGGATCGGGTTGTTCACCATGTTGCTGGCGACGCTGCAGGACCTGATCACCCTGATCACCCTGGCCGCGGCGCTGACGGTCTATGTGCCGTGGCTGCTGGTATTGCTGGTGGTGGCGGTGCTGCCGTCGCTGCTGGGCGAGACCCACTTCGCCTCGCTGGGCTACTCGCTCTTGTACTCCTGGACTCCCGAGCGGCGCCAGCTCGACTACCTGCGCTACATCGGCGCCAGCGACATCTCGGCCAAGGAGCTCAAGCTCTTCGGGCTCTCCAATTTTCTGGTGGGGCGCTACGACCGGCTGTCGGAGAAGTTCTACCAGGCCAACCGGTCGCTGGCGGTTCGGCGCAGCGTGGTGTCGACCCTGCTCTCGTTCGTGGGGACGCTGGGGTACTACGGGGCCTACGCCGTCATCATCTATCTCACCGTCATCGGCCACCAGTCGCCGGCCGGCGTGTTCACCATCGGCGTGCTCACCTTTCTGGCGGGGTCGTTCCGGCAGAGCCGAGACCTGATTCAGCGGGTGCTGCTCTCTCTGTCGCAGGTGTTCGAGCAGAGTCTGTATCTGGAGGACCTGTTCAGCTTCCTCGACATCCAGCCCAGCATCAGGCGGAATCCGGGGGCGAAGCAGGTCCCGGTGCCGATCAAGCAGGGCTTCGTGTTCGAGGGGGTGGGGTTTCGCTATCCGAGGGCGGAGAGCTGGGCGGTGCGGGGGCTCAACTTCACCCTGGAGCCGGGGGAGCGGATCGCGCTGGTAGGCGAGAACGGCGCCGGCAAGACCACGCTGGTCAAGCTGCTGGCGCGACTGTACGACCCGGACGAGGGGCGGATCCTGCTGGACGGCGTGGACCTCCGGGAGTACGACGTGGACAGTCTCAGGCGAAACCTCGGGGTCATCTTCCAGGATTTCGTGCGCTACGACTTCATGCTGAAGGAGAACATCGCGGTGGGCAATGTGAGCCGGATCGAGGATGAGCCGGCCATCCGTACGGCAGCGGAGCGGAGCCTGGCGGACTCGGTGGCCCAGCGGCTGACCGGCCGGTACGACCAGATGCTGGGGAAGCGGTTCGAGGGCGGGGTGGACCTGTCGGGGGG
>JACCRS010000045.1 GCA_013813435.1 Gemmatimonadales bacterium
GTTCTACGGTGACACCCCTCACTCCTTTACTGCCATACCGCCATACCGCCATACCGCCATACCGCCTTACCGTACCGCTGACATCCTCACTGGATGCGGAAACCACCGACCGCGCCAGTCAGCCTCCCGGACGCATCGGCCAGGTGGCCGGCGGAGGTGGAGATCTCTTCGGTAGAGGCATTGAGCTGCTGCGCCGCGGCGGCGATCTGCTCGGCGGCCGCGGCATATTCCTCGGTTCCGGTGGACACCTCACGCATGCGCCCCGCAATCCCTTCGATGAGACCCCTCACCTCGCCGGCCGACGCCGAGATGCGGCGGGTCCACTCATCGTTGGCCTCGGCGTCGGCCGCCACGTTCATCAGCCCTTCGGCGGCAGCATGCGCCGCGTCGCGCGCCGCGGTGCCACCCTGGCCCAGCCGGATCAGCCGGTCTCGCGCCGTCTGTACCTGAGCGACTACGCTCTGCACGGTTTCGCTGGTAGTGGTTGCCGAGCGGGCCGCCTGCCCGGCGAGCTTGCGCACCTCTTCGGCTACCACGCTGAAGCCCCGGCCTTCCTCGCCGGCCCGCGCCGCTTCGATAGAGGCATTGAGCGCCAGCATGTGGGTCTGCTTGGCTATCGCCTTTGCCTGGGTGATGAACTTCTCGATCTCGCCTGAAGCGGTGGCAAGGGTCTCAGCTTCCACCGCGCCGCGCTCGATCTCCTCCGCCAGCCGCGACAGCTCGGCGGTACTCTGGTCCAGCCGCTCCCGGTGCGAGCGCGCCAGCCGGGCCAGCGCTGCGTTCCGCTCGGCCGCCTGGGTAGCCCCTGCAGCCAGCTCCTGAGCGATCTCCAGGATCTTGCCGGCGTCTTCAGCGGCGGCGCGTACTACCAGGGCCTGCTGGCTGGCGCGCTGGGTCAGATCGCCGGTGGTTCCCGCAACTTCCTGGGTGGAAGCGGTCATCTGCTGGGTCGAAGCCGCGATCTGCTGCGCCATGGCTGCGGCATCGTGAGAGTAGTGCCGGATGTTGCCGACCAGCTCCTGCAGTCGGGTAACCATTGCCAGCATCGAGGTCGAAAGGCCATCCAGGCCGCTGCGCCCCGCCCAATCCGGCATCGTCAGGTCGCCCTCGGAAACCCGCATCGCGACCACCGCAGCCTTACCGGTCGGCTTCAGCACCTGGCTCAGGAGTCTCCGTACCAGGACCTGCTCGATGATTATGCCGAGCATCAGAATCGTCAGGCTGCCCCAGATAACCGGGTGCCCCGGCAGCGTTCCCTTCGCGATCTGCGGACTGACTGCGAGCAGGATCCCCGCGACCACCGTGGCGATGAGTGCCGCCGCGGCTATGCCGATGAGGTGCAGGTTCAGGACGAACTGGTTTCGTGATGCCATAGTGTTGGGCTCGATAATCCTGGGGAAAGGCCGGAGATCGACCCAACCTTGCAAGAGGGAGGCCCAGGGGCGGCTGCGTACCTGACCGACCGTCCACCCGACCGCGCGACCGCCGTTAGGTAGCGCTAACATCGCAGTGGCAATACATTTACGGTTCCTCTAAACCGCTAGACTCTCATCAAAGCGCGCCCGGCCGCCGGCGGGACGAACCAGGTGCCATGAAGACCACCGAGAGGCGAGTGAAGCAGAATCCCGCACCGACCGACGAGCTGCCCTATCAGCCCGAGCTGATCGAGACCAAGTGGCAGCGCCGCTGGGCCGAGCGCCACACCAACGAGCCCGACCTCGACGGCGCCACTCGGCCATTCTACAACCTCATGATGTTCCCCTACCCGTCGGCCGAGGGGCTGCACGTGGGGAACATGTTCGCGTTCACCGGCAGCGACGTGTACGGCCGGTTCAAGCGGTTGCAGGGCTACGATGTGTTCGAGCCGATCGGGTACGATGCGTTCGGCATCCACAGCGAGAACTACGCGATCAAGCTGGGGGTCAATCCAGCCGAGCTGATTCCGCGCAACATCGCAAACTTCCGCCGCCAGCTCACCAGCATCGGGGGCATGTTCGATTGGCGGCACGAGCTGTCCACCACCGATCCGCACCGCTCGCAGCGGCCGTCGATGACCTGCTCGTTGGCGAGAACGGTCTGATCCTTGGGACACCAGTTGACCGCCGCGGCCTTCTTGTAGGCCTTGCCGGCCTTGAGCAGCTGGAGAAACAGCCACTGAGTCCACTTGTAGTACGCGGGGTCGGTAGTGGACAGCTCGTGCCGCCAATCGAACATGCCCCCGATGCTGGTGAGCTGGCGGCGGAAGTTGGCGATGTTCTGGGGGATCAGCTGGGCCGGATTGATACCGACCTTGATCGCGTAGTTCTCGCTGTGGATGCCGAACGCATCATACCCGATGGGCTCGAAGACGTCGTATCCCTGGAGCCGCTTGAACCGGCCGTAGACGTCGCTGCCGGTGAAGGCGAACATGTTCCCCACGTGCAGCCCCTCGGCCGACGGGTAGGGAAACATCATGAGGTTGTAGAACGGCCGCGCGGCGCCGTCGAGATCGGGCTCGTTAGTGTGGCGCTCGGCCCAGCGGCGCTGCCACTTGGTCTCGATCAGCTCGGGCTGATACGGCAGCTCGTCGGTCGGTGCGGGATTCTGCTTCACTCGCCTCTCGGTGGTCTTCATGGCACCTGGTTCGTCCCGCCGGCGGCCGGGCGCGCTTTGATGATAGTCTAGCGGTTTGAAGGAACCGTAAATGTATTGCCACTGCGATGTTAGCGCTACGTAAAGGCGGTCGGGCGGTCGGGTGGGCGGTCGGTCAGGTACGCAGCCGCCCCCGGGCCTCCCTCTTGCAAGGTTGGGTCGATCTCCGGCCTTTCCCCAGGATTATCGAGCCCAACACTATGGCATCACGAAACCAGTTCGTCCTGAACCTGCACCTCATCGG
>JACCRS010000066.1 GCA_013813435.1 Gemmatimonadales bacterium
GTGCTCAAGGATGGAACCGAGATCCGGGCCCGCAGGGTGGCGTCTGGAGCCGACGCGAACGTGACTTTTCTGAAGCTGCTGAACGGCGAGGATCTGCCCGCCGAGTTCGTCGAGCAGGTCCGCAACATCGACTACAGCAGCGCCAGCCTCAAGATCAACATTTCGCTCAGCGAGCTGCCCGATTTCAAGGCGATTCCTGGGACCGACCCCGGTCTCCAGCATCGCGGCACGATCCACATCTCACCGACGATGGAGTACATCGAGCGGGCCTACGACAACGCGAAATATGGCTGTCCCTCGGACTGTCCCATCATCGAAGCCACCATCCCGTCGGTGCTCGACGACACGCTAGCCCCGCCCGGCAGACACGTGATGTCGATGTTCACTCAATACTTTCCCTACAAACTCGCGCCCGGTTTGTCTTTGCAGGAGGAGAAAGAGAAATATGCCGAGCGGTGCTTCGACCTCATGAACGATTACGCGCCGAACTTCAGGCGGTCCGTGATTGGGCGTCAGGTGTTGGCACCCACTGATCTGGAGAAGCGATTTGGTCTTACCGGCGGGAACATCATGCAGGGGTCGATGTCGCTGAGCAGTCTTTCGTTCATGCGTCCCGTA
Organism: Gemmatimonadales bacterium; assembly: GCA_013813435.1. GTDB lineage: Bacteria > Gemmatimonadota > Gemmatimonadetes > Gemmatimonadales > GWC2-71-9 > CAVVWJ01. The sequence continues at coordinate 619 of JACCRS010000066.1, forward strand.
CCAGGCTACGCCGATTACCGTACGCCGATTCGCGGACTCTACATGTGCGGCGCCGCTACTCATCCCGGCGGGGGTGTGATGGGAGCCTGCGGGTACAACGCCGCGCGCGAGATTCTGCGCGACCTTGGCCGCCGCGGACCTCGGACCGCATCGGCGTGAACCATCAGCTCACGGTTGGCGACGCCCTCGCCAGGCTCCCTGGACCGAGCGGGGAGCGGTTTGTCGAGCTGTTTCGCCATGGGACCTTGAGCGTAGAGCTTTACGCGCCGCGGGAGCACGATCCCCAGCAGCCGCACACCCGTGACGAGGTGTACGTAGTGGTCGAAGGAAGGGGGCGATTTCGAAACGGGCTGGAGCGACACCGCTTCGCGCCGGGCGATCTGCTCTTCGTTCCCGCGGGCGTGGAGCACCGATTCGAGGAGTTCTCGGATGACCTGGTGGTCTGGGTCATTTTCTATGGACCGGAGGGTGGCGAGGAGCCCACTTGAAGGAGGAGCAGCAAGCCACGGATGGACACTGATGAACCACACGGATTGCTCATTCGTATCGAAACCTTCCCAGGCCGGCGGTTTAGTTACACACCTTGTGGTTCAACAATCCCCCGCAATCCGCTCCCCTCCGTGTGCATCCGTGGCTAAAAAGCCATGAAGAGAGACTACGAGTACATCGTGCTGGGCCTGGGGGGCTTCGGCAGCGCCGCGGTATACTGGCTCTCCAAGCGAGCCGGTGCCGACGTGATGGGGCTGGAGCAGTTCGAGCTCGGGCACGTGCGCGGTGAGTCCCAGGACCACTCCCGCATCATCCGGCTCTCCTATCACACACCCTCCTACGTCGAGCTCGCGAAGCACGCCTATCGGGCCTGGACTCATTTGGAGAATGACGCCGGCGAGCAGGTGATCCTCAAGACCGGCGGGCTCGACCTGGCTCCCCGGGTTAGTGCTATCCCACTCTCCGATCACTCGGGCAGCATGGAGGCGGCCGGCGTCAATTACGAGGTACTCGACGCTGCCGAGATCATGCGTCGCTGGCCGCCGTTCCAGCTCGGCGAGGATGTGCACGGACTGTATCAGGCAGAGAGCGGCATCGCCATGGCGGCACGCGCTAACGCCGCGCACCAGCGGGTGGCGCGTGAGCACGGAGCCACGCTGCGCGACCGCTGTCCGGTAGACTCGATCCGACCCCTGAACGGCGAGATCGAGATAGTCGCCGGTGGCGTGGAGTACCGTTGCCGGCGGCTGGTCATTACGGCCGGCTCCTGGTCCAACCGCGCTCTGGCGCCGTTCGGGGTTCAGTTGCCCCTGACGGTTACTCAGGAGCAGGTGACCTACTTTGTCCCTCCCCGCCCCCGAGACTTCCAGCCGGGTCGTTTTCCGATCTGGATCTGGTTGGATCAACCGTGCTTCTACGGCGTCCCCACCTTTGGTGAGCAGGGTCCCAAGGTGGGGCAGCACCACGGCGGCCGCGTGGTAACCGCCGACACCCGAACCTTCGAGCCCGATCAGGCTGCACTCGGACGAGTGCAGCAGTTTCTGGGGAGGTACATTCCCTCCGCGCTCGGCCCGATCATCTACACCAAGAGCTGTTTATACACCCTTACGCCGGACCGAGACTTCGTAATCGATGCCGTCGCCGGATATCCCACTGCCCTGGTGGCGATCGGCGGCGGGCACGGATACAAGTTTGCCTCCCTGATTGGACGCACCTTATCGGAGCTGGCGGTGGACGGCCGCACCGAGAGCGACATCGAACCGTTCCGTATCGCCAGACCAACTCTACAGCTCGCGAACGGCCCTACAAACCAGTGACGTGACATGGACCCAGCGGCAAACATCAGCGGGGTGGACTCGCGGCTGCGCCAGCTCGACCGGGCTCGCTGGAGAATGGCGCTGGGCCTGACCGGCGCTATGGTCCTGCTCTATTTCGGCTTTATCGCTCTCGTGGCGTTCGGGCGGGCGCTGCTGGCCATTCAGTTGATCCCGGGATTGAGCCTGGGGATCCTGCTGGGGGCACTGGTGATAGTGGCGTCGTGGGTGCTCACCTGGGTTTACGTCCGATGGGCCAACAATGTCTACGATCCCCAGGTGAAGGCGCTTCTGAAGTCGGGCCAGTGATGCAGGGGACTGCCGGAACATCCATCGGCCAGCCCAACGTCATCGCAATGGCGTTTTTCTTCGGGTTCATCAGCATTACGCTGGGCATTACCTTCTGGGCCGCCCGGCGGACCCACACTACCGAGCATTTCTACGCCGCGGGGCGAACCATCAGCGCGGGTCAGAATGGCTTCGCGCTCGCCGGCGACTACATGAGCGCCGCCTCGTTTCTCGGCATTGCCGGGCTGGTGTCCACCACCGGGTTCGACGGCCTCATCTACTCGACGGGTTGGCTGGTGGGCTGGCCGGTGGTGCTCTTTCTCATCGCCGAGCCGCTCCGGAACCTGGGCCGCTATACCTTCGCCGATGTAGTGGCAATCCGGCTGCGGCAGACCCCGGTGCGCATCGCGGCCGCGCTGGGCACGCTGGCTACGGTGACGCTCTATCTCATTGCTCAGATGGTGGGTGCGGGCGGACTGATCCGACTCATGTTCGGCTTCAGCTACGAGCACGCCATCATTCTCGTCGGCATCGTCATGATCGGATACGTGCTCTTCGGCGGGATGATCGCGACGACCTGGGTGCAGATCGTCAAGGCGGTACTGCTCATGAGCGGGGCTTTCTTGCTGGCCGTGCTGGTGCTGCTGCGCTTCAACCTGAGCCCCGCGGCCCTGTTCGCAGCAGCGGCGGAGAAGTACGGCGCCGCCGTCCTGGCGCCCGGCAAGCTGGTGTCAAACCCGCTGGACGCGATCTCGCTGGGAATGGCGTTGATGTTCGGGACTGCCGGGCTGCCGCACATCCTGATGCGTTTCTACACTGTGCCGGACGCGCGTGCGGCGCGCGCCTCGGTTTTCATCGCTACCGGCCTCATAGGCCTGTTCTACCTGCTCACCTTCATACTGGGCTTCGGAGCCATGGTGCTGGTGGGACCCGACACGATCACTGCGGTAGACAAGGGCGGCAACATGGCCGCTCCGCTCCTGGCCGAGCTGTTGGGAGGGACACCATTTCTGGGCTTTATCGCTGCGGTGGCATTTGCCACCATTCTCGCTGTGGTGGCTGGCCTGACGCTCTCCGGGGCGGCCGCGCTATCCCACGATCTATGGGTCAGCGTGGTACGGAAAGGGCACGCTGACGCCCGGGAGCAGCTTCGCGTCGCCCGGTTGGCGACCCTGGCGCTGGGAATCGTTGCCGTAGCCCTCGGTATCACTTTCAAGGGGCAGAATGTGGCCTTCATGGTTTCCCTGGCCTTCGCCATCGCGGCCAGCGCAAACTTTCCGGCTTTGGTGCTCGCCATCTTCTGGCGGGGGTACACCACGGCGGGCGCGGTGACCAGCATGGCGACCGGCACCCTGACCACTCTCATGTTGATCTATCTCTCGCCCACCATCCAGGTGGATATCCTGGGGCAGGACGGTGCCTGGTTTCCACTCAAGAACCCGGCGCTGATCACAGTACCGCTCTCGTTCATGGCCGGGATCCTGGTCTCGGTCCTGGCCCCTGAGGTGAATGCTGCGGCGGGGTTCACTCGGCTGGAACGGCAAACGCACCTGGGCACCGCAGGCGAATGAACCCGAACGCTCGGGCTGCCCCCCGGGTAGCCTTGCTCGGTGTCTGTTACGACGGGAGCTCTTCCTATCTGCGAGGCGCAGCGAACGCCCCCCCGATCATCCGGCAAGCGATGTGGTCGGAGGCGGGGAATCCGTGGACCGAACTGGGGGTCGATCTCAGCACTGCCGCGCTGCACGACGAAGGCGACCTCGTGCCTGGAGACGGCGAAGATGGCACGGAGACTCGGCGTGCCATCGAGGCTGCGGTCAGGCGGGTTGCTGAGTCGGGACGACGCCCGCTGGTTCTGGGCGGCGATCATTCGATCACCTATCCGGTGCTCCGAGGTTTGCGAGGGAGCCATCCCAGGCTCACCATTCTCCACCTCGACGCTCACGGAGACCTGCATGACGAGTTTCAGGGCGACCGCTACTCCCATGCGTGTCCCTTCGCCCGCATTATGGAAGAGGGCCTTACCGACCGCCTGATTCAGGTGGGAATTCGCACCATAACCGCTCATCAGAGAGATCAAGCTCGACGGTTTGGTGTCGAGGTCATCGAAATGAAGGACTGGCGGGACGGAGCAAATTTCAACTTCGAAACGCCCGTGTACCTCTCTTTTGACCTGGACGTGATCGAGCCTGGCATGGCGCCAGGCATCTCCCACCGTGAGCCCGGCGGGCTTACGGTCCGTCAGGCGCTCGCCATAATACAATCAGTTGGTGCACCTTTGGTCGGCGCCGACTTCGTAGAGTTCAATCCAGCCG
>JACCRS010000114.1 GCA_013813435.1 Gemmatimonadales bacterium
GGTGGGGGCAGTGCGGGTGACGGAGGCGGGTAGGCGGGTACGCGGGGAAGCGGGTAAGCAGGAGCGTTCTGGTGAGCAGGAACGTCCCGGCCTCCCAGTCGCTTCTCAAATCGACTTACTGCCGAGCCTACCCGCTTACCCGCGTACCTGCCTGCCCGTCCTCGACGAGCGCACCCGCGGCACCAAGTTCATCGGCCTGCCGGTGAGCTCGGTGCTCAACAGCGCCGCCTCTACCGGCATGAACTTCTGGTCGATCAATCCCTACGTCGGCTGCGAGTTCGGCTGCACCTACTGTTATGCGCGGGACACGCATAAGTGGACGATGGAGCGGCGGGGCAGCGGGGCAGCGGGACAGCGGGACAGTGACAGCACACCAAATGCTTCCAGGCGGCAGAACGGTGGTACGAGGAGAGAAAATGACAGGACGGAACTTTCCCTCCTTCCCTCCTTCCCTCCTTCCCCCCTACCGCCTGAAGAGGCTTTTGAGAAAGAAATTCTCGTCAAAACCGATGTCGCGGAGGTACTCGCGCGCACGCTCAACCCCGCCAGGCTCGCCGGCCGGCCGCTGGTAATCGGCACCGCCACCGATCCCTATCAACCGGCCGAACGGCAGTTCCGGTTAACCCGCCGGATACTGGAGGTGCTTCGCTCATATCAGGGGCTTTCCATCGAGATCATCACCAAGTCGTCGCTGGTCACCCGGGATCTTGACCTCCTTCAGGCGCTCTCGACCCGTCATGAAGTCACCGTGAACATCTCTCTCGCCACCGCGGACGCTCGGCTCGCACGGCTGCTCGAGCTCCGCTCGCCGGTGCCGGCGGCAAGGCTGCGAGCGCTTCGGCGGCTCACCGGGAATGGCATCTATGCCGGGCTTCTCGTGGCACCGATCATCCCCGGAGTGACGGACGACTGGGCAGGATTGGCCCGGCTGATTGAGGCCGCGAAGGAGGCGGGTGCCCGCTACGTGGTCGGGTCGGCGCTCCGGCTCGGCCCGGCGGCGCGGCACCGCTTCCTTCCCTTTCTTACCCGTGAGTTTCCTGCCCTCGCCGAGCGCTATCGGCGGCATTACGCCGGCAAGGACTACGTGAGTCAGAGCTACCAGGACGCGCTCAACCGGCGGCTCCGCTTGCTGAAGCAGACGTACGGCTTTTCGGTCGAAGAGAGTAGGAGACGCCGGAGACAGCTCGAGGGCCGGGCACCGCGCAAAGACAATATGGCCCACTCCGGCGAGCAGGCGGTTCTACTTTGAGACTTATAAAAGCTCACCACAGAGGGAGGGAGACACAGAGGTTACGTAAACTCCTATAGCTCCCAGGCTCGCCTGGCGAGTTCGAGGACTTTACTTGTTGACGTTACCTCCGTGCCCTCTTTCCCTCTGTGGTGAATTTTGGGAGAAATACCATGAGCAACGCCGAACATGACCGTCGCATTGATTACATCGAGTTCTCCGTCAAGAGCGTGCCGGAAGCCAAGCGCTTTTACGGCAGCGCCTTTGGCTGGAGCTTCGAGGACTATGGGCCGGACTATGCCAGCTTCTCCGACGGGCGGCTGAGCGGCGGATTCCAGACCGCTGCCAAGGTGCAATCCGGCGGGCCGCTGGTGATCGTCTACTCGGCCGACCTGGAGGGGATGGAGCAGAAGGTGAAGCAGGCGGGAGGAAAGATCGTGAAGCCGATCTTCAGCTTTCCCGGCGGGCGGCGGTTTCACTTTACCGATCCGAGCGGCCATGAGCTGGCGGTATGGTCCGAAAGGAGCTAGGAGCTAGCGCGAGGAGCTAGGAGTTTTCCCAACTCCAAGCTCCGAGCTCCCAGCTCCCAGCTCACCTTTTATGCGCTCAGTCCTGTTCGTCGATCCACCCGCCTTCTGCACTTCCCTCGAAGGCCTTGCAGCGCCCGCGCTCCGCACCCGGCCTCTTGCGGTGGCTCCACCCGGCGCCGACCGGGCCACCATCCTGGCGCTGTCGGCCGAGGCCAGGTTGGCAGGGCTCAAGCAGGGAATGCCGGTACGCACGGCACAGCGGCTGTGCCCCGATCTCATCGTGCTGCCCCCCAATCCGCGGCTCTATGCCCGCGCCTCCCGCGCACTGCACGAGATCCTCCGGATCTACGCCCCAACCATCGAGCCCCAGGGTTACGGCCACGCCTTTCTCGATCTTACCGGAACCGGGCGGCTCTTTGGTCCGCCGCAGGATGTCGCCACCCGCCTGCGGCACGAGATAAGCGAGCGGCTCGGTCTCTCTGTGTCGGTTGGGATTGCCACCAACAAGCTGGTCAGTCAGGCAGCTATCAAGGCGGGGAGGCGGGGACGGGGGGAAGCAGGAGCTGCTTTACGTCCCATCAGGAGACGAACGGGGGTTTCTTGCCCCTCATCCACTCGAGGTATTGCCCGAGCTCGACCCCTGCATGCGCACTCGGCTGGAGGATTACCAGCTGGACCTCATCGGTGAGGTTGCCGCCATTTCCGAGAGCGCCCTGTGCGCCGTTTTCGGCCGCCAGGGCCGGACGCTGCGGGCACGGGCCCAAGGCATCGACCCCAGGCCGGTGCTTCCGCCTGAACGCCGGTCCGAGTTTCACGTCACCCATACGCTGACCACTGACACCAACGACCTCGGCATCCTCTTTCCCCTGCTTCGCCTCATGAGCGAGCGGCTCGGGCGGGGTCTGCGCCGGCGGGGGCTCACCGCCGGACGGCTCGGGATCCAGACAACCTATGCCGACTATGCCGCCGGCTCCCGCACCGTACCGCTCCGGGCGGCAATGCTCGACGCCGAGCTGTGGGACGCCGCCCGCCGGGCATTTGTACTGGCCAACACCAAACGGCTAGCCGTGCGCACTGTGGCGCTTACGTTGGATCGGCTGATGGAGACGGAAGCGCAGCTGGAGTTGTGGGGGGGCGGTAAGGCGGTACAGCGGTACGGCGGTACGGCGGTAGTGGAAGATCTAACCCATACCACCTTACAGAACGCAGTCGACCGCATCCGTGCTCGGTACGGCGCGGCAGCGCTGAAAGGCGGTCCGCTTGCCTCTCACCGTCAACCGCCTACTGCTCAGGAAGACCCTACCGCTCTACCGCCGTACCGCCGTAACGCCTCACTTCACCAAACGACCACGATTTTACCAAACGTAGCGTTGCCTTCCATGACCCGATGCGCGTCGGCCAGCTGAGCCATGGGGTAGGTTCGCTCCAGGACCGCTCGCAAGGGCACGGCTTGCTCCGCTCTCGATTCGAAGAGCGGCAACATTCGCGCGGTAAACTCGCCTACCAGCGGAATCCGCTCATCGAGTCCTCGGGTTCGCATCACGGTGCCGATCACTTCAAGTCGCTTCCGGAGGATCGGCCCCAGGTCAGCATCGGTGCGGCTGCCCGCCAGGAAGCCGAGCAGGATCAGCCGCCCGCGGGGCGCCAGTACCGCCAGGTTGTCACTGAAGGAGGGGCCGCCGAGGACATCGAGCACCAGGTTGACGGGCTCGCCGACTGCATCGCCGAATGGTGTGCTGCTGGTATCGATTCCGATATCGAGCCCATAGACCAGGGCCCGCGCGAGCTTGTCGCCGCTTCGCGAGGTGCCGAGCACGGTGGCGCCGAAATGCTTGGCGATCTGCGCCGCCGCAGTACCGACGCCGCTTCCCACCGCGTGGATCAGCACCCGATCGCCGGCCTGGAGCCGGCCTCGGGTTACCAGAGCATCATACGCCGTGAGAAATGCCTCGGGAATTGCCGCCGCCTCGGCGTACGACAACCCCCCCGGTACCGGAAGCACCTCGTCTTGATGCACTACCACGAACTCGGCCTGCGCACCGCCGCCCACCAGTCCCATTACCCGGTCGCCTGCTTTCCAGCGGGTTACCCCGGGACGTACCGCTTCGACCTCACCGGCGTATTCGAGCCCCGGAATATTCGCCGGCCAGCCGTGCGGCGCCGGGTACTGGCCGCGCCGCTGGATGAGGTCGGCCCGGTTCAGCCCGGCCGCATGCACCCGCACCCGAATGTGCTCCGGCCTGACCTCTGGCTTGGGCACTTCGCCGATGGTGATCACCTCGGGACCACCGGTGCCCTCGTAGATCACCGCGCGCATGGATTCATTTTAGCCAGGAGTTGGGAGCCAGGAGCTGGCGATTCTTATGTATATAGCAACAGGCGGCGGTCAATATCCAATCGACGACGAGGCCTTCGATGCGTTCCCCTTCCCCTGACAAAGCCTGGATTTCGTTTGTCGCGGCTGCAGCGCTCATCGCCTGCGGAGACCGTTCGATGAGCCATCCACCGGTGACCGGTACCGCGGGCGCCCTGGTAGTGGACGACGGAGGGCGCGGGGGTCTGCCCGTGGTGTTGGTCCATTCGCTCGCCGGCAACTCCACCCATTGGGCCAGGCAGCTCCAGCATCTGCGGCAAAGCCGACGGGCAGTCGCCCTGAACCTTCGCGGGCATGGCCGGTCGGACCAGCCCAGGAATGGGGACTATTCGATCACCGCCATGGCCGGCGACGTGGCTGCGGTAGCCGATACGCTGGGTCTCGAGAGGTTCGTCCTGGTGGGCCACAGCATGGGTGGCGGAGTAGCGTTGGCCTACGCCGGCGCTCAGCCGGAACGCGTCGCGGGACTCATCCTGCTTGACCCCATTGGCGATGGAAAGCAGATCCCCGTGGCCGAGGCGAGGTCATTCCTCTCGGGGTTCGAATCGAGCTATGACAGCACCAGTCAGGCCTACTGGACCAGCATAGCCGGGCCCGACAGCACCGTCAGTAAGCGGTTGCTGACCGATCTGGGCGCTATGCCGGAAGCCGCAGTCACCGAGATACTGCGGGAGGTGATGCGGTTCGATCCCGATCCCCCGCTCGCCCGATATGGTGGGCCTAAGCTGTCGATCGTCACACCGTATAACGACATGCCGTTCAGTCTTCACCGGCTGGGAAAGGGATTTCCTCACCAGATGGTGGAGGGAACCGGCCACTGGATACAGCTCGACAAACCGGAGGAAATAAACCGGCTGCTGGATGAGTTTCTAAACAGCGTAAGCGGTAAAAAAAAGCGTGAGCGGTGAGCGGTTAAATGGGTGTGCGGAGCGCGCCGCCTAGGTCATCCCGAGCCCTTTGCTATGCTCAGGGTAAAACTCCGCGAGGGATCTCCGAGGTGACGTTTGGTCGAGATCTCCCGGAACGCACATGCTTCTCCCGCTTACCGCTCACGCTTTTCATTCCCGCTTACGCTTTTCCTTTCCCGCTCACGCTTTTTGGGGAAATGATCCACCTCCACACCCACACTCACTTCTCCTTCGGACTCGGCGTATCGAGCCCCGAGGTGCTGGCCCAGGCAGCGGCGGAACGAGGCTTCGACGCACTGGCCTGTACCGACACTAACGGCGTCTACGGAGCAGTCGAGTTCCAGCGCGCCTGCGATGCAGTTGGTATTCGCCCGATACTCGGCGCCCACCTGGTCGCGGGTGGACACGAGGCAGTTGCGCTCGCTATGAATGAGAAAGGGTGGGCAGCACTTTGCCGGGTCATTACAGACATTCATTGGCGGGGCGGCGGGGCGGCGGGGCGGCGGGGCGGCAACAGCACGCCAGAAGACATCCTGCATAGGGACAAGCTGCCTCGCTGCTCCGCTGCCCCGCTGCCCCACCTCCTCGCGCACGACCGCGAAGGGCTGGTCCTGCTCTCCCGCGACATTGACTTCCTGAAAACGACACTCCGCGTCAGCGGTCCCCAAAACCTCTACGCCGAGCTGCGGCCCGGCAAAAGGCGCCATGAGACACTTGCCGGCGCACGCCGGCTCGGCCTCCCTGCGGTCGTCACCAATGGAGTGGTGGCCGCACACGCGGAGGATTGGAGCCGCCACCGCCTGCTTCGGGCTATCGCGCTGAACACCACGCTATCGGCCCTACCCCCGGACGAAGTGTGGCCCACCGGAGCCTGGCTCTGCTCTAAGGCCGAACTGGCCCCGCAGTTCCCCGACTGCCCCGAAGCAGTCCGCGCATCGCTGGAGATTGGCGAGCGGTGCCGCTACCGCATACCCATCGGCCAGCGCACCGTACCGCCCCGCATTGCCGATACCGGCTCCGCCTTTGCGCAGCTCAGGGAGCTTACCCTGGACGGAGCCCGGTGGCGTTATCGGACAATCACCCCGGAGCTGCAGGATCGGCTGGATCTGGAGCTCGGCATCATAAGCCAAAAGGGGTTCGCCGATTACTTCCTGGTAGTCCGCGATATCGTCCGGCACGCGCCTACCCACTGCGGCCGGGGCTCGGTGGCCAATTCGGTGGTGAGCTACTGCCTCGGCATCACGCACGTAGATCCAGTCAGCTGTGGGCTCATCTTCGAGCGTTTCCTCAACCTGCAGCGGCGGGATCCGCCTGATATCGACCTCGACTTCCCCTGGGATGAGCGGGACAAGGTGCTGGCCTATGTCTTCACGCAGTATCCCCGGCTGCACTCGGCGATGGTGGCCAATCACAACACCTTTCAGTCGCGCGGCGCCCTGCGTGAGGTGGCCAAGGTGCACGGACGGCCGGCGGGAGAGATCCGGGAAGTGACCCGACGCATTCCCTTCTTCTATGAGGATGGTGATCGGCTGCACCAAGTGGTGGCCTCTCACCCCAACTTCCGGGGGCTTCATCTCACCTCCAACTGGCTGGAGTTCGCCCGGACCGCAGAGAGTCTGGTGGGGATTCCCCGACACATGTCCGTCCATCCTGGCGGAGTCGTGATCACGCCGAGCCCGCTTACCGACTACGTGCCGGTGGAGCGCGCTGTCAAAACGCTCGAGGGCTACCCCGATCTTCCGGTGCCGGTCATCCAGTTCGAGAAGGACGGCACCGAGGATGCCGGGTTGGTAAAGATCGACTTGCTGGGCAACCGGTCGCTTGCCGTTATCCGCGACGCCATCGACGCGGTGCATGGTCACACTACGCAGCGAATCGACTACACCTCCTCCGCCGCCGGCGAAGACGAGGGCGCCAGGAAGCTATTCCGCACTGGCCAGACCATGGGTGTCTTTTATACCGAGTCGCCCGCCTCCCGGCTGCTCTGCGCCAAGAGTCAGGCCGACAGCTTCGAGCTGCTGGTGCTCAACACCAGCATGATCCGTCCCGCGTCGAACAAGTACATCCGCATCTACCTCGATCGCCTGCGCAACCGCACGCCCTACGAGCCGCTCGATCCCTCGCTCAAAGACACTTTGATCGAGTCGTTCGGCATCATGGTGTACCAGGAAGACGTGGTAAACGTCTGTGCCACATTCGCCGGAATGCCGCCCGCCACTGGAGACGGGCTTCGGAAGGCACTGTCCAAAAAGCGACCGGCCAAGCACCTCGCTGCCTATGCGGAAGAGTTCTTCACGGGAGCCATGCGACTGGGCCGGAATCCGGACGCGGCCCGGCAGGTGTGGGAAATGATCATGTCCTTTGCGGGTTACAGCTTCTGCAAGGGACACTCGTGCTCCTATATCCAGGTGGCCCAGCACTCCTGTGCGCTCAGAGCCAATCACCCGGCAGAGTTCATGGCGGCGGTGCTCTCCAACGGCGGCGGCTTCTACCACGCGTTCGCCTATGTGGCGGAGGCAATGCGAATGGGGCTCACGGTGCTTCCGCCCGATGTCAACGCCAGCGCCTTTCGCTGCATCGGCAAGGAGCGGGAGATCCGGATTGGCTTACAATTTGTAAAAGGGCTCTCGGCAGATGGGGTTGGGCGGATCTTCATGGCACGTGGCAATGGTGGCTCCCCATGTCATCCTGAGCGAAGCGAAGGATCGGCTG
>JACCRS010000119.1 GCA_013813435.1 Gemmatimonadales bacterium
AGGGAAACGGCAGCATTGCGAGGGCGCAAGCCCGAAGCCATCCCGCCGGATAGTCCTTGCCAGGCGCGATCGCCCAGCCAGGCAGTCGCTGACTTCAGGAGTTATGGTGCATCCCCGTCTCGAGCAGCTCATGGAGTATGCCGCGATCCAGCGCACCGGACTTCTGGCGGCGGTGGCCGGTGTGCCGGAGTCACTGCAGGGGCGGCGCCCGAGCCCGCACGCCTGGTCGGTCACCGAGGTGCTGGAGCACCTTCAAATCGTAGAAGCTGGTGTCGCCCGGCTGATCAGCCGCCGGCTGGAGCGGGCACGCGCGGACGGCCTCGGGCCGGAGACCGAGACCGGCTCGGTCTTGCGGAGCCTGGACCGATTCGCTTTAACGGAGCCGCGGAACTCGATACCGGCGCCGGATTTCGTGCGGCCGAAGGGCGCTCTGACGGCGGCGGCGGCACCCGCTGCGCTGGCGGAGTCCCGCCGGGCACTGCGCCAGGCGTTGACTGGAGGTGATGGGCTGGCCCTCGGAAAGGTGAGTGCACCGCACGTGCTGCTCGGGCCACTCACGCTATACGAATGGGTGCTTTTCGTCGGCCAGCACGAGTCCCGTCACACGATCCAGATCGGTGAAATCGCACGGCAACTCAAGTCCGCCCCATAGCGCATGCAGGTAACCCGCTACATCGGCCTCCTCCGCGCCGTTAACCTGGGCGGCCACAACCAGGTCGCAATGGCCGACCTGCGCAACCTGCTCACCGGGCTCGGCTTCACCGACCCTCGCACCCTCCTCCAGAGCGGCAACGTTGTGTTTGGCTGCGATCGGCACCGGGCCGCCGGCCTGGAGAGGATTCTGGAGGCCGAGGTCGAGCGTTGCCTTGCGGTTACCACCGACTTCTTCGTCCGGAGCGCGGAGGAATGGCAGGACATCGTGGCTGGCAACCCGTTCGTGAAGGAGGCCAAGCGCGACCCGAGTCATCTGGTCCTCATGGCGTTGAAGCACCGACCCAGTAAGCGCGCCGTGCGCGACCTCCAGACGGCGATCAGCGGCTCGGAGGCAGTGCGGGCCGATGGCAGGCAGGCTTACATCGTATACCCCGACGGCATCGGCCGTTCCCGCCTCACGACCGCTCTCATCGAGAAGCAGCTCGGCACCCGGGGGACGGGGCGGAACTGGAACACGGTCCTGAAGCTCAGCGCGCTCGCATGACGGGCGGACGGGCTGAACCTGCCATGCATCCTCGAGCGGGGGGTTCAGACTTCAGCGTCACTAAAGAAGCGCCTTTCGACCAATGACTTACCTTCGGTCCGCCTGTCCGCCTGTCCGCCTGGTCTAGCGCTGACCCGGGCGATACCTGCGGACCGCATTGGCGCTCACCTCGTCTCGATGGAACCAGGCGGGCTTGAATTGCCCCCGCGCATAAATGGGCGCCTGGTCGAAGTAGTGTGGCGAGTCGGGACGACCGCTCTGCCCGAAATACACCACGGAAGCCGCCCGCACCCGTGGCGCGAACTCGACCACACTGACGTAGGAGTTGCCACTCGTCCCATACTGCCGCCGTGACTCCTCCCCGGTCTGGGCGTTGAAAACGTAGATCATACCCAGCCACCCCGGACCGCCAGGCACGGCCAAGCTCGGCGCATCGTCCCGGAACGCTTCGTCGCCGTCCCAGTGTTGCCGCTGCAGCCGGTTCACCTCGCCCCACGTCACTCGTGCCGACTTCCACTTCTGCTCCAGCGCGGTCACACTCGGCCCCAACGCCTCCAGTAACGAGGGCCCGGTAATGTCCTTGGGGTCCATGAAGCGCCGCCCCGCTGCCTCTCCCGCCCGGCTCATCAGGGAGTGAAACAAGGTCATGGCTGGACTCTCGATGGTGCTGACGCGACTCCAGTCGAGCAACAGCCGCACATGGGGCGCCAACCGCGTGGCGCGTGCCGTATCGCTGATACGCAGCTCATCGAATGCGATGGCCAATTTCGGCAGGACCTCGTCCGCCACCTGCACCCGGGTGTCCGTCGCGGCCCGCGACCAGTCGCAAATGTCCACTTCTCCCGCTCCGTCAGTATGCGGCGTGACCTCCGTGCCCGTGGGTTATCGCCTTCGGGACCAACCATGTAATTGGGAAACGACCCCGGCTTGTATGGCAGATCGGTGGTGGCCGTAAACGGCGACGAATTGGTATTCAGCAGATAGCCGCTCGGCGGATTGATCACTTGCGGCAGGTCTCGAGTGGGATGATACCCCTGCCACTCGGTGCGGGGGTCGCTGCCGTCTACCGGCTCACTCCAGTCCAACTCCTGGGCCCGACGCGGGACGATGCCGTTGTAGACGTAGAGGATGTTGCCGTCCCCATCTGCGTAGATGACGTTCATGTAGGGTATGGCATTCCGATCCAGCGCCCGGCGGAACTCCCCCAACGACTGCGCGCGCCCCATGGCATGCCACTGGTCGTACCAGCCGCCCTCTGCCGCCTTTGCCAGTTTCACAGCCAATAACTTGCCGTTGCGTTCGCCAACCACCGGCCCGTGATGGGTCTTTCGGAAAACGACGCGTCGAGCCTGCATACGGCCGTCCACCAGCACCGACACCGTCTCCACCCATTCGGTTGCCCGGCGCCGGGTGTTGCCGTAGCGGTAGGACAGGGGATCCCTCGGGTCGTCGAAAACTTCGGCGTACAGGTCGCCCCGATCGAAGTAGTTGTCCGTGTGCGACCAGCCCAGGCGCTCGTTGTGACCGATGTAGGGGAACGGAAATCCCACCCGGCCGACTCCGGAGAAGCGCAATCCCTGTTCGCTGTGAAGGTGGGCTTCGTAGTACTGGAACGGCCCGAAGAAGCCGACGTGCGGATTGATGAAAAGCAAGGCATGACCGTTGACGTTACGCGCCGGCGCCAGGGCCCACATGTTGGAGCCCTGAGCCCGCTCTGCTCGGCGCGCGAACCCGTCGTCTTGGCCGGCCGGCCTAGCACTCGGTTCGAATGTCAGATCGCCTATGCGCAACTCGCTCCGCTCCAGGCCGGTATCCCAGATGAACTCCGCGAGCCAGTAGCGCGCCCGCAACATGGCCAGCGTGTGCCATGGCTCGAACCTGGTAATCAGCTTTGGCTTGACCTCGGGATTGGTGGCGAGATAGTGATTCACGCCGGCGGCGTAGGCATCGTATATCGCGCGGAGTGGCGCTGCGGACCGGGCATACTCGTCGCTCGCCAGGCGCGGAATCTCGAAGGCTCGCGCCAACAGGTTGTCCCAGAAATCCTGCTGGCCCCGTGCCTCGGCGCTGCGGCCCAGCGCGTAAAGGACGTTGTACTCGAGCTGCTCGAAATGATCTTCCGCCTGCGCATATGCATGGCCGAACACCACGCTGGCATCCGTCGGTCCGTAGACGTGCGGCACCCCATAGCGATCACGCATGATGGTGACGCTACTTGCCATGTCGGCGGAGCTTTGTTGGACTACAGGTGGAACGGGCGAGGAGGTACATCCGATTGCCGATGAGACTACAGCGGCGGTAAAGCCCAGGAGCCGAGACCTGCTTATCACAGTGCCTCCACGGATTTCCTATCGGATACCTCGGTCAGCGCAGGCTGATCTCGTCGCGTACTCATGTTATCCTTGACCCGCGCGCGTGTAAATCACGAGTTCGGCCGGTAACCCTCGACCAAGGAGCGGTGACGGGAAGACAGTTGTCGATTCCGGACCTGAGACTCCTCAACCAGCGGATCACGCGCCCGGGTTCCCGCAGCCCGGAGAAACTGGTGGCGTGGATGGGCGCGGTGCAGGCCCAGGAATACGGCCCCGCGAAATGGGGGCTGGCCCTCCGCTCGCCGGGCAGCACGACCGATGCCGCCATCGAGCGCGCCATCCAACAGGGTCGGATCCTCCGGACCCACGTACTCCGTCCCACCTGGCACTTCGTTACGCCCGCCGACATCCGGTGGATGCTGGAGCTCACCGCGCCTCAGGTCCACCGTCGTATGGCCCCCTACGATCGGCAGCTGGGGCTCGATGCAGACGTGAAGACTCGCGCGACCCGGGTCATGGAACACGCGCTCGGCGAAAGCAGGTACCTGACCCGTCTCGAGCTGGGCGCCCACCTCGTGCGCGCCAGATTGCCGGGGAGGTCCACGCACCTCGCGCACCTCGCGATGCACGCCGAGCTGGAGGGAGTGATCTGCAGCGGTCCGCGCCGCGGCAAACGGTCCACATACGGCTTACTCTCTGATCGTGCCCCAGCCGCTCGGCGCCTGCCGCGGGATGAGGCGCTGGCCCAGCTGACTCGCCGTTACTTCAGGAGCCACGGCCCCGCCACGGTCCGGGACTTCGTCTGGTGGTCGGGACTCACGACCCTCGATGCCCGACGCGGGCTGGAGATGAACCGCGCCAAATCTCGCGAGGTGGATGGTATCAGGTACTGGAGCCTCGGCCGCGAAACGCCCGGTGTCTCGAGCCGCAAGACCGCCGTGCATTTGTTGCCGATTTACGACGAATACCTGGTGGCGTACCGGGATCACCAGGTGGTACCCCGACCGGCCTACGTGCTGGGTAACTTTCAGCATGCCCTGGTGATCGGAGGGCAGGTGGCCGGCACGTGGCGAACGATCCCGGGTTCGAAGGGGCTCACTATTCACGTGACAACGTTGAGGCGGCTCACAGCTGTTGAAAGGAGTGCGCTGGCTCAAGCAGTGGCGCGTTACCGGAAATTCTCAACGGTTTCCATCTCCTTGTCGATGTCGTGACCATCCGGCCACTCTCGCTGTGCGTCTCATCGCCCGGGATCCCGTGATGCCCGTGGAACTCCCCTACCGGTTCGATACCAGCCCGGTCGTCAAGCTGATCCTGCGCGGGGTGGTGGCACTTCTACTCCTGGTGCTGGTTCCCGGAATAATGTATTCCCTCCTCGTCTCGCACAGTCACGCGGCGGCCGTACAGTTGCTCGTGTCAGGCCTGATCGCAACCTATTTTGGCCGCCTCTTCCTCAGGAACCTTGAGGGTTCCCGCGGTACCATCACGGCTGATGCCGTCGCAGTCGAGCCCGGTACTCTGTACGGCGTCCGATTACACGGGCCGGCGGGTCGGTTCCCGCTGCGGGACTTCAGCACCGTGAAAGTTGAGCGCGTCCCGCCTCCTGCGTGGGTCGAAGGCGGACGGCATGAGCGGGTGAGCTTGGTCGGCACGAACGGCACACCCGATATTCTCATTGCCCCCACCTCGGATGACGCCGGTCGAGCTCTGGGCCAGGATCTGGCCGCCGCGCTCGGCCTGCCTTACCAGGAAGAGCGCGTTCCGTACTAGTGACGAAGCCCCCTAACAAAACGTTGGCGACCGGGGACGACACGTGCCCCGCCACCTGAGCCACGGTTTACCGGCCCGGTGGCCTGGTCCGATTCCCGTGGCGCTCGCCTGGAGCGGCGGCAAGGACAGCAGCCTCACCCTGGCTGCGCTCCGGGCCGATCCCACGGTCGAGGTCGTTGCCCTGCTCACTACGGTCACCGGCGATTACGACCGGATCAGCATGCACGGGGTCCGGCGCACCATCCTCGAGGCCCAGGTTTCAGCACTGGGACTTCCGCTGGTGGAAGCCACCATCCCCGCCGCCGCCAGCAATACCATCTACGAGGAGGCCTTCTCGGCGGCGTTGGCCGAGCTGCGCCAGCAGCATCCAGACCTTCGCCATCTGGCCTTCGGAGATCTGTTCCTCACCGACGTGAGAGCCTATCGCGAACGGCTACTGGCGCCGCTGGGCTGGACGCCGGTCTTCCCGCTCTGGGGGCGAGACACGGCGGAGCTGGCCCGGCACTTTGTGGACGCGGGATACCGCGCCATTCTGACCTGCGTGGACACCACTCAGCTCAGTGCCGACTTTGCCGGGCGGGAATTCGACGCCAGCTTGTTGAATGAGCTGCCGGTCGCAGTGGACCCGTGCGGAGAAAATGGTGAGTTCCACACCTGTGTGTATGCCGGACCCATCTTTCGCGCGCCGCTCTCCTTACAGCGGGGGGAACGGGTGCGCCGGGACGGCCGGTTCGAGTACTGCGACCTGGCGCTGCGCGGCAGCCTGTCGCTACCGTCCGACTAGGTGTCTCGTGGGTCGGGTACGTACGTGGAGATGTACCGGTTGCGGAGCGTCCGCGGAGATCCTCAAGGATGCCGCGATTTCCTGCCCTTCACTAGCTTCCCTCTATGACATTACCCCCCGAAGTTTGGCTCCGCGGTCCGATTACGGGCATCGACCCGCTGCTGCAGCCTGCCGCCCACACCATACAGCAGGTCGGCGAGGACGTAATACCAATCGTTCAGCACCTGACTCCGGCACAACTCTGGGCCCGGCCCGGAGGCGCCGCCTCGATTGGATTTCACCTGGCCCACCTTCCCGGTAG
>JACCRS010000170.1 GCA_013813435.1 Gemmatimonadales bacterium
GTCACCGGCAAGCTCGCCGAGCCGGCATTGCGCCGGGTGCTGCGCGACATCGACCCGTCGGTCGAGCCCAGCGTCGCAGTCATGAAGATCACAGTGGCTGCGCTGATGACTGCGCCCTGGATCGCACGCTTTCTTGAAGTACCGCCGGGCACCGATCTCGTACTGATCCCCGGACTCTGCGAAGGCGACGCTACTGTGCTGACGGAGCGTTTCGGAGTGCCGGTGGAGAAGGGCCCCAAGGATCTCCGGGAGATTCCGCGCTACTTCGGCCAGGCGTTGGCGGCCACCGACTATGGCGCGTACTCCATAGAGATCCTGGCCGAGATCAACAACGCGCCGAAGCTCACCGCCGGGGAGATCCATAGCTCGGCTGACTACTACCGGGCAAACGGCGCCGATCTCATCGACATAGGCTGTACGCCCGGCATCCCCTTCCCTGGCCTGGGAGATGTAGTGCGTCAGCTCCGGGAGAGGGGGATGCGGGTCAGTGTGGACAGCTTTGATCCGGCGGAGATCCTGGCGGCGGTCCGGGCCGGAGCCGAGCTGGTTCTCAGTGTGAATGGGTCGAACCTGGACGTGGCGCGAGAGCTCGAAGGCACCGGGGCCCGGGTGGTTGTAATTCCCGACTTCGGCGAAGGCCTGGACACGCTCGAAAGCAGCATCGAGGCGCTGGAGCGCTGGAAGGTTCCCTACCTCATCGATCCCGTCATCGAGCCGATCGGCTTTGGTTTCATGGCCTCCCTCGAGCGCTATGCCGAGGTACACCGGCGCTATCCGGCGGCGGCCCAGCTCATGGGGATCGGGAACATTACCGAGCTGACCAGTGCCGACACCACCGGCCTGAACGCGCTACTGTTGGCCATCTGTGAGGAGACCGGCGTTGGGGCGGTATTGACCACGGAGGTGATCACCTGGGCTCGTGGAGCGGTCAGAGAGGTGGATATCGCACGGCGGCTGATGCACCACGCAGTCAGCCATCGCACTCTTCCCAAAGGTCTCGACGACCGGCTCCTCACCGTGAAGGATCCCGTGGTTCTGGAGTATGACGAAGCCGAGCTTCGCCGCCTGCATGCCGACGTTAGAGACCCCAACTTCCGAATCTTTGCCGACCGGCAAACCATTACCGTATTCAATAGCGAGATCTTTGTCCGTGGCACCGATATCCAGGAGATCTTCTCCCGGCTCGGTGTAGATGAGCCTACCCACGCCTTCTATTTGGGACGCGAGCTCATGAAGGCCAAGCTGGCGATCACTCTGGGCAAGACCTATCGCCAGGAGGGCGCTCTGAGCTGGGGCTACCTTACGCCGGCGGATGACGTGAAGTCGGAGCATGTTAAGCTGACCCAGCGGTCGCGTCGGGCAGCGGGGCAGCGGGGCAGCGGGGCAGCTGGATGAGCCGGAGGTTCACACCTCTGGTCGAACCTCTGGAGAATACCGCGGATCCCGCAGAAATCTGTGAGAGTTTTCTCGATCTGCCGTATATGCTCTTCCTCGACAGCGCGGCAGTGCAACACCCCGATGCGCACTATTCTTTCCTCGCCGCCGACCCGCCGCAAATAGTCCGCAGTAAGGGCCCTGAAACCGAGATCCGGCGCGGCAGCGGGAGTGGGTGGACCCGGGTGCCCGGAGATGCATTGAGCGTGGCCCGGGCGCTGCTTCCGCGCGAGCCGCTGGAGCCTGTTTCGGGTCTTCCTCCTTTTCAGGGCGGAATAGCGGGATACATCGGATACGACTGGGGAGCGGTGCTCGAACGCCTTCCCCGCCCCCGATACGACGACCTGGCCATTCCCGATGTGGTGCTAGGGCTCTATGACTGGGTCATCGCCTGGGATCACAGAATCGGCACGGCCTGGCTGATTTCAACCGGGCTTCCGGAAGAGGGAAATGCCAGAAAACGGCATGCGCGCCAACGCATGGAGCAGGTACGGAACCGGCTGGGGGGGCGTACAGGCGGAAAGCCTGCCCCGAGCAACCGAGCGATGGGGACGGACGGTGGGGCTGCGTCACCCTCGTATCCAGTCGTGGGAATCGAATACGCCGACAGGATAGATCTACGTTCGACTTTCACTCACCGCGGCTACCTGGATGCCGTGGGACGAGTGCGGGAATACATAGTGGCGGGCGACATCTTTCAGGCCAACCTCTCGCAGCGCTTCCAGAGTCCTCTCTCCGAGCACCCGTTCGACCTTTATCTGAAGTTGCGTCGCCGCAATCCGGCGCCGTTCGCCGCCTTCCTCGGCTTCGGGGATATGGCGGTGCTGAGCGCCTCACCCGAGCGCTTTCTCCGTCTCGACGAGGACGGACGGCACGTCGAGACCCGGCCAATAAAAGGGACCCGGCCCCGAGGATTGGGCCCGATGCACGATGCCGCGCTGGGCCGGGCTCTGGCTGAGAGTCACAAGGACCGGGCGGAGAACGTCATGATCGTTGATCTTCTGCGAAACGACCTTTCGCGAGTCTGCCGCCCCGGTACCGTCCGGGTTCCCGAGCTCTTTGCCCTGGAGCACCACCCCACCGTGCACCATCTGGTCTCCACGGTGGTGGGCGAAATCGAGCCCGGCGCCGGAGCCGTAGAGCTTATACGGGCCGCGTTCCCGGGGGGGTCGATCACCGGGGCTCCGAAGGTACGGGCGATGGAGATCATCTCGGAGCTGGAGCCAACCCAGCGAGGGGTGTATTGCGGCTCAGTGGGCTATCTGAGCGCCACTGGCGCTATGGACACCAGCATCGTCATACGGACCTATCTGGCACTACGGGGACAGGTATACTTCCAAGCCGGCGGCGGCATCGTGGCGGACTCCGATCCCGAGCTGGAGTATGGTGAGACGCTGGATAAGGCGCGGGGTTTGATTGAGACGTTAGTCGAGAGTCGCGAGTCGCGAGTCTAGGTCGTTCGGATTCGTGCGGCTCGTTGTCTTGATGACCGGCGACTGGTGACGAGCGACTCGTGACTCGTGACGCTCGACTCGTGACTAATCAATGATCCTACTAATCGACAACTACGACTCGTTCGTTTACAACCTCGCCCGATATGTGCGCGAGCTGGGGGAAACTCCTATGGTCCGGCGACACGACGCGATAGGCGTCGAGGAGATTTTTGCGCTGGCGCCTTCCCATATCATGATCTCCCCCGGGCCGTGCTCGCCCAGTGAGGCGGGCATCTCCACCGACGTGGTGCGCCAGGTGGGTTCTGCCATTCCCATCCTGGGCGTGTGTCTGGGTCATCAGTGTATAGGAGCAGCCTATGGAGGAGAGATCCGGCGTGCCGGCTCGCCTATGCACGGCAAGGTATCGCGCATCCACCACACCGGCGCCGGGCTTTTCCACGGCCTACCCAACCCCTTCACCGCTACCCGGTATCACTCACTGGTGATCGAGGCAGCATCGCTTCCGGACTGTTTGACCGTGACAGCCACCTCCGACGACGGAGAAATTATGGCAGTCCAGCACGTCGAGCACCCGGTTTACGGAGTCCAGTTCCACCCTGAGTCGGTGCTCACCGAGCACGGCTATCGGCTGCTCGACCATTTTCTCCATGGCGTTCCCGCGGCGCCCCGGCTGCTTCCCCCCTCTGCCGACGGTGCGCTGCTCCCCTCGAGGTCCGGCGAGAGCACATTGGCTTCGGCGCCGCCGCCGGTCGATCTGGTCCGGTGATACTCGAAACGATCGTCACCTCCGTCGAAGCCGGGGGCGCGATCAACTTCGCCCCAATGGGGGTGGAGTGGGGAGACGAGATCATCATTCTGAAGCCATTTCTCAAGACCACCACATACCGTAACGTGAGCGCCACTGGTACAGCGGTCGTCAATATTACCGACGACGCGATGCTGTTCGCCCAGGGAGCTATATCGAGTCCCCAGTTTCCCTGGCGCCCCGCCCATGTCGTGCAGGGCGCAGTGCTCGAGGCGGCGTGCTCCTGGCGAGAGCTCGAGGTTCTCTCTGTCGATGCCACGCCTCCCCGCTCCAGAATCGAAGCCCGGGTGGTGCATCATGGATTCAGCCGGGAGTTCATGGGATTCAATCGGGCCCGGCACGCGGTGCTAGAGGCCGCCATTTTCGCTACCCGCACCCATTTACTCCCGGCCGAGCAGATCCGCGACGAGTACGCCCGCCTCCAGGTTATCGTCGACAAAACTGCCGGACCGCGAGAGCTGGAAGCAATGGCGCTTTTGACTCGGTATGTCGAGTCGCGGTAGCGTCTTCATCGAGGCCCCGGCACGGCTGCACTTCGGTGTACTCGATCTGGGTGGGCGGCTGGGGCGACACTTCGGGGGGCTGGGTGCCGCTATCCCATGCCCCTCGCTGTTGTTGGAGGTGGCCCCAGCGGCGCAGCTGACCGGGAGTGGCCCGGATGCTCACCGCGCCCTGGAATTCGCGCGGCGATTCCTTGCTTTCCATGGTCTGCCTGAAAAGGGGCGTCTGGTGGTCCACCAGGCGATTCCGAGTCATGCCGGTCTGGGATCGGGAACGCAGCTCGCACTCGGCGTTGCAAGGGCCCTGGCGGAGCTGCACGGCATCCGGCCCGATGTCATAGAGCTGGCAACCGCTGTGGCCCGCGGCAAGCGTTCTGCCATTGGGACGTGGGCGTTTGCCCTGGGAGGCTTCATCGTGGAGGGCGGCCGCAAGGTTGGTAGCGACGAGATAGCACCGCTGCTGGCCCGTTTCGAGGTACCCGCCACCTGGCGCTGCGTGGTAGCGGTTCCGCTGGGACCCCGGGGATTGAGCGGGGAGGCGGAGTCGAGTGCATTCAACCAGCTCCCGCTTCCGGCCAACCGGGATGTAGAACGGGTATCGCACCTGGTTCTCATGCAGCTCCTGCCGGCACTGGTCGAAGCTGATCTGCCCAGCTTCGGAGATGCATTATCCGCCGTGCAGCGCATTACGGGGGCATGGTTTGCCCAGCAGCAGGGAGGGATATTCGCTCCCGGACCCACTGAACGACTGGTGGCCGATATGGCTGCATGGGGCGCTGTCGGCGTAGGCCAGAGCTCCTGGGGGCCCGCTGCATATGGCCTGGTCGATAGTGATGAGGCGTCTGGTGTATTGGCCGGAAAAGTTCGTCAGGCCATGGCCGGGAACGGTGTGGTTTTCGAGGGCGGATTCGCGGCCCACGGAGTCCGGGTGTGGGAGGGGGAAATATCGTGATTCCCTGATTGACAGTTCCTTTTACCGGGTGTATACTCACCCCCCTAGTCTCCCGTAGCCGGCAATGTGACAGGATTCTCAAGTGTTGGCCTTATCCTGTTGGCGCAGAGCCATCTCCCCGGTGGAGGTACTGGAGAACTCACTGGCGGTGAAACACCCGAATCGGTACGTCGGCCCCTCGCGGACACACCTCGCAAAAGACTTCGAGTGCTGGGTACGTGCTTCGCCGCTGGGCTGCGGCCG
>JACCRS010000137.1 GCA_013813435.1 Gemmatimonadales bacterium
AGGGTGCCCAATGCCAGCATCCCGCCTGCCGCCGATGTGATGTGCTTCATCTCTCTCTCTCTCTCTCTCTCTCCTCCTACTGAATCGGTTGGTCGGTAGCGTGTGACGCTACTTTGCGGCCAGGCCGATCGCCGCCCCGCCGGGGGGGAGCGCGTCATTGGTCATGGCCTAGCCCGCGCCGGGCGAGGAGGCACTGGCGTTAGCGAGATCTGCCGCCGGGGCGGTGACCTCGCGTGTATCGGTGCAGGCGGCGAGCGCCAGTGTCGTTATTGCCAGAGCGGTCATGCGGTGCATCATGCGATCAAATCTCGTAATTGTGTTTCGTGACGCGTGATCCTTCTCGGCTCGGCGGGTTTGTTAAACCGGCGGGCCGGGGGATTTCGGTAGATCTTTGCAATGTGAGCAACACGCTCGAGTTCGGGCCATGGCCTCCACCAAACGTCATTCTTAACCAGCATGCCATCGAACCCGTGGGCATCCGTCTCGCCTAAGCTAGGAGTGACTGTTGTATTTGCAATGCAGCAGCATCCACAAGCTTCAGCATCTGTGGCCCCCAGTTCCGTAAACAGCGCATCAGATCACTACACATGTACGTTTCTGTTGCATGTCAAGATGAATCACTGTCTGCACCCTCCCAAAGCAGGGCAGTACCTTCCGCCCGATGGATCACCGAATACAGAGCCCCAGGATTGTGACCCGGCGCCGCGGCGATATCGCCGAGACGCTGCGGCAAAGGCTGCTCAGTGGAATAGATCTCGGTGAGCTCAAAAACCGGTCCGGCGCTTTCGTGGGCTGGGCTTTCGATGGGAGGCCCCACTCCCCGCCGCGCCGAATGGAGTGCAACGCGACCAGCTCTATTCGGTGCCCGAGAGCTGCAAAGGGACTTCGGCATTCGAACCACGGGGATCGAGATCGATTCCATCCTGGCTGGGCAAGACGCTCCGGTCGAGCTCCGCAAGGTGGATCTCCTGGTCACCACCCCATTTCACCAGAACGAAGGCCGGTCCCTCGCCAGGCGTCTTGGGCATGCCGATGGTCGTAATAACCATGTGCACCGACCTCTTTACGGAGGTGGGACGGTTGTTGCCTCGGGCGTTGGTCTACTTCGTCGTTACCGACTTGCGGTTCGCCGACAAGCTGCATCGCCTGTTCGGCTCCAGTGTCGGCGCCGCGAATCTTCGGACACTGGTGCGGGGATCGCACGACTTGAGCGAGATCCCGGATGACGCCCCGACATATCTTACCCGCCTTACTCGCCGCCGATTGGGGGATTGCACACTGTTGAAGCGGGTGCTGCCGGAGAGTCGGGGATTCTCGGCCGAGTCGGCTCGCCAGATCCTGTGCTTCCTGAGTCGAACGAACCTGCCCGTTGCCTCGTCCGACCGAGTGTGAAGATCGGTTCCATTGCTACGGCGGAAGCCCCGAAGTATTTTGTCCCCATGAAGTTGCCGTATCCGTCACCGCCCGCCTTCCCGCTGATCCTTGCCCCGATGGCGGGAGTGTCAGAGGCGCCGTTTCGCCAGATCTGCCGGCGAATGGGTGCCGACGTCGTGCTGTCGGAATTCTTGTCCTCGGAAGCGATCCGGCGCCGCATCAGGACTACACTCGAGGGTGCTGAGTTCGAGACGGTCGAGCGTCCCATCGGTATCCAGATCTATGGTGCGGATGCCAACGCCATGGCGGAAGCTGCGGCCCTAATCACAGAGCACTACCAGCCTGAATTTATCGACATCAACTTCGGCTGTCCGGTAAAGAAGGTGGTGCAGCGAAACGGCGGCTCCGGGTGCCTGCGGGACATGAATCTCGTTGACCACATCATCCGGGCGGTCGTCCGCGCCACCCACCTTCCGGTGACCGTCAAGACCCGCAGCGGCTGGAACGACGAGTCGCGAGATCCGGTCGCGATCGCCCTTCGGATGCAGGACGCCGGCGCCAAGGCGTTCACGCTGCACGCACGCACCCGCACTCAGATGTTCTCGGGGAAGGCGAGTTGGGATGAGATCGCGCGGGTTGTCGAGGCGCTCGACATTCCGGTCGTCGGCAACGGCGATCTGGAAAGCGCGGCCGACATCGTGCGCATGCGGGACCATACCGGGTGCGCCGGCGCGATGGTGGGGCGGGGGGCGTTTGGGAATCCCTGGTTGTTTCGAGACGGCCAGGCGTTGCTCGCCGGCCGGCCGTCGCCACCAGCCCCCGATGCGGCCGAACGCTTCACGGTGGCGCTGGATCACGCCCGCCTTGCCCTCCGGCTCCAGGGCGACACCCGGCGCACGGTGATGGAATTCCGGAAGCACCTCGGCTGGTACACCAGGGGGCTGCACGGCTCGAGCGCGTTGCGCCAGCGTCTGTTTCAGATCGAGTCCATCGCCGAGGCGGAGGCGATCTTCCTCGAGTATCTCGAGCCGGTCGCCCAGGTGGCGTGACCGCCGAGCAGCTCGAGACCCTGCTCGCGGACGTTGCCTCCGGTCGTGTTGCGCCGGCAGCGGCACTCGAGAGGCTGCGACACCTCCCGTTCGAAGATCTGCCTTTCGCACGGATCGATCACCACCGCGCGCTGCGCCAGGGCCACCCCGAGGTTGTCTTCTGCGAGGGCAAGACCGCCGACCAGGTTGTGGCCATCTGTGATCGGCTGCACGCCGCGACCGGATCGTTCCTGGGCACCCGCGCGAGCGAGGCGGTCGCCCTGCGGCTGCACGATCGTTTTCCAGACATGGTCTGGAACCCGCTGGCGCATACTGTGCATCTGGAAACCACCCGCCAGCGCGCAAGACACCCCGGAATAATTCTCGTGGTCTCAGCCGGTACCAGCGACCTTCCGGTTGCGGAGGAGGCCGCGGTGGTGGCGGAGGCTTTTGGCCACCCTGTCGAGCGTCTGATCGATGTCGGCGTCGCCGGTCTTCATCGTCTGCTCGCGGCCACCGAGCAGATTCAGCGCGCCCGGGTCGTAATAGTGGTAGCGGGCATGGAAGGGGCGCTGCCCAGTGTAGTGGGCGGCATAGTGAGCGTCCCGGTAATCGCAGTACCCACCAGCATCGGATATGGCGCATCTTTTGGGGGGCTGGCGGCGCTGCTGGGGATGCTCAACTCCTGCGCTGCGGGGGTTACTGTGGTCAACATCGATAACGGCTTCGGCGCCGCCGCGGCGGCCAGTCGGATCTGTCAGACATGACCATACGTACCGTAGTCAACAGCTCCGACCCTCCGTTCGCCTGGCTCGATGTGGTACAACCCACCCGGGCGGAGCTGACCGACATCGCGCGGGGCTACGGCCTGCACCAGATGTCGGTGGAGGACTCACTCGAGCCCGAGCACCTCCCCAAGTACGAGCGGATCGGCTCGACCACCTTCATCATTGTTCGTGCGATGGATGTGGATGCGCCGGCGGACTGCGCCACCGTGCACGAGATGACTCGCAAGGTAGCCATCTTCTACGGTCCCGACTTCCTCATCACCATCCATCGCACCGAGCAACCGTTCCTTGCCACGCTCAAAGAGCGGTATGAGAGCGGTGCCATACCGATCGGCTCACAGGAGAGAAGAAAGAGCTACATGCCTCGTCTTCTGATCGAGCTCATCAACGGGGCAATCGAGACCTACGAGAAACCCCTGGAACGGTCGGAAGCAGCCGTGGACGCGTTTGAGGCGACTGTTTTCGGAGACCAGGAGTTCAGCGGAACCCTGCAGGGCATCTACGCGGAGAAACGCCGGGTGACCCAGATGCGACGAATGCTTTCCCATACACTGGACGCGGTGCAGAAGCTGGTGCCGGCATCCGAGCCGACCGCACCGCTATACCAGGACATTCGCGAGAACGCCGCCAGCATGCATTCCTATGCCGACGAGCTGCTGGAAGAGGTCAACAGCCTGCTCAGTATCCAGCTCGCGCTGGCCTCGCACCGCACCAACGAGGTGGTGCGCGTGCTTACCGTGTTCTCGGTCTTCTTTCTCCCGCTCACGTTCATCGTGGGGATCTACGGGATGAACTTCGACTTCATGCCCGAGCTTCGCGAGCGTTGGGGCTACCCGGCCGTGCTGGCTGCCATGGGCCTCGTCACCCTGTCCATCTACCTATGGTTCCGTCGCCGAGGCTGGTTGCGGGGATGACCGAGGTGCTGACCCTGGCTCTCTTCGCCGCCGCCGGCCTCGCTGGATGGCTCCTGGGCCGCCGCCAGCGCCGGAGCGGGCTGCATGCTGGCGTGGCTCCCCATCTCCTACCCGACCCCGCGCTCGAATGGCTCCGCCGGGCTCACCACGCAATCGGCGTCTGGATCACCGAGCTGGACCCGGCAGAAGAGGGTCCCAAAGCTGAGCGGATCCTGGAGCCTGAGCGCCTATCAGTGGCCCAGATCGTTGCAGTGGACCGCCGGCTGGAACGCGCCCGGGATCAGGAGCAAAGCGGAGTGGAGCGGATGGAGAGCGGCATGTTGGTCTTTCACGCCCAGGCCGGTGCTGCGGTGGGTCTGCTGCTCTCCGACGGGGCGGAGCCGGTCAAGCTTCCCGTGGTGGAGGATGACCTGCGCCGCCTGCTGGAGGGCGTGCGGCGCAAGCCGCAGATCGTGGCGCTCACCCAGGCCCAAGCCCAGGAGACTTCCCTTGAATCGGTCGGCAGCGTAGGACTCCGGCTGGCATATCAGCTCGAACGTAATCTCGATGCTCAGGTAGTGGTCGCGGCGCTCGACACCAGCGGCGTGCGGGTTATCGGAGTTTCGGGTCGGGGCGACCGGCGACTATTGGACAGCTTTCTTCCCCCGGAGAGCGACCTGGCCCGGGTGGCACAGGGAAGTCTCGAACCGTTTGTGTCCAGCGGTGAGCCACTCGGAGGAGTGGTGCCGGACCGGCGAAGCCGCCCTGGATCGATACTTCTGCTCTCCATGAAACGAGAGCACCAGGCGATCGGTGCAGTGGCCATATGGCTGACCGGTGGCCGTGAACCAGTGGGCGCCGCGCGGGCGGAGCTGAACGAGACGCTGGACAACGCCGCGCCTCGCATCTATCGCGCCCTGCTGGCAGACCAGCAGAAACGCGCCGCTACGATCGATCCGCTGACCGGACTGCATAACCGCCGCGGGTTCGACGAAGCGTTCCGTCTAATCTCGACCAAGGAAGGTGCGCTGGTCTACGCCGATCTCGACCGATTCAAGAACCTGAACGATACGCTCGGCCATCCTGCCGGCGACGCTGCGCTGGTACACTTTGCCCGGATCATTCGCGAACAGATTCGCAGTGGCGACGTTCCTGGACGCATAGGGGGCGAGGAATTCGCCGTCTGGCTGCCCGAGACCGGCCTGGATCTCGGCGCCCGGATAGCGGAGCGTATCAGGCTCAAGCTTGGCACCACGGCGTGGGACTGGCGGGGCCGGCAATGGCCGTTGAGCGCGTCGTTCGGGGTAGCTGCGTGCCCCGAAACCAGCCGGAGCCTGGATAACCTGCCGACCCAAGCCGACTCGGCACTGTACGTGGCCAAACGCAGCGGCAGGAATCGAGTGGAGAAGGCGGGGAGATGAAGGGCGGTCGGCGGTACGGCGGTACGGGGG
>JACCRS010000191.1 GCA_013813435.1 Gemmatimonadales bacterium
AGTCCCCGAGCGCTCCCTCGAGCTGATACGGGCGACGGGTGTCGCGCCGGATGACCCCATTCTCGATGTGGGTGGTGGAGCCTCGACGTTGGTGGACCATCTGCAGGCCGGCGGCTACACCGATGTCAGGCACGACCGCGCGGTCTTCCATTTTCTTGTGACGCCAAGCGAGCGGAGCCAGTATCTGGCTGTGCTCAGGGCCGCTCTTACACCGGGGGCTCATCTGGTACTGGCCACGTTTGGCCCGCGGGGACCCGAGCGGTGCCGCGGCTTACCCGTTCAACGCTATTCCCAGGAGCAACTGAGTGACCTGCTCCGCTCCGATTTCCAGCTGAGACGGTCTGGGTTCGACGATCACCTCACCCCCGCGGGCCAGCACCAGGAGTTCCTCTGGAGCTGGTGGCAGCGGAGCGCGCGGTAGTCCTGAACTTTCTCGGCTGGATGGCTCTGGTCGGCGGGCTGCTGCTGCTCATGGCGCTGTCCTCCGCCTACCTCCGCAACCTGCCAATCTCGACCTCGGCCATCTACCTGGCACTGGGTCTGGCCATCGGTCCGCTGGGGTTCGGCTTCATCAAGATTGACCTGCGCGACGAGGTCGGCTGGTTCGAGCGGCTGACCGAAGTGGCGGTGATCGTCGCCCTGTTCGTGGGCGGGCTGAAGCTGCGCCTCCCACTGCGGGACCCGGCCTGGATCGCCGCCCGCCGTCTCGGCGGCCCGATCATGCTGGCCAGCATCGCCGGCGTGGCGCTCGTCGCCAAGCTGCTGTTCGACCTGGATACCGCGACGGCCCTGCTGGTCGGCGCGGTGCTGGCGCCCACCGACCCGGTGCTGGCCGGCACGGTGAAGGTCAACAGCGCCGCCGACCACGACCGCATGCGCTACGGACTGTCGGGAGAGGCCGGGCTTAACGACGGCATGGCCTTTCCCTTCGTGCTCTTCGCCCTGCTCTGGGCCGACCACGGCGGAGCCGGAGAGTGGATGACCGGGTGGGCGCTGCACCGGCTGCTGTGGGCGGTGCCCGCCGGTCTGCTGTTGGGCTTCGGCCTGGGCCGAGGCGTAGGGCGCCTGGCCATCTGGCTCCGGAGCCGCCAGCAGGACACCGGTGCCCCGAGCGACTTTCTGGCCCTGGCACTGATCGCCCTGTCCTACGTCGGTGCCGAAGCCATCGGAGCCTGGGGATTCCTGGCGACCTTCGCCGCCGGGGTAGGTCTCCGCCACGCCGAGCTGCACGTCACCCGGACCACGCCGCACCCGGACCAGCAGGGAAGGCCCGACCCCGAGCCAAACCATTCGCAGGACACTCCTCTGGCCCACCCGCCGGCGGAAAAGCTGGTGGGCGCCAGTGTCGAAGCCGAAGAGCTGAAGGAGCCCGCGGTGGCAGCGGGAGTATTGGTGGCGGAGACCATCTCGTTCGGCGACACCGCCGAGCGGCTGCTGGAGGTGATGCTGGTGGTGCTGGTGGGAGTGCTGCTCGCCTCTCACTGGGACCCGCGCGGGGTGCCGCTGGCGCTGGTACTGTTTCTGGTCATCCGGCCGCTGGCCACCTGGATACTTCTGGCCGGCACGCCGACCACAAACCCGCAGCGCTGGCTGATGGGATGGTTCGGAATTCGGGGGATCGGCAGCCTCTACTACCTGAGCTATGCCCTGACCCACGGGCTGGCCCCGTCGGCGGCGGGAGACCTGGCCGGACTGACTATCTCGGTGGTTGCGCTCAGCATCTTCGCCCATGGCATGACCGCCCGCCCGCTGCTCTCGCGACTGGAGGGCAGCTAGCGGGGAGACTCAGCTGCGCAGGGCGACGAACAGCGCCCCGGCCACCATCGCTATCCCCACCGCCATCTTCATCGCCGCCGCGGCCGCTCGGCCCAGCACCGCACCCCAGCCCGCTTTCGCCGCCACGCCCGACTGCCGAGCCCGGGTGTACTCGAATACCGCCGCCCCCACGAACGCTCCCACGAAGCCGCCCACCACCGATCCGATGATCGGCACCGGCACGCCCACGATGGCGCCGACCAGCCCGCCCACCAGCGCGCCCCATCCCGCTCGGCTCGATCCGCCGTAGCGCTTGGCAAAGCGGAACCCGATCCAGGCCTCGAACGCCTCGGCCAGGATCGCCAGTCCGATGATCACGATCAGAAACGTCGCGCTCATGGTCTCGAAATCGGTGAGCCAGCCATAGCCCACGATACCGAGCAGGATGACCCAGAGGCCGGGGAGGCCGAAGGGGATGAGCAGCAGGCCGATGATACTGGCGGCAACGAGCAGGAGAACAGCGGATTCGGTCATGGCCTCAAGATGTCATGGGAGCGCGGGATGACTGAGCGCATAGATTCTGAAGATGAGAGCACGCTATCACCTGTCACTCCTGGCAGCCCTTCTCGGCTCCTGCACCAGCGGCACCCGCAAGCTGGATGAGGCAGTGTTCTACAGTGGACCACAGTTTCAGCTGAAACTGACCCGATACTACGAGAACTTGCCGCTGCACTACACCGGCGAAGTGTACCGGGTGCACTGCGGCTCACGCGAGACTCGGCACTCGCCGGCGCACGCCACTCAGGACTCGGGCTGGGTCAGCATTGGGAACGGCGGCGCCATCGGCTCCAAGAGCGCGGCCGAGCTGGTGGAGCGGGTGCGCAGCGCCTACCGGGTGATCGACCAACGAACGCTAGTGTGGACCGGCAACGGATTCCAGGTGAGCTACGACGCCTGCGGCCGGTTCCAGAGCTGGTATCCTACCAACCTGCCGCCCGAGATGATCGATCCGGTGAAGAAGCCGGAGTGGTGCGCGCCGGCCGGCACCGGCGACTGCCGCAACTTCGACTTCATGGGTGAGCGAACGCCGCGGTTCGAGGGGATCGAAGTGCGGCCCGACGGCCGGGTGGCCTTCGTCGCCCGCTCGCCGGCATTGCTTCCCCATGGATCGGTACGGGTTCAAAGCGCCGACTCGGGACGGACCTGGTCGGTTGAACCTCTATAAGTGCAGCAGAACTCCTCGCAGCTCACGATGCAGGCTTAGACACCGGACAGTCATTGCGAGGGCCGCACCACTCGGAGTCATTGCGAGGGGACGAAGTCCCCGAAGCAATCCCGTGGGTCCCGTCCGTAGTGGCCGCGGGATCGCCACGCGGCCTTTGGGCCGCTCGCGATGACTGTTTGGAGTAGGAGTCATTGCGACGGCGGATCGCCCGAGAGTCATTGCGAGGGCGGATCGCCCGAGAGTCATTGCGAGGGGGCGAAGCCCCCGAAG
>JACCRS010000207.1 GCA_013813435.1 Gemmatimonadales bacterium
CGCTGGTGAGTATGCGAACTGCCTCGGGGTCGGCCATGCCGTCGCTCGCAGCCATGGTGTCGGCCGCATGCTGGCTCGGGCTGTCGCCGGGCCCGAGCGCCACGGCAATACCGCCCTGGGCCCAGGAACTGGCGCTGTCAGCCAGCGATTCCTTGGTCACGAGAACTACGGAAAGGCCCTCAGAGGCCAGCCGCCATGCCGTCCAGAGGCCGGCTATTCCGGTTCCGACGATGATCGGTCGAGGTGAGGGCATTCATCAAATATAGCGGCGGGTAAGCGGGTAAGCGGGTAGGCGGGTAGGCGGGTAGGGGTAAGCGACAGGCATGCTAAGATGCGGGTTGCTGATGACGTTTGCGGTGGAAGGATGATCGTTTCGACACGCGTATGTGGTACCTTGCCGCTGATGACTTCAGAGACCTCGAGCCACATGCGGAAAGGTCCGAGACATGAAGGCCTGAAGGCCTGGGTGGCATGTCATGAGCTTGTGCTATCCGTTTATCGGGTGTCCTCGGCTTGGCCGGCCGCCGAGCGATATGGCCTGACCTCACAGGCACGCCGAGCCGCCTACTCGACAGCCGCCAATATCGCGGAGGGTTCCGCAAAGCGGGGCAATCGTGAATTCCGCCGGTTCATGGATATCGCGTTGGGCTCGATTTCAGAACTCACTTACATACTTCTGTTGGCGAGAGATTTGGGCTACTTGAGGCCAGAGGTATGGGGGGAAATCGAAGCTATGAGAGATCATGCTGGCCGTCTCACTTGGGGCCTTTACCGAGCGATTAATGGTCAGGCGGTGGCGCCGAAGGCGAATGTTGGCTCCGAGGCTGGCCGCTAGATCCTGCCTACCCGCTTACCCGCTTACCCGCCTACCCGCCTACCCGCTCACGTCCTCACTCGGGCGAGCAACACCAGCCCGGCAAACAGAAACATCACGTTGGGAAACCAGGCGGCCACCGAAGGGTTGATTACGCCGCCTGAGCCGATCGCCTTGGTGAGCTGGGTCATAAGCAAAAAGATCAGCGCGGTAGCCAGGCTGATCGCCACTCCGCCGGCGGGCCCGGAACGCGGGCTGGTAATCGCCAGCGGCGCGCCGAACAGCGCAATGATCAGGCAGGTGACCGGAAGCGCCAGCTTCAGGGCCTGCTCCACAATCAGCTTGTTGGCGTCGTTCCCCGATCGCTTGAGCGCCTCGATATACCTCCCCAGCTCAGCGTAGCGCATCTCGTCGGGCCCCTTCGACTCGGCCAGCAGATCGGCCGGAGACTGGCGCAGAGCCCGGAGCCGCATCGAGCGAAAGTTGAAAGTAGCCTGCACACCGGGGCCGGCTATCACCCGGCTGGCGCCGGTGCGGAGCCGCCAGGCCTTGAGCGAGTCGTCATAGGTCGCGCTGTCCGCCGTCAGAACCATTCCCGGATAGTCCAGACCGGTCCCCTGGCGTTCGAACATGACCTGCTTCAGCTGCCGGCTGGCCACGTCCAGGGAGCGTATGGTGTAGACCCAACCCGCGTCTCCGCTGTAGACGAAATTGAAGCGGGCCCGGGTTGGGCGGGCCTGCTTGGCCTTCTGTATCTCGAGTTGGCGGGCGGTGGCCCATGGAGCCAACTCGCCCACGCCAAAGGTCAGTACCGCCGCCAAGCCGGACGCAATGAAGAGCGGCCGCATGATCCGATGGAAGCTCTGGCCTCCAGCCTTTGCCGCGGTCAGCTCGGAGTGGCGGCTCAGATTGACCACAGTGAACACCGTGGCAAGCAGGACGGCGGCCGGCATGACCAGAAACGCGTACTCCGGAATGGCGTACACGTAGCTGATCGTGATCTCCTTCATCGTTAGACCCCGGTCCAGCAGCTTGCTGAGCATGTCGGTCAGATTGAAGAAAATCGCCACCAGTGGCAGTCCCAGCGCGGCCAGTACGAAGAGGCGAATCCAGCTGCTGAGCACATACCGGTCGAGCTGCCGCAGCTGGTAGCCCTGGGCAGAGTCGCTGATTTGCCGCAGTATCGAGAAGACGCGGTTCACCGCGTGACTCCTGCTCGCCGGAGAACCGCGGCGCGGAGCTGCCGGGCCAGATGCGCCAGCCCATCGAACATTTCGCGAAAGTCTCCCCCCCGGGTGGAACCCGATTCCCGGCTTACCCAGAGGAGGCCGAGCACCCCGAGGATTGTCAGCAGGATGTTGGGCGCCCACATGGCGAGCCAGGGCTCCATGTGTCCCCTGTCGGCCAGGCTCTCGCCCGCGGTGAGCCCCACATAATGAATCGAGAAGACCAGCAGGCCTCCTCCGATCACCAGACCGACCCCTCCCCGGGGGAAGCGGAGCGCCATCACGATGCCCAGGATAACAAAAGTGATGCAGGCCATGCTGATAGCCCACTTCTTGTGCACCTCGACAGCGTAGCGGTCCGCCCGTCGATCCGCCTCCCGCACTCGGTCCGACGCGGTGGCGACGTCCGACCAGTTTGACAGCTTTACCCTTGCCCGGGGAGCGACCGGGAGCTTGGGCGACTGAACCTGTGCGGGTGTCTGAGCTTCAGCCGTCCCCGGGATAACCAGGTTCTGCACCGATCTCAGCCAGTCGCAGTATCCGGGGTGGGCCGAGTCCGGCTCCCTTGCGGCCATCGGAGTAAGCAGGGGGAGCGCCAGGAGCAGGCGCAGGTCGCCCAGGATCAGCTCGGCCCTTTCCCGTCTCGCCTCGAGCTGCTCCCGCTTGGCTTCTCGGACGACGCTCAGCATCTCACACGTGCTCATCTCGCGGTCGCCGCGAATCGATTCGCTGGTATTGCGCTGGAGCTCGTCGTAAACGTTCTTCACCCGAATATCGTTCACCGAGAAATACGTGAGCTGAAACCTGGTGGGCTCGGCGGGCCGGTACTGGTGGATCGACCCGTTGAAGAGGCGCAAGCTCAGATCGGTCTGACCTTCGGCATAGGCCATGGATCCGCTGTCGGCGTAGATAATTCGGCGGCTGGCCTCGCCCCCAACATCATAGATGGTAACTCCCCTCAGCCGGCCGGTGGCGGCGTCGATCCGGCTGGCCCGGATGAAATACTTGGAGGGTGGTACCTCGTTGATGACCTGCTCCCTGAGCCCGAACGCTGCCTTCTTGCGGCCGATGTCGATCAGCAGCGAACGAAGCCGCGCGTTGCTCCGCGGCAAAACCTGGTCAACAAAGGCCAGGTTGAACGCGGCCATACAGACACCCCAGATCATCACCGGGGCCAGAATCTGGTATACGCTGATGCCGTTGGCCCGCATGGCGGTGATCTCGTTGTCCGCCGCCAGATGACTGAAGGTGTAGAGGACCGCCAGCAGGACGGCCATTGGGAGGGTCATCGCAATGATGAACGGCAGGCTCAGAACGAATACCTCGCTGATCACCGGCCAGGGCAGCCCCTTGCCCACCAGGGCGCCGAACTTCTTGGCCACCTGGCTGATCAGCATGAAGCCGGTCAGCGCCGCCAGCGCAAAGCAGAAGGGCGCCACCAGTTGACGCAGGAGATAGCGGTTGAGCAGTCGCACTGAGAGCTAACTTATATGGTTGTAAGGGTTTCGCAGGCTCATTATATTCCCCGATTCACTACTCTCAAGTCCGGATATCGTTGCGTTGCCCTAGATTGGCGCGCTCACTCGTCGCCCTGATCTGCCTGGTTGCGCTCCCGCGGCTGGTGGCGGGCCAGGCCGATACGACTCGGGCGGACTCCACCTCTCCGGGCGTTCGCCCCACCTTCTCGGTGGCTCCGCTGGTCCTGCGTGAGCCCCCTGTGCTGCGCGCGCCCTGGCTGGGGGCTCCGAGACCTCCCTCAGCGATACGCGGGATAGCGTGGGATAGCACGGTCAGCGGGGTGCTGGATTCGGCCCGGACCGATCGTGCCACCGCGCTCCGGTATCGCACACTCTACGGTCAGCCCCTTCAGGCTCAACAGCCGGAGAGCACCGAGACTACCCCGCAGCGACGCGGAGTTCTCG
The DNA here is from genome assembly GCA_013813435.1 of Gemmatimonadales bacterium. GTDB lineage: Bacteria > Gemmatimonadota > Gemmatimonadetes > Gemmatimonadales > GWC2-71-9 > CAVVWJ01. The sequence goes on from JACCRS010000207.1 coordinate 3,963, forward strand.
GGCTGTCCCCGAAGTATGCCGACCTGGAACTCGATGGCCAAGTCAGGTTGGAGCTCCGGACCGACCGGCTCCGTAACGAGCGCTGCAGCCCCGCGCTGCTCCTGGATCCGAATTCCGGGTGCCGGGGCGGGTTCAAACCGCCCAGACTCGACAACCAGGTGAATCTCCGATCGGGCGGCACCATTGGCCGACGGGTGCATGTCAACGTCGACTACGACACCGAGCGGGACTTTACCGCCAACAACAACGTTCAAGTCTACTACCAGGGACTGGAAGACGAGATTATCCGGCGGATCGAAGTTGGGACCGTCACATTTCAACCCCCGGCATCCCGGTTCATTACCGCCGCCATCCCGGCCAACAACTTTGGAGTCAACGCCCGATTCGAAGTCGGCTCCTTCCAGTTTCAGGCCCTCGCCGCCACTCAGAAGGGAAGCCAGGTGGCCGAGCGGAGCTACACCGTGGGACAGACCACCAGCCAACCGCAGGACCGTCAGCTTCGGGACCTGGACTTCGAGAGCGGGCGCTTCTTCTGGGTGGTCGATCCAACGTCTGCGCTTCCCGGTTACCCTGCCATCGATATTCTCAACCTCTCGGCGGCCTCTCTGGCGCCGACTGACCGGCCGGCTCAGGTGCGGGTCTACCGGTACCGGCCCCCCCAGAACCAGTCGGGCACCGACCCCAACCTGGGTGGCATCACCGCGCTGGCCCGAACCATCGATCCCAATCAGGGGTTCGGCCCGGTACGCTGGCAACTGCTGATTCAGGGTTCTGATTACTATCTCGACCCGTCGGGCCTCTGGTTTGCCCTGGCCACCAAGCTCGATCAGAACGATTACCTGGCGGTGAGCTATACGACAGCTGCAGGGACCACCGTAGGGAGCTTCCCCTCGCAGGACCAGGGTCAGGGCTCGAGCGACAGTCTTCGGCTGGTGGTCCAGCCCCAGAGGGGGCCGGAGTCGGTGACCTTCCGGCACGAGATGCGCCAGATCTATCGGGCCGCCGGCTCCGACCTCGACCCGGCCTCGCTTCAGGTGAACCTCTCGGTCAACCGCACCGAACGGCCTCAGGGTGGCGGGACCACCTATCTGGCGCTGCTCGGTCTTGCGGTTGCTACCGATCAGAACGTCTTCGACCGCGACAACCGGCTCTTTCCCCGTACCCGTGACCCCGATGCCGCCCAGGTCCTGCGCGAGTCGTACATCGTCTTCCCGACGCTCACACCGTTTTCCGATCCCAGGCTGAGCCCGGCCGAGCGGTCGGACTCGCTCTACCGAACGCCGCTCTATCTTCTTCTGGCGCAGGGCCCCTCGGCCAAGTTCCAGGTCCGTTTGCGCTACAACTCCACCGGGGCCGGCGACCGGTCCACTCTAAGTCTCGGAGCCCTTCAGATCCGGGAAGAGAGTGAACAGCTCCTGCTGGGAGGAAGGCGGCTGGAGCGCGGGGTGGACTACACCATCTCATACGACCTCGGTCAGGTCACCTTCCTCAACCCCGACGCTCTTTTCGGCGGCTCGGCGGGGCAGGTCACCGCCCGGTTCGAGGAACAGGGAATTTTCGCGGTAGCCCCTACCACCATCCTGGGCCTGTCGACCCAGTATCGCCTGGGTGAAGCCGGCGCCATCAATTTGATCGGCATGTACCAACGCGAGCAGAGCGCATTCAACCGCCCGCCACTCGGATTCGAGGCATCCGCCAATCTCGTGGGAGGTATCAACACCGAGCTCAGCTTCAAGCCGATGGGCCTCACCCGGCTGCTCAGCAAGCTCACCTCCACACCGGCGGTGGCCCCTTCACTGCTGGATCTCAATGCCGAGCTCGCGTTTACCAAACCCGATCCCAACCGGTCGGGCCAGGCCTACCTGGAGGAGTTCGAGGCCGAAGCCGGCATTCCTATATCCCTCCGGGAGACGGTCTGGGAGTTCGGCAGCAGACCGCAGCAGGCCGACGGCATCTCGGAGCTTGTGGGCGGTGTATTCGACCCGGAGGACGCGGTTGCGCTCACCTGGCAGAATCTCATACCCCTGACGCCAGGATCGAATCAACCGGTTGAGCTCCGGCCGGAGGACATCGATACCCTGATTCGACTCTCCGGGCGGGGCGAGCGGCTGGAAACCGCCATGTATCTCACCCTGCATGCCGATACCGCCGGCGGCATCGTCCAACAGAGCAACGCCTCCCGGTGGTCGCTACCCGAGCGTCCTTCCCGGCCTCGCTGGCGGTCGATGGTGACCTCGCTCAGCCCGACCGGCGTAGACCTCACCCGGGACGAGTATCTGGAGTTCTGGGTGTTTCAACCGGGCACCCGCACAGCCGCCTCGGCCGGCGTGCGGCTGGTTTTCGACCTGGGCACGGTCAACGAGGATGCGCTCGCGCTGGCCCCGCAGGTCATTACCGCCACGGGCACCGACACGGCATTCACCGGCCGGCAGTACGTGGGCCAGGGGCGCCTGGATACCGAGCGCAGCACTTTCGACATCTTCGACGCCCAGGTAGATGACGTGGGCATTCTGGGGGATAGACCTGACGTGCTCGAAGACGGACCTACCGGGCAGCCGGTCGAGGGGTTGGCGCTGTGCCAGCGCCTCCTGGGCACCTCGGTGCCGGTCTTCCCCTGGGGCGATCTGAGCGGCCGCTGCAGCCGGGGCAACGGCAGCCTCGACACCGAGGACCTGAACGGCGACAACGTGCTCAACGCCGCCGGCGCAAACGAGAACATTTTCCGATACGTCGTGAGCCTTACTCCCGGAGACAAGTACTTCGTTCGAAACGGCGTGCAACGGCAGGAGAGCAACGGTACGGTGAGCGGGTGGCAGCTGTACCGTATCCCGATCCGAACCCCGGATGCTACAATCGGGACTCCCAGTTTTCGCCTGATTCAACACCTGAGAATGACTGCGGCGGCGCCGGCGGACGCAGGCGTATCGGACGTGGTGGCTCGTTTCGCACTCGCGCGGCTGCGTCTGGTCGGCTCTCCCTGGGTGCGGCGGGCTGAAGCGCCCATCGCCGGCATTTCGGGCTCCGCCGCTGAGCCCAGCGGCGAGGTAATCGCATCCGTCATCTCAACGGAGAACCGCACCGACCTGGGCTACGAGTCGCCTCCGGGGGTGTTCGAAAGCGTATCTCGGCGAGGGGGAGATCGCAGCACGCTCGGATCCCAGATTAACGAGAAGTCGCTGCGGCTGATCGGTCGTGGTCTCGAAGTGGGCGAACGCGCGGAGGCATATCTGCGCCTGCCCACTGGTCCGCAGAACGTGCTGCGCTACCGCCAGCTGAGGGTGTGGATGCGGGGCCGGGGAGAGGGCTGGGAGCAGGGCGACTTCCAGGCGTTCATCAAGCTGGGAAGCGACGACCGGAACTTCTATCTGTACCGCGCGGCGGCCCGAAGCACCACCTGGGAGCCCGAGTTCGACATCGACCTGGAGGTGTGGCGGAGGCTCCGGGCCGACATAGAAAGTCGGTGGCTGAGCGGGGCGCCGGCTTCGGGCGCCGAATGCGGCAGTTTGGACGTCAATGCCTACGTGGCATGCGAGGGACCATACCTGGTCCACGTGGCAGATCCGGGAATCAACCCGCCCAACCTCGCGGCGGTCCAGGAGATTTCCGCAGGCATTTATCGGGTAGGCGGCGCGGTTGGAGTACCCGACGCGGAGCTCTGGGTGGACGACGTCCGCCTCACCAGCCCCGTGTCCGAGGTCGGCACGGCCATGGCGATGGATGCCCGTCTGGTTGCGTCCGACGTCGCCAACGTGAACGCGTCGTTCATCAGGCAGGATGGCCAGTTTCACCAGATCAACAGCGATCCCAGCTATCGCACCGCGGGCACCTTCCAGCTCAACAGCAATTGGCGGCTCGACCGGTTTCTGCCTGCCGGTCTGGGACTCTCTATCCCGCTCACAGCGGCCTACTCGCGGAGCGACGTAACGCCGGAGCTCCTGACCGGAACCGATCTTCGGGGCGATGCGCTCGAAGGCCTTCGGAAGCCGCACTCGTGGACCGGCAACTATAGCCTGGCCATACGGCGCAACCAGCGAGGCCGGAGCTGGCCGATTCGGGGACTGGTAGATCCACTTTCACTCGTGGGCACCCTCACCCAAGGGCGTTCCCGAACCGAGCTATCGGACGCAAACAGCGATGCCTACTCTCTGGCGCTGGGCTACAACCTTCAGCTGGAGCGCCGCGGTCCCCGCCTTCCATTCGGGGGAATCATCAAGGGTCTGCCGGCATGGATTCGTGAAAGCGATGGTGGAAAGGCACTAACGAACGCCAGCCTCAGCCTGGTACCCTCCAACGTCCGCTGGAGCAGCGGCCTGACGAAGAATCAAGCCGACTATTCGCTCTTTGCAGTCCCGGTGGCCCGGGATGACGATTTTCTGATCACTCCGACGTTGTCCCTCACCCACCTGTGGCGGAATTCGGCGGGCTTGACCTGGCAGCCACTGGGGATGCTCTCGCTCATTGGAGACCTCTCCAGCACGCGGGATCTCAGGGTCTATCCGGACTCGACCTCGCTGGGCCGGCTGGCGTACGAGGAGCGGCGATTCCTGGCAGGAGTGCCGGTAGGTGTTGAGCGGGACCGGGTGCTCACCACCGCGCTCTCGCTGGCGCCACGGCTCAGCTCCTGGCTCCGGCCTCGCTTCACCACCTCCAGTAATTTTCTGCTGTCTCGCACTCTGACAAGCCGGGATCCGGTTCGTGAGGACGGCGACAGCGGTGTTTTCATCCTGCCTCAAACCCTGAACAATTCGCGCAGCCGGGACATCGGCGTATCACTGGATCTGTCCCGGGCGCTGCGGCAGATCTGGTCGGACAGTAGCGGGCTTGGGAAGGCTGTTGCCCGGGTACGCCCCCTCGACTTCAGCAGCAGGCTGTCTCGCAGTTCCACCTACGACCTGACAGCCTTCGCGCCGGACCTTGGATTCATGCTGGGGTTGGGAGGTCGAGACCGCTTTTTGAGTCACGAAGGTGAAAGTGCCCGGGGGATTACCGAGACCCGTACGGCCACCATCTCCTCGGGGGCCGAGCTGCCGTTGGGGTTCAGCGCCACCGTATCCTATTCATTGACCAGGACCGACCGGTTTCAGCTGCTCGGCGGCGCCTTCGCCGAAACCGTAACCCGTCAGCGTGAATGGCCGGTGGGCAACGTGCGCTGGAGTCGCACATTCGCGGGTGGACCGCTGACGCTGGTGGCGGCAGGTGCGGGTCTCCGGCACCGCAGGGGCACCTCCAGCCAGCCGAGCGGCGGCGGCACTGTGGCAAACAGCGCCATCTCGTCGTACGCGCTCAATCCCGACCTGCAGCTCTCCTTCCGCAACGGTCTTGCTCTGACAGTGGCATTGGCCACCCGCTCGCAACGGACGGAGAACAACGGAAATGCAACCGAGCTGGATCAGGACGATCTCACCGGGTCGGTGAACTACTCCTTCGCTTTGCCCGCCGCAATCAGCCGGGTACGGAAACAGGTGCGCTCTACGCTGACGGCTCTCTCGTCTAAGACCCTCACCTGCCTGGAGCAGGGGAGCGATCCCGGGTGCATGGTGGTGTCCGACCTGCGGCGCCAGGAGATCCGCGGTGGCCTGGATACCGACCTGCTCAAAACCGTGAGCGGCGGACTACAGTTCGGCTACTCGACCAGCGATGCGAGACACATAAGCCGACGGACGTCGCAGATCTTTCTGATGCTGACATTCCAGCTGTCGCTCTATGCGGGGGATTACCGGTAGGCGGTAGGTGAAGAGGCGTTGGGCAGCGGCACAGTGAGAACATCTCCCGAGAGGTTACGTTACAGAATGCACTCCCGTATCAGAACACACGCCGCCGCAACCGCCGCCCCTATTCCTACCGCCTCTGTTCTTACCGCCTCTGTTCTTACCGCCGGTCTGTCTGCCGTCCTCCTTGCCCTCTCCGCCTGCCGGGACCAGCCGCGGCCACCGCCGGAGTTCGACGGTGCTGGTGCGTTCGGGTACATCCAGACTCAGGTGGGCTTTGGTCCCAGAATCCCGGGCACCGAGGCGCATAGCCGTATGGGAGACTGGCTCGATAGCCTTCTCCGCCAACGGGCCGACACTGTCATCGTGCAGAGCTGGAAGCATGTCACGGCAACCGGCGATACCCTGCCGCTTCGGAACTTCATCGCAAGGTTCAACCCGTCGGCTGAAAAGCGGCTCCTCCTGCTGGCCCACTGGGACAGCAGGCCGGTAGCGGATAGCCCACGGTCGCAGGACTCGACCAAGCCAGTGATCGGGGCTAATGACGGCGGGTCGGGTGTCGCACTACTGCTCGGGGTGGCGGATGTGCTGAAGCGAACTCCGCCCACGGCAGGGGTTGATCTTCTCTTCGTGGATGGAGAAGACTACGGTCACTTCACCGAGGCCCCGGCAGATGTGCTCATCGGCTCCCGATACTATGCGGCGAATCAGCCAGCCGGCCCGAAGCCGCTGTACGCCGTCCTCTTCGACCTGGTGGCCGACAAGGATCTTCAGCTTTATCAGGAGGGGAATTCACTGATCGGCGCGCCCGAGGTGGTCGAGCTGGTCTGGGCCACCGCCAAGGACCTCGACTATGGCGGATACTTCATCTCCTCGCCGCGCCATACACTCATCGACGATCATCTGGAGCTCCAGAAAGCCGGCATCCGCGCGATCGATGTAGTGGACTTCGACTATCCCGCCTGGCACACGCCCGATGACACCATCGACAAGGTGAGCGCGGCGAGCTTGCAGGTGGTGGGAGACGTGGCGGTGGCGCTGGTGAGGCGGGAGTAGAGGGAAGGAGGGAAGGACCGGAAGGTGGGTCCTCATCCCGAGAAGGCATAGCAGCGACCGATCTATCCTCGTTCCTTCCTTCCCACGTTCCCTCCTATTGCCCCTTCCCGCGTAAATCCGCCTACCCTCCTTCCCTCATTCCCTCTTACCCTCCTACCATGCTTCCCCCCGAACATCGCGCGTTGCTGGTCCTCCTATCTCTAGCGGTTGCCGGCCAGTTTGTGCGGCACCTTGCCACGGGTGCTGCGGATCCTCCCGGCCAGATCCAGCTTCTCGCCACCCTGCCGGCGGGATCGCCCTCGGCGCAGCGAGATAGTGCCATGAGCCAGGGGCGTCCACTCGCTGCCGGTGAGCGCATCGATGCTGACGTGGCGGCAGCGCCCGATCTTGCCCGGCTCCCCCGTGTTGGTCTCGCAATGGCCAAGGTCATCGTGGCCCACCGGGATACCCACGGAGCCTTTGGAAGTCTGGCGGGGCTGGACCAGGTGCCCGGAATCGGGCCCGGCCTGCTTCGCGCTTTGGGTCCGCACCTGAGTTTCAGTGGCTCAACCAGGCCTGAACCCGCTCTGATGGGATCAAGTGCAGTGGTTGGCACTGCGTTTGCTCCCCGGCTCACTGTAAATGTGGCCGCCGCGCGAGCAGAGCTGCCGGATACCGTGGTCAACGTCAATCGTGCCACCACCGTCCAGCTCGAGGGGCTCCCCGGGATCGGACCTTCTCTGGCGCGGCGGATCGTGGCGGATCGCGAGGCGCGGGGCCCATTTGCCACGGTTGCGGCACTGGATCGCGTCCCCGGAATCGGGCCGGCACTGGTGGCGCGCCTGGGAAGGTTGGTGACAGCACCCTGAGGTGCTTCCTCACGTCATCGGCACCGGCTTCCGATGATATCCCTGAACCCTCTTTCTTCGGATACCTCGGAACCCCATGGCGACCGCAGCAGCCGGTGGCGATCGGCTCGGTGAAATCCTGCTCCGTGAAGGTCTGGTCACGCGAGAGCAGCTCGCGCAGGCCCTCGCTGAGCAGAAGAACACAAAGCACCGGCTCGGGTATGTGCTGGTGAAGCTGGGGCTCGTCCAGGAGCTCGAGATCACCAAGGTGCTGGCGCGGCAGTATCGCATGCCTGCGGTGGACCTTACCCGCTTTGAAGTCGATCCCAAGATCATCAAGCTGGTTCCGGCCGAGATGGCCACCAAGAGCGTCGTCCTTCCGCTGAAGCGCGAAGGCCGCACGCTTACCGTCGCCATGGCCGACCCCACCGACCACGGCCTGCTCGAAGACCTCAAGTTCATCACCCGCTTCGATCTATTCCCGGTCATTGCCGGGGAATACACTCTTCGAAACCTCATCGAGAAGCACTACGAGTCCTCCGACCAGCAGTTAGCCACCCTGCTCAAGGACATGGAGGAGTCGGGCGAGGACGTGGAGGTATTGGAGGAGCAGCAGGACGAAGCGGCCACCCAGGCGCAGATCGACGACGCGCCGGTGGTCAAGCTGATCAACGGGCTACTGACCGACGCCGTAAAGCGCGGGGCCAGCGACATTCACGTCGAGCCGTTCGAGCACGAGATCCGGGTGCGCTACCGTATCGATGGCGCTCTGCTCGAGATCATGAAGCCGCCCCTCAAGATGAAGGCCGCGCTCACTTCGCGGGTGAAAATTCTTTCGCAGCTCAACATCGCCGAACGCCGGGTTCCCCAGGACGGTCGTCTCAAGCTCAAGATGGGAAGCCGCGTCATCGACTTCCGCGTCTCCACCCTGCCGGTGCTGTTCGGTGAGAAGATCGTGCTCCGAATCCTGGACAAGGGCAATCTGACGCTCGATCTGACCAAGTTCGGCTTCGAGGAAAAAGCAGAGCGGGACCTGATGAAGGCGATCCTCAATCCGTATGGAATGGTGCTGGTAACCGGACCCACCGGGTCGGGAAAGACCACCACGCTTTATTCGGCCCTCTCACGGATCAACACGCCTGAAGTGAACATCATGACGGCGGAAGACCCGGTCGAGTACAACCTGATGGGCATAAATCAGGTATTGGTGCGCAACGAGATCGGCCTCAGCTTTGCCGCCGCTCTGAAGGCGTTCCTTCGCCAGGACCCGAACATCATCATGATCGGTGAGATCCGGGACCTGGAAACCGGGGGAATCGCGATCAAGGCGGCACTCACCGGCCACCTTGTGCTCTCCACCCTGCACACCAACGATGCGCCGAGCACCATTACCCGTATGATCGACATGGGCATCGAGGCGTTCAACGTGGCCAGCGCGGTAAACCTGGTGGTGGCTCAGCGGTTGGTGCGCCGCATCTGCAAGGAATGCAAGGCCGACCACAAATACACCGACGTCGAATTGGGCGCCTTGGGCACAAATCTTGACACTCTCAGGACGATCAAATTCATGAAGGGAACCGGCTGCGAGACCTGCAGCGGCACCGGCTACAAGGGCCGGGCGGGCCTGTACGAGGTTATGGCCCTTTCGCCTGAATTGCGGCGGATGATCCTCCGGGGGGCCTCAGTAGCCGATATCCAGACCCAAGCCGTCGCCGACGGCATGCTCACGCTACGGATGGACGGTATGAAAAAGATCGAACGTGGCGTCACTACCCTCGAGGAAGTGGTCAAGGAGACTGCCGGATGACGTTCAACCTGCGGACGCTGCTCGAAGAGATGATCCAGAAGGATGCTTCGGACCTGCACATCACGGCCGCCGAGCGTCCGAAGCTGCGGGTTGACGGTGACATCGTAGACAGTTCCGTGATCGAGGTCCTCACTCCGAAGGATACGCTTCAGTTGGCCTACTCGGTGCTCACCGAGAACCAGAAGAAGCGCTTCGAGACCGACGACGAGCTGGACTTTTCGTTTGGCATCCAGAACCTGGCACGCTTTCGCGGCAACGTCTTCAAGCAGCGGGGCTGCGTTGCCATGGTTATCCGCATGATTCCCTTCAATGTGCGAACATTTCAGGAGCTGAACCTTCCTCCCGTCATCGCCAAGCTGGCGGAGCGGCCGAGAGGGCTCATCCTGGTGACGGGACCGACCGGCTCGGGCAAGTCCACCACGCTGGCGGCGATCATCGACAAGATCAACAAGGAGCGCAAAGGTCACATCATCACGGTGGAGGACCCGATCGAGTTCATCCACCGGCACCAGTCCTGTATCGTCAACCAGCGCGAGATCGGGACTGATACCAAGACCTTTGCCATGGCGCTCAAATACGCGCTGCGCGAGGACCCCGACGTCATTCTGGTGGGAGAAATGCGGGACCTCGAGACGGTCGGCGCCGCTCTGACCATCGCGGAAACCGGCCATTTGGTGCTGGCCACCCTGCACACCAACTCCGCCGCCGAGTCCATCAACCGCGTCATAGACGTCTTCCCGTCGAATCAGCAGTCCCAGGTGCGGGCCCAGCTGGCGTTCGTGCTGGAAGGCGTGGTCACCCAGACGCTGCTGCCCAAGTTGAAGGGCCGGGGACGCGCCATGGCCGCCGAAATCATGGTGGCTACGCCAGCTATCCGGGCGCTCGTGCGCGACGACAAGGTGCACCAGATCTATTCGGCCATGCAGGCCGGGAAGAAGTTCGGAATGCAGACCATGAACGATGCATTGTATCAGCTCTATACCGCCCGCGAGGTGGCCCAGGAAGAGTGCGAGCGGGTCTCGCACGATCCCAAGGAGTTCCTGCGGATGATCGGCGTCACACCGATGGAAGATCAGGAGGCTGTCGGCGACCGCCCGCAGCAACAGAAATCCGCAGGACTCCGCCGGTAACCACGATTCGGGAGAGGACCGATGCCGCTTTTCGAATACACCGCGCGGAACGCCGCGAACGGACAGATCCAGAAGGGCCAGGTAGAAGTAAGGAGCCGGGAGGAAGTCAGCGCGTACCTGCGCAAGAACCGGATGATGCTGGTGAGCGTCCGCGAGGCGCCCAAGAAAATCAGCCTTGGCGGAAGCATGGGCAAGGCGCGGGTAAAAACTCGCGACATCGTGATCTTCACCCGGCAGTTCGCCACGATGATCAACGCGGGGCTTCCGCTGGTGCAGTCGCTCACCATCCTGGCCGATCAGACCGAGAACAAGACGCTCAAGGAGGTAACCAAGGCGGTGGTGCACGACGTCGAGTCCGGAAACACCCTGGCCGACGCCTTCGCCAAACACCCGGCGGCATTCAGCAGCCTGTATGTGAACATGGTGGCGGCCGGTGAGGCGGGCGGTATTCTCGATACCATCCTGATCCGGCTGGCCACCTTTCTCGAGAAGAGCGATGCCCTGATCCGAAAGGTCAAGGGCGCAATGATTTATCCCGCTGTCATCTTCAGCGTCGCGATCATCGCCATCGCGGTTCTGCTCATCTTCGTCATTCCCACATTCCAGAGCATGTTCGCCTCGGTGAACATGGAGCTTCCGCTGCCAACCCGGGTCGTTATCGGGCTGTCCCAGCTTCTGATCGGCTTCTGGTGGGCCTTTATCGCGGTGATCGCAGGGTCGGTCTTCGGGATCAAGCGATACTATGCCACACCCGGCGGGCAGCGGAAGATAGACGGACTCCTGCTCCGTGCGCCGGTGCTGGGGGATATTCTGCGCAAGTCCGCCGTCTCACGCTTTACCCGCACCCTCGGCACCCTGATCTCCTCCGGTGTTTCGATCCTGGACGGACTCGAGATTACCGCCAAGACCGCAGGGAACATGGTAATCCACGACGCGGTGATGGAATCGCGTCAGTCTATCGCGGGTGGTGAGACCATCGCGGCTCCGCTCGAGAAATCCAAGGTTTTCCCGTCGATGGTCATCTCGATGATCGCGGTGGGCGAGCAGACCGGCGGCCTGGACGAGATGCTGAGCAAGATCGCCGACTTCTACG
>JACCRS010000174.1 GCA_013813435.1 Gemmatimonadales bacterium
GTCCGCCACTGAACCAGAGTTGCCCCTGGTCCCGTTCGACTTGCATGTGTTAGGCACGCCGCCAGCGTTCGTCCTGAGCCAGGATCAAACTCTCCAATGAGTGCTTGAACAGCTCTAGCCGAACGACTTGGTTTCAATCGTCCGAATCACTAATGATCAGAGTAAACCCTCTCCGAACGGCCTCTGTGTCCGCTCAGATCGTAGGGTCCGCACTCCATCACTTCTAGCTCACATCACTTGTCAAAGAGCATTGGTGCGAGTCGGCGGTTTCAATTCGCCGACAGCCGCTCATACTAACTGCTTCAAAAGGCTGAGTCAAGGGCTAAACTTCGGAGGGCGAATCATTTCGCCTGCTGCCTCAAGCCCCTGAGCCCCCACGCTCATTCGGAGCCGCAAATCTACTGCGGTCCCCTCAAGCCCGATAAAGTACCGAAGTGGCCGACACCAGTCAACCGCTTGGGGTTCACGTTCGGTTAACGGGGAGGCAACTCTAACCCTTCCCGCTGCCCGGCGCAAGTCAGGTGACCTTGACCTCTTGGGCCCGCAAGAGTCCCCAGCGAAACAGGATAGGCCCCACGCTCTCATTGAACGCTACCACGCCTATGACCATCGTCTGCATGGCAATCCCTACCACTGGAAGCCGATCAGCCACGATGGTGGCCAATCCCAAGGCCACGCCCGCCTGAGACACCAGTCCGGTCCATACGTACCGACTCACGGCCGGCTCCGCCTGCCCCACACGGCTACCGCCGGTGGCGGCGACGTAAATACCCCCCATACGAATGAGGGCCACCCCGAGAACCACCGGCCACAGAGCAAGAAACCCCTGAACATGAAGCTCCGCCCCGGCCAACGCAAAAAAGATGACGAAGACCGGCACCGCCATCTGGTGCAGGGCTTCCAGGAGCGGCTCGGCCCTGACCGGTGCTACGTTCTCCACCAGAAAACCAGCGACAAGAAGGCTTAGGAGCAACTCGAACTCCAATTCCTGAGCCGCAGCCGCCGTGGCAAACACCACCACAACCGCAAAAAGAACCAGCTCCCGCTTGACGAAGCGGAGATACAAACTCAAAACCCCGCCTACCAGCGCCCCGGCTAGCATGGAGCCAAATACGCCCCGCAGCAGACCCATCATGATATCGGGAGCGCCGACCGCCGTGCCCAGACTGGCTTGGGCCAGGCTGAACGCGCCAGTGAAGAGCAGAATGATCACCACGTCTGCCACCAGCACCACGCCTAGGGTGGTTCTGGCGAGGGGACCGGAAGCGCGAGTCTCAGTCAGCAACGCCAGAGTCACCATTGGCGAGTTGACGGTAAGAAGCACAGCGAAGAGAAGGGCCACGAAGAACACCGCCTCGCGGTCGAGTCCAGCCAGAAACGGAATCCACCGCTGCAACAGCAAGGTCGCTCCCAACAGGAGGGCGATAACCGTGACGGTCTGGAACGTGAGAATGGAGCCGAGGATCCGCCAACGGTCCCGCAGGTCGCCTATCCGCAACTCGGCACCGGCCAGCAGACCGATCAGACCAACGGCGAGCCGCTTCATCATGCTCAGATCTTCCAGTACACCCGCCGGCACGACGCCGGCCACAGAAGGGCCGAGCGCCAGACCGGCCAGCAGGTAACCCACCAAACGAGGAGTCCTGAGATCGTGCGCCACCGCCCCAAACGTATCGGCGGTGAGTAGGAGGATTCCAAACAGGAACAGGGAGCGAGGGGCTATAACTCCCTCGGTGGGCGCTCCCAGAGGCTCGAGGAGAACTGCTCCGCCCACAAGGAGCATGAGTACCACGAGTCGCCGTATCACTGCGGCATAGGCTCCGCTCGGGGCGCGTCCTCTGGGACGGAAGCCACACTTCCGGACGTCCGGCCCACGACCTCACCGGCCTCACGGCTTGCGACTATATCGAACAGGAGCACCGAGACCAGCGTGGCGGTAAGAACGAGATCGGCGTTGAGGTCAGGGCGGACCTGGGTGTAGTTGACCGCCAGGGCCACCGCAATTCCACCCTGGGCCAATAGAGCGCGGCCGAGCCTCGGGGTTTTCAGCCCCGCAGGCGCCGCGGGCCCCCCCGCAACCCAGCCTCCCAGAAAGCGGGCCCCCAGCCGGATGATGACGAACATGGGGGCGACAAAGAGCAGCTCCGGCGAGCTAGGGCTCCACGCGGCACCCGCAAAGATGAGCAAGGCCAGATAGACCGGGCGCTCGGTGTTTAGAAGCAGGCGGGTGACATCCCGATGGGAGCTTCCGCTGTTCGCCAGAATGAAGCCGAGCACCAGATTGGTATATATGGGAGACAAGTTGAGGTAGTAGCTGGCTCCGCTTGCAACTACGATGGCCCCGGCCAGGGCCACAAAAAGCCTGCTGTTTCCCTCCGCCTCCTGTAGGTGGGTCCGGGGACCCAGGAAGAGGTGGAAGAGCACCCCGCTGGACACTCCCACGGCCAGATTGATGACCGCCCACTCTGTCGCGGTGGGCGGCCGCACCTTCAGGGAGACCTGCCCCAGATGAAAGATTGCCAGCAGCAGTCCGAATGCCGCCACCGCCACCAGGGCATCGATTCGAGCCGTGAGCTGAAGGACGGGAAAGATGGGTGACACCTGACCCGACTTCCGTGTGACCGCGTCGATGGCGGCGGTGGAGCTGAGCGTGGCCACGGCGGCCAGCGTGACCGCCTGAACCGCTGCCTCGGTCCAGGCATACCCGGACACGTAATGAAACAGGGCCAGGAGTGCCGCGAGAGCGCAGCCGAAAGTTGTCACTGCTTCGGTGAACGCGATTCGGAGGTGCGACGCCTCGATGATGGCCAGCGCAGGTAGCCGGAAGTACGTCCCCAGAAGCATCCCTAGCCAACCCAAAGCCAAGCTCACGATGGGAGTGAGGTCCTGCACCTGCTCCGCGCCCAGGAGACCAGTAACCCGCGGTCCCAACAAGAATCCGATGACTACATACTCGGCGCCTCCGACGTAGCCGAAGCGATCTCGCAGCCGGTCGAAGACGAGATACGCGAGGATGTAGCCCACAGTGATGACAGCAAGCGCCGCAAGAGTGGTCTGCATGATGCCCCATGCTAGCGACCTCTGAATGCGCTGACTAGATGGTGACGTACGACACGGTGACGCTTTGGCGGCGATCCCTACGTTGTCCGCGCTGCTACCGCCCCAGTTCTCACCCCTGACAACGCTCGAGCTCTCCCCGAATGCTGACGTCGTCATCGTCAATGCCGAGCAAGGAGACCCCCATGACAACGAAACTCAAAACCCTGGATGATCTGCTCGTTCACGAGCTGCAGGACATCTATCACGCTGAAGGACAGATCGTGAAGGCGCTGCCGAAGATGATCAAGGCGGCAAATCATCCCGAGTTGCAGGCAGCCTTCGAAGAGCACCTCGACCAGACAGAAGGTCACGTCGAGCGCCTTGAACAGGTCTTCAAGCTGTTGGGCACGCCATCCACGGGTAAGAAATGTGACGGGATGGCCGGTCTGATCGAGGAAGGCAAGAAAATGATGGAGGAGGATGCCGAGCCGGCGGTAATGGACGCGGCCCTGATCGCCGCGGCTCAAAAGATCGAGCACTATGAGATCGCCAGCTATGGCTGTGTGTGCACTTATGCCGAGATGCTCGGATACGACCAGGTGCATGACTTCCTGGGGCAGAACCTCGAGGAGGAGGAGGCCACGGATGAGAAGCTTACCGCCCTGGCCGAAACCGTGATCAACCTGGAGGCCGAGGAAGGCGACGACGTCGAGGCAGAGGAAGAGGCGTCAAGGTAGGCGAGGCTCCAGGGCTGGAAGGGCGGCAGGCGTATGCCGCCCTTTCTTACACGGGATCCGCTCTGCCGGGCCCCGCAGCAGGCAACTCGGGCGAATCGATTACCACCCGGTGCTGTTTTCGAGCAAGACGGTTCCGCACTCTGATGAGCAAGGACGTGCCCACCAGTCCCAGCCCCAGAACCAGCCCCCACCAGAGCCCTGCAGGTCCAAGACCGGCCTCGAAGCCGAGGTATAAACTCACCGGTATTCCGATAAGCCAATATCCTAGAAAGTTGGCGATCATCGGCGCACGGGTATCTCCCAGCCCACGCAGCACGCCACCGGCAACAACCTGGGTACCATCCAACACCTGAAACACCCCGGCGATCGGGATCAGCGCCGCGGCAATCGAGATCACCTCGAGATCGCGGCTGTAAAGTCGCGCGAGCTGTTCGGGGACGGACAGAAAGATGACACCGGTCAGAGCCATGAAGGTGATGCCGCAGGCAAACGCAGCCCGTGCCGCACCGCGAGTGCCGTCCGGGTCTCCCTTCCCCACTGCGTGGCCCACCAGAACAGATGCGGCGTCTCCCACCCCCAGCGGCACCATGAAGGTGAGCGATGCGAGATTGATCGCCACCTGATGTCCCGCCATCTCCCGGGTGCCGATCCAGCCCATCATGAGCGCCACCAGCGCGAAGGCCCCGAACTCCAGGACGTGCTGCGCTCCGATAGGTACGCCGAGACGAAACATGCGGAGTAAGGGCTGCACCTGCCAGATTTCCGGCCGGATCGGGAGGAGTAGCGGCCAAAGCTCCCTTCGAGCGGCCACAAAAAGCCCAAGCACCAGCAAGATCCGGCTGATCGTCGTAGCCCAGGCCGACCCTTCCACGCCCATAGCCGGGAAGCCCAGGTGACCGAAAATCAGAGTCCAGTTGAGGAGCCCGTTCGCGAGGTTGGCACCAATGATGGCACCAACGATCGGCGCGGTACGACCCAGGGCCTGGAGACTCTGGCGGAAAACGATGAACAGCAGAAAGGGGAACACGCTGGGCGCAACGCGGACAGCGTACGCCGCGGCCAGCGGGATTACCTCCGCGGGTTGTTGAGCCAACTCGAAGATGGGGACGGCGGCGGTAAGGAGGACGACAGCCGGAACAGTTAGCAGGGCGGCGATGATAATACCGCGCTGAATTGCTCGAGCGACTGCGGGTGAGTCCCCGGCTCCCACCGCCTGGGCCACGACCGGGTCCAGCACCATGAGAGTGCCCAGAGCAAACACAGCTAGGGTGAAAAAGTAGAGATTGCCCAGCGCGACCGCCGCCAGCGCCTGAGCCGAGATATGGCCGACCATGACCGTATCGACGACCCCCATGGCCATCATCCCCACCTGGATGCTGACGACCGGGATGGCGAGCCGAAGCATGGGCCGGAGCTCGGCGCGACGGGGCAGAACCCGTCCTGAGAAACTCCGTTCCAGTGCCACTTATCGGGGCTGGGAGGACCGCGGCTTATCCTCTATGCGGGGATTGGCCAGGAGCCGCTCAGCAAAGTCGAGCCGTTCGGCCAGCTCGGAAACTTCGGAACGGATGGCGGACAGCTCTTCGAAGACCTCGAAGGAGAGGCTTTCCCCCTGGTGGGGCTGCGCTGGGTCCCAGCGGGAGACCAAGCGCCCCTCGGCGTCGCGGAACGCACCACCGACGATCGTGATCAGGTCGTACAGATACCAGATGCCGAGCCCTCCTATACTGCAGAGCATGAGCACTCCCGTGCCGGTCTTTCCTACATAGAATCTGTGTGCACCGAACACGCCTAGGAGCGAAGCCAGGGCCGTGGCTACGCCACGCGATTTTTCAGAAGGAAAGTCGGGTACAGCGGAAAGTGAGCTCATGGTGAAATAGTACGGACAGAATCGATCAGGCACCAGTGATCGGTGGATCACATCGGGGAGGATGTTCAACCGCCCGGTTCACTTAGCGATGTAGGCTCTAGCGGAGCGCGACCTCACCTACCGGTTTTGATCAGTGGAAGTCCGTTCTACACGACCTGGGGCTGGTCGTCCGCGGTTTGCTGCTGCTCGGTCATTTTGGCTGGAATGCGCCCGGCAGGACTCGAACCTGCGACCCACAGCTTAGAAGGCTGTTGCTCTATCCATCTGAGCTACGGGCGCG
>JACCRS010000175.1 GCA_013813435.1 Gemmatimonadales bacterium
CTCATTGACCATCCGGGAACGCGCCGTAGCTGCCTGGCCTACGGCGTGGCAGGGCCAGAACCTGCGCGATATTCTGGTCACCCTGGGCCATGACGTGGACCGACCCTGGCGAGAACTCCCGAAAAAAACTCGCGATTGGATCCTGTTTACCGACGAACAACCGACTGTCCCCGTGTATGCCGGATACACCGCGGCCGAGGTGCGGCGTGCGCTCAAGCGCACGGAAGAGCCCAGTTATATGGGGACCTTCACCGGCGCCCGGCGTCATGTCCTGCACACCTTCGCCAACACCAACAGCCCCCTGATGAAGAAGCGGGCAGCGCAGTACATGCTGAGCAACGTGTGCTCGCTGTGCTCGGGCAAGCGGCTTCGGCGCGAGTCGCTGTCGGTGACCTTTGCCGGCATGGACATCGCCGAAATGTCGCAACAGCCCCTGAAGCGGCTAGCCGGGATCTTCCGTCCCTACGCCGAGGCGCAGGCGCCCGGGACAGCGAAGATGAAAGAAGATCATCCGGAGAAGGCGATGGTAACTCAACGTATAGCTGAGGACCTGGCGGCGCGACTCGTCGTTCTGCTCGAGCTCGGACTGGGCTACCTATCGCTGGATCGCAGCACACCAACTCTCTCGCCCGGTGAGCTCCAGCGCCTGCGGCTTGCCACCCAGGTGCACTCCAATCTCTTCGGAGTGGTCTATGTACTCGACGAACCCTCCGCGGGGCTCCATCCAAGAGACACTGAGGCGCTTCTGGCGGCCCTCGACAGACTCAAGAGCTCCGGCAATTCGCTGTTCGTGGTGGAGCACGAGCTGGATGTAATTCGTCACGCCGATTGGATCGTCGATGTGGGTCCGGCCGCGGGTGTACACGGGGGATTGGTGCTATACAGCGGTCCGCCCGACGGCCTTGCCCGGATCGATCAGTCCCAGACCCGTCGCTTTCTCTTCAACGATGGTCAGTTTGAGCTCCGGACTCCGCGCTCTCCCAGGGACTGGCTCCAGCTGGCGGATGTCTCCCGCAACAACCTCAAGCAGCTGGACGTCGCCTTTCCCCTTGGCGTGTTCACCAGCATCACCGGCGTCTCCGGATCCGGCAAGTCCAGCCTGGTGGGCCAGGCTTTGGTGGAGCTCGTCGCCGATCAGCTCGGCCACCAGCTGTCAGTGGATGACGAAGGCGAGGAGCTGGAGCGCGCGCCAGTGGTTGCCACCGGCGGGCGGATCGCGGCGGGGATGGAGGGCATCAAGCGTCTGGTGGTGGTCGATCAGAAGCCGATCGGTCGTACTCCGCGCTCGAATCTGGCCACATATACCGGCCTGTTCGACCATGTCCGCAAGTTGTTCGCGGCAACCAAGCAGGCCCGTAGCCGCCATTACGATGCGGGACGATTTTCCTTTAACGTGGCCAAAGGACGTTGCGACACCTGCCAGGGAGAAGGTTTCGTGATGGTCGAGCTGCTCTTCCTGCCCAGCGTGTATGCACCTTGCCCCACCTGTCATGGCTCTCGCTATAACGCCAAAACGCTGGAGATAAAATATCGGGACCAGAGTATCGCGGACGTCCTGAGTATGACAGTCGACGCGGCCTATGACTTCTTTGACGATGAGCACCATATACGGCGGGCGCTCGATATTGTGCGGCAGGTTGGCCTGGGCTACCTGCGTTTGGGCCAGCCCGCCACTGAGCTCTCCGGGGGAGAAGCGCAGCGGATCAAGCTTGCCACGGAACTGCAGCGGATTCAGCGCGGCGACTCGCTCTACGTCCTGGACGAGCCGACCACCGGACTGCATCCAGCCGACGTGGAACGGCTGGTGACCCAGCTCGATGGTCTGGTGGCGGCCGGCAACACCGTCATTGTGGTCGAGCACGACATGCGCGTGGTGGCGGGCGGTGACTGGATCATCGACATCGGGCCCGGGGCCGGCGAGGAGGGCGGCCGGGTGGTGGCTTCGGGTCCACCATCGCAAGTGGCCCGCGCTACGGAGAGCCGGACCGCACCCTACCTTGCCCGGTTCCTCAACCCGCCGGATTCTCCGACGACCGGGAGCATGAGCTCGGCGGAGCTATTGGTGGGAACCACCTGACCCCGTGTGAGCGACGGCGCGGGACGAATTGCCGAGGTGCAGAGAGTCGAAAAGCACGCGAGCGTTGGCGGCCACGTCGCGGACCGCGGCGTCGAACGCGCCCTGGTTGGCGCGGGAGGGGGCTTTGAAGCCACTGATCTTGCGGATGAATTGAAGGGCGGCGTCGTGCAGCTCCTGATCGGTGGGAGCATGCTCCGGGTTTCGCAGCCGCTTGATGTTACGGCACATGGGGTCAGTCTTTCCGGGTTGGGCGTCGAGTCATGCGCTATGGAACTTTCGCGCTGATTCCGGGTCGATGCCGTGCGTAATCCGTACGCCCAGGGTGTCGACCAGAAACTCTTCGAACGTCACCCACTTCCCATCCACCTGGATCTTCTTGCTCCAGGCGCAGACCGTGACCAGCCTCTCGAGCTCAGCTGAGCGCTCTGCGCCCCGGACGGCCCGGGAGAGCGCCGCAATGATCTTTCTCGCCGACAGCCGAAGCTCCATCTGGTCCATGACCAGGCCGGCAAACTCGTATAAATCCGACAGGCCGGCCGCATCCAGCTCTCGGGGAACGAAATCGATGATGTTCATGGTCCCGAGCCGGTGCCCGTCATGGGTCACCAGAGGGACAGCCGCGTAAAACCTCAGGCCCATCGCACCAGCGACCAGCGGGTTTGCCAGGGTCCGGGGATCTTCGAGGGCGTTCCGGACCACGTAAGCCTCGTCGCTGAAGATCACGGAAGCACACAACCCGGGGGAGCGGGGGATCTGGTCCGCGTCCAGACCGTGCCGCGACTTGAACCAGATCCGATCCTCGTCCACCAGGGAAACCAGGGCAACAGGCACGTGAAAATGGCGTGCCGCCAGAGCGGTTATCCGGTCGAAGGCGCCATCAGGCGGTGTGTCGAGGATCTCGTAGCTACGTAGCGCCGCCAGGCGCTCGATCTCCTGCTGGCTCGCGATGTCCGTCATGGGCCTAAATCTCGTCAATCATCAGAGGTGCCACCGATCCGGAGCAGATGACTCCAGGTAAAATCGCGCCGCCTATGCGCCAACGGAAGGCTCGGACACCAGGCTACCTGGCGGCACCGCCAGACAGACGGTAGGGGGTCGGGACGGGGTTACAAGAGCCCGGTCAACTCCGGATGACGGGTGCCGAGCGCCGCGGCGGCATCGGGTTGCTCGGCGGCCAGCGCGAAGTCCAGGAAATCAAATCCCGGTCCCACGGTGCAGCCAACCAGTGAATAGGGGCCGGTGGAGCGTGCGGCCTGCCAACACCCTGCGGGAACGGTCCAGGCCGGGCGCTGCTCGCCGTCGAGCGGCCCGAGCCGGTGCCGGCTGACCTGCTCCCAGTCGGGGGACGCCATCCACAGGTCGAGGGCAGCGCCCTCATAGAAGTGCCACACCT
>JACCRS010000178.1 GCA_013813435.1 Gemmatimonadales bacterium
CGGGCGACAACGTGCAGATGACGATCGAGCTGATCACGCCGATCGCGATGGACGAGGGGCTGCGCTTTGCCATCCGCGAGGGCGGCCGCACCGTGGGCGCGGGTGTGGTCACCAAGATCCTGAAGTAGAGCCGTAAGGGCGGGCCCCTGTGCCCGCCTCGAGAACGGGCAGCCACGGGGGGCTGCCCCGACATGAGATACGAAAGCGAGCAAAATATGGCTCAGAGAATCAGAATCAGATTAAAAGCCTTCGATCACGTCGTCCTCGACCAGGCCGCGGCTGACATCGTGCGCACCGCCGAGAAGACTGGCGCCCAGGTTTCGGGCCCCATCCCGCTGCCGGTGAAGACCGAGCGCTGGACGGTGCTGCGCAGCCCGCACGTCGACAAGAAGAGCCGGGAGCAGTTCGAACTTCGTACCCACAAGCGGCTCATGGATATCAACGACTCCCGGCCCCAGACGATGGATGCGCTGACGAAGCTCGATCTGCCGGCCGGCGTCGACGTCGAGATCAAGGTCGAGTAGCGATGACCATCGGATTAATTGGCCGCAAGCTCGGCATGACGCGGGTTTTCCAGGATGATGGGACCGCGGTTCCGGTATCGGTCATCGAGGCCGGACCCTGCCGAGTGGTCCAGGTCCGCGATGGTGGCGTCCAGCTTGGATTCGGCGCCCGCCGTGCCCAACGCACCAGCAAGGCTCAGCTCGGGCACGCCAAGAAGGCGGGCCTCGAATCGGCGCCGCAGGTCCTGCGGGTATTTACCGTAAAGGGAGATGCACCGGCGCCTGGCGCCGAGGTCAAGGTGGACATCTTCGCACCCGGCGAGCTGGTGAAAGTCACCGGCACCACCAAGGGACGGGGATTCCAAGGCGTGGTGAAGCGCTACGGATTCGGTGGCGGTCCCGCCACCCATGGCAACACCCGGCACCGGAAGCCCGGCTCGATCAGCCCAGGCACCGACCCGTCTCGCGTCATCAAGGGAAAACGGATGCCTGGCCACATGGGCGCCGAACGCCACACCGAGCTCGGCCTGCGAGTGGTAAAGGTCGACCCGGAGCGGAACCTCTTGTTCGTCCGGGGCGCCATCCCCGGCTCGAAGAACGGCATCGTGACGGTAGCGAAACAGGGAGGCCCCAGTCGCCATGATTGAGGCTCCACACTACAGCTCCGCTGGAGCCAAGCGCGACACCAATTTCGCGCTGCCGGCAGAGTATTTCGATGGCACCGTGAACGAGCCGGTACTGCACCAGGCCGTGAAAGTGTACCTGAACAACCAGCGTCAGGGCACTCACATGACGAAGAGCCGCAGCTTCGTCTCCGGAGGCAATCAGAAGCCCTGGAAGCAGAAGGGCACCGGCCGGGCCCGGCAGGGATCAACCCGCGCCCCCCACTGGCGGGGTGGCGGAATCGTGTTCGGACCTTCGCCGCGGGATTACCGCACCGATATCCCGCGCAAGGTGAAGCAGCTCGCGCGTAAGAGCGCCCTGAATGCCCGGGCCCGTGAAGGCGCGGTGCATGTCATCGAGCGGCTCGCATTCCGCGCTCCCAAGACGGGTCAACTCGCGGAACTGCTCGGCAGTCTCGGAGTGGATGGGCGGAAAACGCTGGTCCTGACCGCGGGGCACAATCCGAACGCCTATCTCAGCGGCCGTAACCTGCCGGGCGTTGAGGTCATGGCATATCCCGAGGCGTCCGCCTACGACATCCTTTGGGCGGAGATCGTCGTGGTAGAAGAGGGGGCGCTCACCGGGGTGATGCCGGAGCCGCTGCCGGAGGAAACCGAGGCGGAGAAGGCGGAGAGGACGGCAAAGACGGCAAAGACGGGAAAGACAGGCAGGACGGTGACAAGGGCCGCCCCGAAGAAATCGCCCAAAGCCAGGTCGACGGCCAAAGCCAAAGCCAAGCCGGCGAAGGCTAAGGCTAAGGCTACGAAGAAGACTACAGCGAAAAAGTCTGCGAGTAAGCCTGCGAAGAAGAAGGCCGCTCCGAAGAAGAAGGGGTCCAAGTAAATGCCGACGCTGCATCAGGTCGTTGTCCGGCCGGTGGTGACCGAGAAGAGCTCGGCCGCCTACCAAACGCGGAAGGAGTACACCTTCGAGGTGCACCCCGAAGCCAACAAGTATCAGATACGGGATGCGCTCCAGAAGCTGTTCGGAGTGACGGTAACCGACGTCCGCACCATGCAGGTACGCCGGCACGAAGTCACCCGCGGTCGCACCCGCGGCGCTACGGCCCGCTGGAAGAAGGCGATCGTTACGCTCAAGGATGGCGACTCGATCGCCGTGTTCGAGGGCTGAGATGAGCATCAAACAGTTCCGTCCCATGACCGCCGGAACCCGATTCCGCTCTATTTCGGGGTTCGATGAGGTCACTCGGGGAACACCGGAGAAGTCGTTGCTGGAGCCGAAGAAGCGCACCGGCGGCCGCAACAATCAGGGCCATCTGACGTCGCGGCACCGTGGCGGTGGCCACAAGCGGCAGTACCGGAAGATCGATTTCAAGCGAAACAAGTTCGGGATCCCGGGAAAGGTTTCCGAGATCGAATACGATCCCAACCGCAGCGCTCGAATCGCTCTCATCGTTTATGCGGACGGCGAGAAACGCTACATCCTTCATCCCCGGGGTTTGGTTCAGGGCGACAGCGTCATCTCGGGCCCGGGGTCGGATACCCGCACCGGTAACGCGCTGCCCCTCGGCGAGATTCCGCTCGGCACCACCGTGCACAATGTCGAGCTGAAGATCGGCAAAGGCGGCCAGCTGGCCCGCACCGCCGGATCGAGCGCGCAGGTGGTAGCCAAAGAGGGCGACTACGTGACCCTCCGGCTCCGCTCGACCGAGATGCGGCTGGTCCACGGCCGCTGCCTGGCCACGGTGGGCGAGGTCGGCAACTCCGAGCACGAGCTCCTCTCCGTTGGCAAGGCCGGCAAGAGCCGGTGGCTCGGGAAGCGGCCCAAGGTCCGAGGCGTGGCCATGAACCCGGTGGATCACCCGCTCGGCGGTGGCTAAGGCAAGAGCGCCGGCGTACGTCCGCCGACGTCGCCCTGGGGCAAGCCGGAGGGGCGGAAGACGAGGCATCGCAAGAAGGCCTCGAACAAGCTGATCGTTCGCGGGCGCAAGCGGGGCAGAGCAACGACGTAAAGGAGGTCTAGGGTCGAGGGTCTAGGGTCTGAAAAGGCCGTTAGACTCTAGACTCTAGACTCTGGACCCTCAAGAGAGCAAACATGGCACGTAGCGTAAAGAAAGGCCCCTTCGTTCAAGAGGCGTTGATGACCAAAGTTCAGGTCCTCAACAGCAAGAACGAGAAGCGGGTGGTAAAGACCTGGAGCCGGGCGAGTACGGTCCTGCCCGAGTTCGTCGGCCACACCTTTGCGGTGCACAACGGGAACAAGTTCGTCCCGGTGTATGTCACCGAGAACATGGTGGGCCATAAACTCGGCGAGTTCGCGCCCACCCGCCTCTTCCGCGGCCACAGTGGCAAGATCGTGGCGGACAAGAAGGCCAAGCCGGAGTGACCATGAGCGGCCATGCGATTCAGCGGCTGGTGCGCCAGTCGCCTCGAAAGATGCGGCTCGTCATCGATCTCATTCGCGGCAAGGATGTGAACGAGGCGTACGCTATCCTGAAGTTCAACAAGAAGCTGGCGGCCCGGCAGATCGCCAAGACGCTCAAGTCCGCGGTGGCCAACGCCGAGCAGAAGGCGCTAAAGGACAACGCGAGCTTCGATGTAGACGCGCTCTTCGTGAAGAAGGCAATCGTTAACGGGGGACAGCCGCTCAAGCGGTTCACCGCCGCCGCCCAGGGGCGGGCCACGCCGATCAAGAAGCGCACGAGCCACGTAGAGATCCACGTAGAGATCAAGGAGAGCGAGTAATGGGGCAGAAGACGCATCCGATCGGGCTTCGGCTTGGCATAGTCAAGCAGTCGTCGTCGCGCTGGTTCGCAACCAAGGAGATGCCGGCGCTGCTGAAGGAGGACGAGCTGATCCGGAAGTACCTCAAGACCAGGCTCGGACATGCTGCCATCTCCGAAATTCACATCGAGCGGCGGCCGGGCAAGGTTACGATCACGGTGCACACCGGGCGGCCGGGTGTGGTTATCGGCAAGCGCGGGGCCGAAGTCGACAAGCTGCGCGACGAGCTGGCCCAGCTTACCGGCAAGGAAGCGGCGATAAACGTCGAGGAGATCAAGCGGCCGGAGCTTTCCGCCCAGCTGGTCGGAGACAACATCGCCCACCAGCTCACCCAGCGCATCTCTTTCCGCCGCGCCATGAAGCGGGCGGTTCAGAGCGCCATGCGAATGGGGGCGCAGGGGATCAAAGTGCGCGCCGCCGGACGTCTGGGCGGCGCCGAGATCGCTCGGACCGAGGGGTACCACGAGGGGCGGGTGCCGCTGCATACGCTGCGGGCCGACATTGACTACGCCACCAGCACCGCAAAGACGACCTACGGGACTATCGGCCTCAAGGTCTGGATCTTCAAGGGCGAGGTGATCGAGGACGTGTCGGGCCGAACCTATAGCACCGGGGCCTGAGTCAGATGCTCGCGCCGAAGCGGATCAAGTTCCGCAAGACGTTCAAGGGCCGCACCAAGGGGATCGCCACTCGCGGCAACACCGTCGCGTTCGGAGAGTTCGGCCTCATGAGCCTGGATCCAGGCTGGGTAACGAACCGACAGATCGAAGCCTCCCGCGTAGCCATGACGCGAGAGATGAAGCGCGGTGGCAAGGTGTGGATCCGGATATTCCCGGACAAACCGATCACCAAGAAGCCAGCGGAAACCCGCATGGGCAAAGGCAAGGGTAACCCCGAGGGCTGGGTAGCAGTGGTGAAGCCGGGCCGGGTGCTATTCGAGATCGAGGGGATCAGCGAGGATCTGGCCAAGAAGGCGCTCGCTCTGGCGTCGGCCAAGCTGCCGGTGAAGACGCGCTTTGTGAAGCGGGAGGAGATCTAGCTGTGAAGCCCAACGAGCTGAGGGATATGTCGCAGGAGAATCTCGAGGGCAGACTGTCGGAGCTCACCGAGGAGCGGTTCCGCCTCCGGTTTCGCTCTGCCACCGAATCGATCGAGAATCCGATGCGCTTCCGGGCAATCCGGCGGGAGATCGCGCGGATTCAGACGATTCTAAAGGAGAAAGTCCGGAGTCGCGAGTCGCAAGTCACGAGCTAGACTCGTGACCGCCGATTCCGTTTATGCTCCCGACTCGTGACTTGTGACTCGTGACTGACAGGACGACGAACATGGCTGAAGAGACCAAGACCCGCACCCGCCGGAAAATCCGCATGGGTGTGGTGACCAGCGACAAGATGGAGAAGACGGTAACGGTCTCTCTGGTGCGCCGGTACGCCCACGCGGTGTACGGCAAGCAGATCACCCGCACCAAGAAGGTAAAAGCGCGCAATGAGCATGGCGCCAAGGCGGGCGATACGGTCCGGATCATGGAGACGAGGCCGCTCGCAAAGACGGTGAACTGGCGGGTGACGGAGATAGTTGAAAGAGCTAAATAGGGTCTAGGGTCTAGAGTCTAGGGTCTAGTCTTGACCCCATTCTTGACCCTCGACCCTAGACCCTCGACGAGGCAGAAATGGTCCAGCAAGAAAGCATTCTCCGCATCGCGGACAACTCGGGCGCTCGCAAGGCGCTGGTCATCCGGGTGCTCGGCGGCAGCAAGCGCCGGTACGCGGGTCTCGGCGACACGGTTGTGGTCGCGATCAAGGACGCCATCCCGACCGGCCAGGTGAAGAAAGGCGATGTGGCCAGGGCCGTGATTGTGCGAACCGCAAAGGAGACCCGTAGGAAAGATGGCTCCTACATCCGTTTCGATGAGAATGCCGCGGTGCTGATAAATGACGCCGGCGAGCCTCGCGCAACTCGCATCTTCGGCCCCGTAGCCCGTGAGCTTCGCGAGAAGCGCTACATGAAGATCGTATCACTCGCGCCGGAGGTCTTGTAGCATGAAGCCGCTCGTGTTCAAGAAGGCCAAGCGAATCCGCCACAAGCCTCCGGTCCGAGTCCGGATGCACATCACCAAGGGCGATACCGTGCAGGTCATCTCCGGTGAGGACAAAGGCAAGCGGGGCCGGGTGCTCCAGGTGCATCCCAAGACGGGCCGGGTCACGATAGAGGGGGTGAACGTGGTGAAGCGTCACCGCCGTGCAACTAACACGGCCGAGGGTGGAATCGTGGAATTCGCCGCGCCGATTCATCACTCTAAGGCCATGCTCCTCGACCCCAAGAGCGGGGAGCCGACCCGGGTCCGGCGTCGCCGGGACACCGATGGAACTGTGGAGCGGATCGCCGTCAAGTCGGAGCAGCCGATCCCAAGGAGCAGGTAGCATGGCCGAGACGAAAGACACCGGGAAAGACGGGAAGGGCGGGAAAGGCGGGAAGGGCGGAACCGCAACTGCCCCCAAGGGGGGTGCCCCGAGCGGATCATCCGGCAAGAGCAAGGACAAGGCCCCCGCCGGTGCGGTGGACCACGCCCCCAAGGCCGCCGAGGGAAAGCCCCGGCTGCAGGACTACTACGAAAAGACGGTCCGGCCGAAGCTCGCCAAGGAATTCGGGTTGAGCAACCCGAATCAAGTGCCGCGGGTGGTCAAGATCGTGCTGAACGTCGGCATGGGTGACGCCGGGAAGAACCCGAAACAGCTCGACGCCGCGGTGGAGGAGCTGGGCCTGATTACCGGCCAGCGCGCCATGGTCACCCGGGCCAAGAAGGCAATTGCCAACTTCGGACTCCGGGCAGGAATGCCGGTCGGTGCCGCGGTGACCCTCAGGGGCGCCCGGATGTACGAGTTCCTGGACCGCTTCATCAATCTCGCAATACCGCGGATCCGCGACTTTCGCGGGCTGCCAACGCGAAGCTTCGATGGCCGGGGGAACTACACCTTCGGGATCAAAGAGCAGATGATCTTCCCCGAGATCGATTACGACCGGGTCGAGAAGATCCATGGAATGGATATCACGCTGGTGAGCTCCACCAGCCGCGATGATCTCGCGATGGGGCTCCTGCGGGAGCTGGGATGGCCGTTCCGGGGCGAGACGCCGCAAAGGGTGGCGTGATAGTCGGGAATCGGGAGTCGGGAGTCTCGGGCTTCACACCGGTCTCCAGACTCCTGACTCCAGACTCCTGACTAATTGGAGAGAAGATGGCAAAGACTGCCTGGATCGAAAGAGCCAAACGCACGCCGAAGTTCAAAGTTCGCGGGGTGCGCCGCTGCCAGCGGTGCGGACGTTCCCGCGCGGTGCTGCGGAAGTTCGGACTCTGCCGTATCTGTTTCCGTGAGCTCGCCTTGAAGGGGGAAATCCCGGGCGTGCGCAAGGCCAGCTGGT
>JACCRS010000226.1 GCA_013813435.1 Gemmatimonadales bacterium
GCCATCCTCGGCAGCGGCGACGAAATCGTGGACGTAGACCAGCCGGAGGAAATTCTCAGCGGCCGAAAGATCGCCAGCAGCAACACCCACACCCTGGTTGCGCTGGTACGGCAAAGTGGAGGAGAGCCGGTCAACCTCGGCATTGCGGCAGATACGCCGGAAAGTTTACGCGAGCATCTGAGCCGCGCCCAGGACTGCGATCTGCTCGTAACCACGGCGGGGATCAGCGTGGGCGAGCATGACTACGTGAGGGCTGTGCTCGATGAGCTCGGTGCGATGCAGCGCTTCTGGAAGCTCCGGATGCGGCCGGGGGCACCGGTGGGGTTCGGCATTCTGGGAGAGGTGCCGTGGATCGGCCTGCCGGGAAACCCGGTGAGCACCATGGTTACCTATGAGCTGTTCGTCCGGCCTGCCATTCGAAAGATGATGGGGCATTCGCTAGCGTTCAGGCGAAGCGTGCCGGTGCGAATGGCCGAGCCCATCCTGTTGAAGCCCAAGCTCCAGCACTTTCTCAGAGGCGTCGTAACGGAAGGACCTCAGGGTCCCGAAGCTCGCCTCACCGGACCGCAGGGCTCAGGAATTCTGACCTCGATGGTACGGGCCAACGCATTGCTCGTCATTCCCGAGGGGCAGCACGAGACGCCCGTGGGGGCGATGGTCCAGGCCCTGATTCTGAACGATCCGTT
Organism: Gemmatimonadales bacterium; assembly: GCA_013813435.1. Taxonomy (GTDB): domain Bacteria; phylum Gemmatimonadota; class Gemmatimonadetes; order Gemmatimonadales; family GWC2-71-9; genus CAVVWJ01. Next base: position 687 of record JACCRS010000226.1, read on the forward strand.
GAACCAGGAGCAGCCGGGGTTCTAGAAAGCAGTCGGGAGTCGGGGAGTCGGGAGTCAGGAGTCGGGAATCAGCCAACAGAGAGCACCTCATCCCGAGCGAAGTTAGGGACCTGTTACGCGGGCTTCCGAACCCACGCGGACTAGGTCCTTCGCCTCGGTCAGGATGAGGGTTCCAGACTCCTGACTCCTGACTATTCAGAATCCAAACGTCAACCTGCCATAGTAGAACGCCCCGTTGAACCCGAACGGCGAGATCTGGTTGTAGGGAAAGATCCCGAAGTTGTTGTTCCCCGCCGTTGTGGCGTTCCCCAAGCTGTTTACGTCCGGGAATACGTCAAAGACGTTGTCCACCCCTGCTGTTAACGTAAGCCGCTGGCCGAAGGTGTACGATGCATTCACGTCGGTAATCCACTTGACGCCGAACGTCTGATCCAGCGAGCCATCGGTCGGCGTGCCGAAGCTGGTGACCGTACCGAACCGTTGGGTCCGCAGCGTGAATCCAAGATCCTGATAGCTGAAGACTCCACTGAGGTACAGGTTGTTCTTGGGCTGACCCACCTCGATTCGGGCGCGCTCCACTCGATCGAACAGCGTCTCCTGGAAAGCGCTCAACGCCGCTGGCGTGGGCGCCACCCGCAACACCCGGTTGACGTTGTAATTGTACCCGCCGGTCAGGCGCAGCGTGCTCGTTGACCCAATGGCGAAGCCGTAGTTAGCCACCACGTCGACGCCGAGTGTCCTGGTGTCGATGGCATTGGTGAAGAACCGTCCGCCTGCCACGCCGGGGAAGCCCTGACTCTCGAGAAAAGTGCGGACCGCAGTTCCGGTAAAGTTGCCTGAGAATACGATGCGGTCGTCGATCAGGATTTGATAGTAGTCCGCGGTGACTGTGAAATTTCTCACGGGATTGAGTGCCACCCCGAAGCTGTAGTTCTCCGACTTCTCGGCCGTGAGCTCACTGGCACCAAGCGCCTGGGCAACGGGGCTGGTCACCGGAAAGGTCCGGTTATCGAACGGCACGCCGTTGATGAAGTTGGTCGACGTAGCGGAGAAGAACGACTGGCCCAGGGAGGGCGCCTTGAACCCGGTCGCAATCGCTCCCCGCACGGCAAACCCGGGGATCGGTTCGAACCTCGCGGTAACCTTGCCGTCGGTGGTGGAGCCGAAGTCGTTGTAGCGCTCCACCCGTCCGGCGATACCGAGCAGCACCTTCTGCACCACCTGCGCCTCGAGATCGACGTACCCTGCCACGCTGTTGCGGTTCTGGGTGGTGGAGTCGACCGGGCGGAAACCGGGAAAAACCTGCGCTCCGGGCGCGCCCTGCGCTCCCGCGTTGGGACCGTCAAGGATACGCACCCCGCCATCGCGATAGCTGTCCGGCTCGCCGGCGGTGATATGGTAGCCGTCGCGCCGGAACTCGCCCCCGACCGCCACATTGAGTGGCGAGGCGAGGCCCAGTGTAACGGATCTCGCTACGTCGAGGTTCGCGGTGAATTGGTCGGCTTTTAGCGTCCCGGCGTAAAACTCAGTGGGACTAGCCGGGCCCAGCGTCACGTTGGCGCTGTTGAAGACATCAAAGTGGAAGAGGTTGCGCCCGTAGTCGGCACTCAGGTCCCAGCGCCACCCAGCCTTGTCACCCCGAAGTCCTACTACCCCCGAGAAATCCGAGATCTTGGTTCCGATCATCGGGAGAAAGCCATTGGGATAGATCGCCCGTACCGTCCTGTCATCCAGGGCCCGGCGGAAAAACCCGGCCGATTCGCCACTGCGTATTGTCCCGCCGCCGAAAAAGTACACCTCGGTAGCATCGGCCACCGGCTTGGCCAGATTCAGAAACAGCCCGGCATCTTCGGTGTCGGCATCGCCTTGCCGGTGGTTTATCTGGCCATTGAGGGTGGGATCGCTATTCCGGGGGTCGCCGGCGAGGTACTGCGCCCGCAAGTCAGGTGCCGACCGATTGGTGAACCCGCGGTTTCTGTACTCACCGGCGATCTGGAGCACGCCGTCCCCTCCGAGAGCCAGGGCATAGTTGCCCGCCCCCTGGATAACGCCGCCGTCGCTCTCGGTCGTCTGCCCGAAGGTAGCAAGGATCTCGTTCTGAGCCCCCTCCTTCAGGATGATATTGATGACTCCCGCAATCGCGTCGGACCCATACTGGGCCGCTGCGCCGTCACGGAGAATCTCGATCCGCTCGATGGCACTGGCTGGAATCGCGTTTAAATCGACCATGCCCGAGCCGCGTCCGATGCTGCCGTTGACGTTTATCAGCGCGCTGGCATGGCGCCGCTTCCCATTGACCAGCACCAGCGCCTGGTCGGGGGCGAGACCTCGCAGGGTTGCCGGCCTGGTGTGGTCGGTGCCGTCAGATATGGTGGCTCGCGGAAAGTTGAACGACGGTGCGAGCGCCTGAATGATCTGGGCGGTTTCGGTGCGCCCAGTCTGCCTGATCTCCGCCGCCGAGAGCACGTCCACCGGCACCGGGGCATCGGTAGACGTCCGCTCAGCAGCCCGGGTGCCCACCACGGCAAGCTCCTCCAGCGCCAGAGCCTCGCGGTTGAGCTGAAAGTCACGAGTGAGCGACGCCCCGGCCTCGGCTCGCACGGTATCTCGTGTGAGGCCATAACCGATGTAGGTAACCCGAACCTCGTGAGTGCCCGGTGCAAGGCTCAGGCGGTAGGTGCCGTCCAGCCGAGTAGTGGCCGACATGACGGTGCCGGGCACGAAGATCCGGGCACCGCTGATCGGCTCGTTGGAGGCTGCGTCACTGACTCTCCCGGAAAGTGCGGCCTGGCCCTGTGCTGCCAGAGATGCGGGACTAACGGCGAAAGCCCATGCTGCAACAGAGAGCCCCAACCAACGGCGGAGGGGCCGAACAAACCCGACAATATTTGGGAACATATAGAGCGCCTCGAATTGTGGATTGCGAGAGGGTCAGGAATGGCGGAAACGGGATGATCCACGGAACGACCCATTTCGCTCAATGTCAAGACTCCAGCTTCCCCCGCTGCCGGCCGGTTGACTCGATTCCGAGGAATTGCTTAGATTTGAGGCTGTAGAAGGGGAGTAGCTTATCCGCCGACCAGGCGGACGGATGGATCGTCAAGACTGCTCGCCAAGTGCGGGCACGGTCCATTCGGGAGGCGGCAGGGACGAGCTCATCAGCTGAGTCTCCTGCACCTTAGAGCGAGACCTTCGTCCACGCGAAAGCGGAGCGGACGGGGTCTCGCTCTTTTATTTGGCCCCACCATGCGAGTGAATCATGAACAACGTCAGGACGTTCGTACTAATGGCCGGGTTGCTGGGCCTGTTCCTTTTGGTGGGTCAGCTCCTGGGCGGCTCGAGCGGGCTGATCATAGCCCTTGCGTTCGGTAGCCTGTTCAACTTTGTCATGTACTTCTTCTCCGACCGCCTGGTGCTCAAGATGTACCGGGCACAGGTCGTGACCGCCCAGGAGGCGCCCGAGCTCTACGCCATGATAGATCGCCTTCG
>JACCRS010000241.1 GCA_013813435.1 Gemmatimonadales bacterium
TGAGTGCCATGATCGTAGATCGTGATCATCTGGCCCTTGATGCCGGTCTCCAGCACCACGCCCCGTCCCCCCGCCTTGATGTGCTCGCCTACCAGCTCGTGGGTGGGGTCCATGGTGACGTAGCACAGGTTCTTCGCTTCGGTGTAATCAGCCATCTTGAGGCAGAGTGGGTCATCCGCGTTGAGAATGGCGGTATCGCGCGCCACCTCCACCACGATGCGTTTGACGTGGGCCAGCTGCTCCAGGGTCCCAATCCCTCGAAGGCCCAGGTGGTCCGACTTCACGTTGAGGACCGCACCCACGTTGCAATGCCGCACTCCCATGCCGGCACGTAGCAGCCCGCCCCGGGCGATCTCCAGGACGGCCACGTCGACCGAGGGGTCGCTCAATACCATACGGGTGGCAACCGGCCCCGTCATGTCGCCCGCTACAGTACGCTGCCCGTCGATGTAGACCCCGTCTGTCGAGGTGAGCCCAACGTGCTGGCCGGCGAGCTTCTGGATGTGCGCCAGCATCCGCGCGGTCGTGGTCTTTCCATTGGTCCCGGTGAGGGCCGCGATCGGTATCCGGCTGGGAGTGCCGGGTGGAAAAAGCATGTCCATCACCGGCCCGCCCACGTCACGCGGGCGTCCCTCGCTGGGCGCCATGTGCATTCGGAAGCCGGGCGCCGCGTTGACTTCGCAGATAGCGCCACCCACGTCCTTATACGACTCGGTGATATCGGTGGTGAGAAAGTCCACCCCGCCTACGTCGAGCCCGATTGCCTTTACCGCCCGAACCGCCATCTCGATGTTGTCGGGATGGACCTGGTCGGTCATGTCGGTAGCGGTGCCGCCAGTCGAGAGGTTCCCGGTGGAGCGGAGAAAGACTCGCTCGCCGGCCGCCGGAACTGTCCCCCGGTTGTAACCTTTGCTGGACAGCAGGCCCTCGGCCTGATGATCGAACAGCAGGCGGGTCAGCACCTTTTCGTGTCCCACGCCGCGCCGGGGGTCCCGATTGACCTCTTCCACCAGCTGCTCGATGGTGTGCTCGCCGTCGCCCACCACGTGGCCCGGCAGTCGCATCGCCACCGCCACCAGCTCCCCGTTGATCACCAGCATCCGGTGGTCCTCGCCGGTGATGAAGCTTTCGACGATGACGCTGCGGCTGTGCTCCCGGGCGATGTCGAACGCGCCGGCCACCTGCTCGGAGGTGGACAGGCGAATCGAGATACCGCGTCCGTGATTGGCATTGTACGGCTTGACCACCACCGGGTAGCCGATCCGCTCGGCAGCAGAAACCGCGTCTTCCGCGGTTTGTACCAGGCGCTGCTGCGGTACCGGCAAGCCGAGGTTTCCCAGAATCCGGTTGGTTTCCTCCTTGTCCGACGCCAGCTCTACCGCAATGTGGGAAGTGCGGCTGGTGACCGTCGCCTGGATCCGCTGCTGGTAGCGTCCATGGCCGAACTGGATCAGACTCTGATCGTTCAGCCGGATCCATGGTATCCGGCGCTCCTCGGCGGCGCGTATCAGCGCCATGGTGCTGGGCCCAATCGCGCGACGCTGAGCGAACCGGATGAACTCGTCGCGTTCCGCGGCAAAATCGAATCCCTCTGGTACCAACCCGTCGGGCCTCAGATCCGGCGGGATCAGCGAATGGAGCAGAGTGAGCGCAAGCTGTCCTGCCTCGACTCCTACCTCTTCCTGCTCGTACTGATAGATGACATAGTAGTGGCCGGGTGGGCCGTGAGAACGGGTCTTTCCGAAGGTGACCGACTCGCCGGCCACGTTCTGAAGCTCGATGGCAACGTGCTCCAGGATGTGACCCATCCAGGTGCCGTCTCCCTCGGTGAGCCGCCGGACGAACCCTCCCGGTTTACCGTAGGAGCAGGTGTGGGTGTGCAGGCCCGGCAGCGCTGCCAGCAGGGGAGCGGTGAAGGAGCGCCCCAGCTTTCCTGAAGGCCACTCCTCCAGGGGGCCCAGATCGATGTCGAGCCGGATAACGGGGAAGTGGGCATAGAGGCTGGGCCCCACAAAGACGGCCTTGTCCAGTATCAGCATTCGTAGTCTTTCTAAAGATCCAGTACTCTCCCGCTGCCCCGCCTACCTACTCCCCCGTTTCGTCGTCTTGTTGCCATCCCCGCCGCCCTCCACCCGGTGGGCCAGTGCTGGCGCCGCCGCGCCAATCCTGGTATGCAGGTTGAACGTCGAGCCGTGATCCAGGATGTGCAACCGGAGGCCGATCAGACACACCACGTCGTTCTTGCGAACCCGCGCCATGGAGGAGAATTCGATTCCTGAGGGATCGACGATGGTAAGGGCGCCGCTCCCCACCACCTCCAGACTTTCGTCCGGACCGATGAACCCGGCGGTGTTCTCGTCGAGGCCGATACCGATGGCAAAGGGATTGTAAGCCAGCGCCGTGAGCAGCCTGCCCAGCCGGTCCCGCTGCCGGAAATGCTGGTCGATGATGACCCGGTTGGTCAGTCCCAGGCCCGGAGCGAGAGTCACGATCCTGGCGCGAGGGGACGCCCCTTCCTTCCCGAACGCAATCATATGCTCGCAGAGGAACGCCGCTCCTGCCGATGTTCCAGCTACGTGCATTCCCTCGGCGTTACGCCGGCGGATTGCCTTGGCTACTTCGGTGCCCCCGATCATGGTGCTGAGCCGCAGCTGGTTGCCACCGGTCAGGAACACGCCGTCGACGGAGTCAAGTATGTCCAGCCACTCGCGGCGCTCGCAGTCGGCGCGGCTGGCTATGGGCAGCGCTTTAGCGTCTCGCACTCCGAGGCTCTTGAAGAGGTCCTCGTAGCGCGCACCGGTATCGGTCAGCATGGACGCCGTGGGGATGATGGCTATGCGACAGTTGTCGCCGCCGCAGAGTGCCGCGAAACGACGGAGGATGTGGATGTCCCCGATCTTCTCCTCGGCGCCGCCCACAGGAATGATGTAGCCTCGGGATGTCTGCACCAGCGGTCCTCCGAAAGTCGCCTGCGATACTAAGGTTCGATGCGTTCGAAGCCGCCCCGGATCGTCGGGCGGCCGCCGCGGACGTGCCACCGCCCGCGCGCCATGACGTCCTCGACTCCACCACCGGCGTCCAGGACCACCAGGTCGGCATCGGATCCGGCGATGAGATGACCCTTCTTCGACAGCATCAGCAGGCGGGCCGGATTGGATGTGAAGGCGGGGAGAATTCGCTCCAGCGGTTGTCCGCCTGCCAGCAGCTCCTTGAGCGTGCCGGCCATCGCCGACGGCCGGCCCACGTCCAGGGCAACTACCCGTCCTTCGGCGTCGAACGACGGAAGACACCCGCCACCATCGGAGCTCACCGTGATCCGGCCCGGCGGCAGTCCCTTCTCCTGGTAGCGGGTGAGTGCCTCACTGGCCGACCATGCATCCTCACCGTCCTTCACCGGAAATGCCGTGACATCGATGCTGCAGCCCTCCCCCACTAGCGCCAGTGATTCCTCGAAAAGGGCCCGGTGGCGATTTACATGCGTGGGGTGGAAGACGGCAGCGGGCAGCTCGCTGTGCTCGATGGCTTGCCGCACCAGCTCCAATCCTCTCGCACCGTCGCCCACGTGCAGGTGCAGTATGCCGGCCTTGCGGGCCATGAGGCCACCCACATGAGCATCACCGGCCACCCGGAGCAGCTCGTCGAGAGTCGGCTGGCTGGAGCGATGATCGCTGATCGCCAGCTCTCCCACTCCGATGATCAGGTCGATGAGAACGATGTCTCCGCGCACGCTGCCGGTGACAGTCGCCGGCGGCACATGATAGCCGCCGGTGTAGCAGTAGGCGCTGAGCCCTTCGGCGATGAGTCCGCGCGCGGTAGTTATCAGCTCCGCCGGAGAGCGCACGATGTCGTCGGTTCCCAAAACCCCGATCGCCGTGGTGACGCCACCGGTGGTAATCTGACTGATACTAAGGGGAGGAACCCGGGTCTCCGGTCCGGCCTCGCCGCCGCCGCCGGTTAGATGCATGTGGCAGTCGATCAGCCCCGGAATGACGCGTCTGCCCTCGAGGTCGTGTTCTGAACTGTTGAGGCCCGCCGGCGTATCGGGCAACTTGGTTCCGATCCACACGATGCTCTCGCCCGCCACAAGCAGGTGCCTGATGCCCATGGGCTCGGGGGTGTAGAGGTCGGCGTTTCGTAGCAGCGAAATCATGGACACCGGGTAGATGGCGTAAGAGCTGAGAAAATACTCCCACCTCATGCTCCCGGCCATTGGCCACGTTGTCAGGTGATCTGCGTCACCCCACGTACTATGGATCGACCGAAAGTTTAAAGGGTGACCCTTCAGTAAGGCCCTGATGCCCGCTCTGGAACCGAACACCCTCTCGCGCAGAAGGCTGGCCGAGCTTCTCGCCGAAGCGCGAGCCCGCACCGTTCTTCTGGTGAGCTCCCTTACCGAGGACCGCATGCAGCTTCAACCCGATGACGCGGTGAAGCCGGTACTACGGGAGTTGGAGCAGCTGGTTCGATTCGAGCAGCAGTGGCTGGCTGAGGGATCGGGAAAGGAAGGCGCGGTCAATCCGATTTCGGATGTCGGGTCCTACGATGCGTGGTTCGATGCCATGGTCGAGGTTCGCCAGCGCTCGCTGGAACGGCTCGACTGCGTTGACGATCAAGCCTCCCCGCTTTCGGTCGAGCATCGCTGCCGCCTGTTGCTGGAGCACGAGTACCGCCGCGGCGAAGCCATACTGGAGACTCTACAGCTTCTATCGGACTACCGCGCTCCCCGCCGCACGACCCTGCCTCGGGGCCGGCGCCTGGCCGATCCCGGCATAATGGCGCGCTTCCCCGGCGGCACCATACCCGTGGGGGCGCCGGCACCAGGCTGGCCTGACGAAGATCCCATTCGTCAGGTTGAGCTGAGGCCTTTCTGGATAGACGTGATGCCGGTGACCAACGGTGACTTCATCACCTTTATGGCCGCCGGTGGATACATGACCTCCGACTTCTGGTCGGACGAAGGTTGGAGCTGGGTGCGGGGGGAGCAGATCCGTATGCCGCGGCACTGGTTCTGGGACGAAGGTTCGTGGTGGACCCGGTGGATGGACCGATCGATGCCGCTCGATCTCACCTGTCCCGTCGCGTGCGTGTCCTGCTACGAGGCAGAGGCCTTCGCCCGGTTTGTGGGCAAGAGGCTGCTCACCGAAGTCGAGTGGGAGGCAGCGGCTTCCTGGGATCCGGAAACCCAGGGGCGCCGGCTTTACCCCTGGGGAAACATGCTGCCTTCGCCCAATGTGGCGAATCTGGATCAGCTCGCATTCGACACCGCCGAAGTGGGAGCCTTTCCCGGCAACCTGTCTCCCATCGGTTGCTATGGCATGATCGGCGATCTCTGGGAATGGACTGCCGGGGTCTCGGTCCCCAACGCCGATCCCGCATCAGCTGACACCGGCCTGCTTCAGGATGTCCCGTCGTCCGCGGCGGTGCTGCGGGGAGGCTCCTGGGCGACGCGCCCGGGGGCAGCTCGGGTTACGGCCCGCAGATTCGCGTCTCCCTCCGCCCGACACCTGTTCAGCGGCTTTCGTTGCGCTCACGACGCCTGAGGCGGTAGGGCGGTAGGGCGGTAGGAAATAAGGCTAGGGCACGGGGACCAGTACCGCTATCATAGTGCTATGGTCCCATACGAGCGTTTCGAGGCCTGGAAGGTCGCACACCAGCTTGCGCTGGATGTCTACAAAGTGACGGACACCTGGCCAACTAACGAGCGATATGGGCTGACCGCGCAAATTCGTCGGGCAGCTATCTCCGCTCCAACGAACATCGCCGGGGCTCAGCGAAACGAGGACCACGAGAGCTTAGACGATATCTGGACATATCTCTCGGCTCTCTCTCAGAGGTTTCGTATCTACTGAGGTTTACAAGAGACCGCGGATCCTCAACGAAGAAACCGCGTACCGCCGTACCGCCTTA
>JACCRS010000255.1 GCA_013813435.1 Gemmatimonadales bacterium
GTCGACGTATCGGCCAGCGGACCCGAGTTGGCAATGATCCGAAAGGCTCCAGGACTCGCGCCGGCCGTAAAGGCACCACTGGCCGTTACCATGCCGCCGGTGGCCGCGAAGACGGCAACGATCGAAAGGCTATCGCCCGCACTTTGAGTCGGGGTCGAAATCTGGGCTAGGAGGAAGACGGCCGGCAGCATTCCAAATGTTCGTGGGACCAACCGTCTCCGCGCAAGTCGTGGCCTCCAGCCCGGGGCGGCACCGATGGCTCAACCTCGCGAATGAGGACGGGGGTAAAACGAACCGACCGGAAGGGACAACCCCTCCGGTCGGTCGTTCAAATCTTGTACGTGCGCCCGAGGCTCAGCGTTTCCAGATAGAGCGTTGAAGCGGTGCCAGGTGCGCCGCCACCGCTGCGAATGCAGCCTGGTTTCCGGCGTGGGTTACAAACTTGCTATCGTAGCGCCACATCATGAGCCCCACCCCCGCCACGCCGAGCTGTTTGCCCCATTTCTCGACCTGCGACGAGTGCATCCGACAGTTGCCCGGCTTTAGTCCCCGGCCACCGGTGGTGGACAGCGCACAAGACCACTCCTCCGGGTGCTCGGGATTATCTGATGTGCCAGTCCCGATGTAATAGCTGTAACTGAAGCTAGGCGTCTTGATCCCGCCGTTCAGCGGATTCAGTGAGAACACTGTTACGAGTCCGTCCTTGGCCCCCTGGGCCAGCGCCTCGTCCCGCCACCGGGCGACGTTTCCCGCATCGCCTAAGGGCAAGCGGTGCGAGTACTGCCGGACTGCGAAATCCACGTCGCGCAGCGTCTCGTGCACGCGCCACTCGTGATGTCCCAGGAACCCAACCGGCAGTGTCGGGAAGATGGCCTTGACATAGCGGGCCATCTCGTCGAGCCTCGGCTTGGTGATCGTCCCCGCCGGGCCCCAGCTGTTGGCATCGCCCCCAGCCGTGCCGGTCGAAGTGTTAGCCGGCTCGTCCATGACTGAGTTGCCCAGGATCGTGCCGTCTGCCACCCCCTGGGCCACTGCGGCCTTGATAGCCGGGGTGTTATAGGTGTCCATCTTCGCCCGCCATTTGGCCATGTCGAACACGCCGTTGGTCATGTAGTTCGCGTGCGACCCGCCGGTCATGTTCATCAGCACTTTGATGTTACGGGCACGCGCCTTGGACAGCAGGTACACGATGTTATCGGCCCGATAGGCGTCCGAGCTCATGGAGAGAGGTCCCGGGGCCATCCCGGACATGAGCAGGCCCTGGAGACCGAAGGGAATACCAGACCCGGCTGGCCCGCTACCAAGAGGCGCGGTTACAACCACGGTCGAGGTGTCCGCCAGGGAACCCGATGAAGCAATGACTCTGAACGTCCCCGCGGTGGAGCCGGCGCTGTAGAGGCCGGTCTCAGTGAGGCTACCGCCAGTGGCGGACGCAGGAGTGAGCGGAATGCTGTCTCCGTTTGCCGTCCGGCCGAAGGCCACGAACTGTCTGGTGGTGAACGGAGCCAGGGTAGCGCTCGCAGGCACTAGCGTCACCTGCACCAGCTCAGGCGCTGGCGGCACGGTCGGCGGTACGGCCGGCGGTGGCGGTGGCGGCGGAGCCGGGGCGCTAATGGTCACGATCGCAGTGTCGACAATAGCAAGAACGGTGTGGGTTGCGATTACGTGATAAGTCCCGGCGGTATCTCCGGCTACGTACTTCCCGCCGGCGTCGATCGTGCCGCCGGTGGCGGCCCAGGTAGCGCCTACGGGCACGGCTCGACCATCCTTGAGATAGCCGGTGACGAGAAACGTCTGGCTCAGGCCGGGCGCCAGACTGGAATTTCCCGGGGCAATCTCGATCGAGTTCAGTCGAATCTGGCGCCGAACCACCTCAACGATGGCGGTGTCGATACGCTCTTTCTCACGCTGGGGTGAACGACCGATCACCATGAAGGTGCCGGTTGCCGCGGCCGAGAACCGGCCATCGGGCAGAATGGTGCCTCCGGTGGCACTCCACTCGACGAACGCACCGACGCTGTCGCCAGCGCTGTTCGTACCGTGGGCCAGGAAGCGGATCAGTTGGTTGGTTTCGACCGTGACCTTGCTGGGACTGATGCTCACCGCCACGGGTGCTGTTTGGCGAAATTGCGGGTCGTCCTGCGAGCCCGAGGTCCAGGGATGGGCTGGAGAACTATCTGGGGCAGTGGCATCACCGCCGCTGCATGCCGCGAACAACGAGAGTGCCAGTGTTCGTGAGACTGCCAGTCTCCGCGCAAGCTTGAACGTGTACGTCATAGGTCTATCCTTTCATTGCTCTCCTTGCATTGAGTCCCAACCGTTCCCCCCCGATCCGCCACCACCCTTGGGCTGAGAGTATTATAAGAATTGCAGGACCCTGCCTCAACCCGCAAATTGTTTACACTCTCATTAAAGTACCGTTTGGCAGTTTGGTCTAACAGCCTAACATTTATGTACTTGTGGAACACTAGAATACGGAAATGTAACGAAAAAACGTAGCGTTTATATACACCATGCACCCACTTTTGCAGAACTCCTACCGTCTGTATCCAGTGCACCATCGGGGCTGGACGCCGGGTCCAGACCGACTAACATTCCCCGACCCGCTCCCCCGAGGCTCCGACACCTTCATGACCGGCTCCCGCCCATACGACGCCTTCCTCTGCGCATACGAGGCGCCAAGGCTTGGCCCCTCAGGGTCGGGAAGCACACTAGAGGGAGCACTAGTGCTGAACGCCGCGGGAAGACCATCGGCCTACCGGGGGTGAGGATCGCCTACGTGGTAACCCGATCGGAGCCGATCGGGGGAGCGCAGGTGCACGTGCGTGACCTGGCCACGGCGGTGCTCGCACGGGGTCACCAGCCGCTGGTTCTGACAGGGGGAAGTGGACCGTACGTGGAATCGTTGCGCGCGAGAGGGGTTCAGACCTTTACGCTGGCCAGTCTCGCGGTCCCAATCAGCCCCTTGCGAGATCTCCGGGCGCTTCAGGAGATCCGAGACCTGCTGAAAACACTCCGCCCGGATTTGATCTCGACTCACTCCTCCAAGGCTGGAATCCTGGGCCGTTTGGCCGGACGGACTCTGAAGGTTCCTGTGATCTTCACGGCGCACGGCTGGGCATTCACCCCCGGCGTACCTTCACGGGAAGCCATGGTGTACCGGTGGATCGAGCGGCTGGCGGCCCCGCTTGCATCCAGAATCATCACTGTCTCCGAGTTCGATCGTCAGCTGGCCCTGGCGCGCGGCATTGCCCCCGGTGACCGAGTGGTGACGATCCACAATGGCATGCCCGACATTGACCCGGAGCTGCGAGCCGATCCCTCCCGATCCCCGGTGCGCCTGGCGATGGTCGCCCGTTTCGAGCGCCAAAAGGATCACATGACGTTATTCCACGCCCTGACAGGGTTGATGCACGACCCCTGGCAACTCGATCTCATAGGCGATGGCCCGTTGCTGCCCGAGGCGAAAGCCCTGAGCCAACGGCTCGGTCTATTAGACCGGATCCAGTTCTGGGGTCAGCGCATGGATGTAGACGCCCGGCTCTCCCAGGTTCAAGTGGCTTTGCTCATCACCAACTGGGAAGGGTTTCCCCGCAGCATTCTGGAAGCCATGCGCGCGGGGCTGCCGGTGGTGGCCTCTGCGGTAGGTGGTATAGCGGAGTCAGTGCGGAATGGGGAGACCGGCTTCACCGTACCCCAGGGCGACGTGGAAGCCCTGCGGCTGCGGCTGAAACAGTTGCTGGACGACTGTCAGCTGAGGGTGAGCATGGGACGGAAGGCACGAGAGCTGTACGAGCGGGCCTTCACCCTTGGCCACACTGTGGATCGGACCCTTGCGGTCTATAAAGAGGTTGCCGGGGTGGGATGATTGAGGCTGGATCTGTCAGGGCTCGCATGGTGGCCTTTGCCTTCCTTCTCAAGCCACGCCTGAAACATCAGAACGTTCCATATCGACTGCTGCCAATCGCGCCGGCCCGAGAGGTGTTCGTTCCATTTGGTGCGGATCTGGCTGGCATCGAAGAAACCCTCGCGACGCAGTCGAGCTTCGTCGAGCAGTGGCTCGGCCCAGCTCCGCAGCGGACCCCGGAGCCAGTCGCCGATGGGTACCCCAAATCCCGTCTTGGGACGGTCGATAAGCTCGCACGGCACGAACTTGTACAACACCTGACGCAGCAACCATTTCCCCTGGCCGTCCCGGATTTTAAGGGACAGCGGCAGGCGCCAAGCAAACTCGACAACCTGATGGTCCAGCATCGGTACCCGGGTTTCCAGGCTTACGCTCATCGCCGCGCGGTCTACCTTAGCCAGGATGTCGTCGGGGAGATACCCCACGAGATCGAGAAACATCATGCGCTGGGTAAAGTCGGCCAGCGCCGCCCCGGTGTGACCATTGCCCGGCGCCGGGCCGGACTGACCCCCTGAGAGGACCACCGATGCGGGGTGTTTCCAGTGCGATGTAAGCCCGTGGTACACCTCGTCGGCGTCACGTGCGCCAAGCACCAGGGCCAGCTTATGCAGTTTTTCCCCGGGATTCGGGTAGCGCAGCTGACTGGGGGCTAAAGCCATTGGTGCTGTCAGGAACCGGTCCCATTGGGCGGGTGATACCGCGGTAATGGCGCCGGCGAGGAGCCCGCGTGCACTACGGGGCACCCATCCGACCCTGTTCCACAGGCCCCGGCCGATAAAATGGCGGTTGTAGCCTCCAAACAACTCGTCGCCGCCGTCGCCCGACAGGCTTACGGTGACTTTGCGCCGGGCCAACTGCGCCACCAGGAAGGTCGGGATCTGAGAAGGATCCGAGAAGGGCTCGTCGTAAAGATCCGGTAGCCGCGGTATCACATCCATAGCCTCGGCGGCAGTCACGTAGAGCTCGGTATGATCGGTGCCGAGATGCCGGGCAACGGCTTTCGCATGGTCGGCTTCGTTATGTCCTGGTTCGCGAAAGCCTATGGTGAAGGTCTGTACCGGGCGAGTACTCTGAGCCTGCATCAGCGCCACGACAGTCGACGAGTCGATACCACCGGACAGAAAGGCGCCCAAGGGCACGTCTGCCACCATCTGCCGCCCGATGGCTCCAGACAGCAGCCGTTCCAAAACTTCCTGGGCCTGGGTGTCGCTTCCCTCAAACGGCTCGCGCACGCCTCTCTCAGCGATCTCGCGCGCCGACCAATATTGACTCTCCTTGGACGAGCCATCCGGAAGGACTGAAAGGAACGTGCCCGGCAGAAGTTTCCTAACACCGGTATAGATCGAATAGGGAGCCGGGACGTAGCCGTGGCGGAGGAAGAGCGTGAGCGCGTTGCGGTCGATTTCACCCTTCCAATGCGGATGCTGCCGCAGAGCTTTCAGCTCCGAAGCAAATACGAAGCTGCCGTTCAGCCAGCCATAGTAGACCGGCTTCTCGCCAAGACGGTCTCGAGCGATGTGCAGAGTCTGATCGGCATGATCCCAGACAGCGAGGGCGAACATGCCGGTCATGCGCTCGAGGGTAGACTTAATGCCCCAGCGCGAGACGGCGGATAGGATTACCTCGGTGTCTGAGTGGCCCCTCCAGTGGGTTGCGCCGCTCGCTTCTATCTCGTTCCTAATGTCGAGATAGTTATAGATCTCCCCATTGAAAGTGATGATGTAGCGGCCACAGTGCGAAGCCATGGGCTGGTGGCCCATGGGCGAGAGATCCAGGATCGAAAGCCGCCGATGGCCCAGGCCGAGGCCGACCCTCTCGTCCACCCAAACGCCGGAGTCATCCGGACCGCGGTGGGCCAGGCAAGTCGACATATTCTGCGCGAGCTTCATTAGAGCGGCTTTTTCGCCGCTGCTGGTGCCTAGAAACCCGACGATGCCGCACATGACAGTCAATGTAATCACCCGCGGCCGTTCGGAAACGGACCGGGTGGTGGTAGCGACCAGTATTACCGGCTAACAGGACTGGGATCGAATCGGGGGTCAAATCTCCCAGTTTGACATGATTACGCCCTTTGCGGGCGGGAGCTGGGGGTGGCCATCCAACAGCATCCGCAGGTCGGTCCAATGGACCCGATATCCCAGCTGTATCAAGTGCAGGTAGGCCTCAGCGAACTCGGTCTGACACCGGATGGCAACCCGGTTCACCCGTTCCGCGGTGGCTGAGAACTGTACCGCCTGAACCAGTTGTTCGAGGGCCGCCGGGGTGGCGGCCACCAGCTTAAGAACCCTCAACTCGTCTTTGGGCCGGCCGGCAGCCAGGGGGGTCGAGTGCCACAGAGCGAACCCGGTGAGGTTGGCTCCGTCGCGCACCATGGTGGTATCTCCAATGTCGAGCTCCCTCGTGAGGGCGAGCTCGCGGGTGAAGTCGATGCCTGGGAGGAGCTGATCGGTGAGACGGCGGCACTCTTCAAGCCGGCTGGCCCACTGGGGACCGGCGCCGGAAAGCAGTTCTACAGAACCGAGGGCTCGTCGGGGTACATCGTGAACCAGGGTGACGGTGAGATGCCCGGGCACGAGACCTATCCTGCTGTAGAAGCCGATGTTATCTACGGTCCGGGGCATAGTCTCCAAACCGATAGTGGTTGCCCCCTGGGAGCGCAGCCATTCAACCGCATTGCGTACCATCGCCGATCCCAGACCCTCCCCCTGGCGGTCGGGGCGCACGGCAAGGGGCCCCATCCAGCCCTCGGTACCGGAGCGGTGCACCATGTTGAAAGCCACCAGGTGCCCTTCGGCGTCGCGCCATACCATGGAGCCATCGCCAGCGTCCTCGATGGCATAGCGCCAAACCAGATTGTTCAGGTGGGGTACTCTGACGCCTAACAGACCATCGCGGGTGTAGCGGTCGGTGAATGCCTCGGTGAAGACCCGGTTCAGCGATTCGATGTCCCGGTCTGTGGCACGTTCGGGACCGCGGATACTACGGTCAGGCCGCCACATCACGATCTCCCCGGGGATCATCCAGTACCGTTGCCACTCCGGTGGCCTGATCGAAGCCTACCCGCACGACGTGATCAACACTTTCACGCAACGACTCGATGTGGGTGACCAGGATGACCTGAGAGAAGCGGTCGGCCAGGCTTCGGAGCAGATTGGTTACCGCGCTGCGGTGTGCCTCGTCGAGAGAACCGAATATCTCATCGAGGATGAGCACGGAGAGCGGCTGTCCGGCGAGCTCGGCAATCATCTGACTGATGGCCAGACGGAAAGCCAGATTCGCTACATCCTCCTCGCCCCCGGATATGACTGTCTGGGGAAAACCGTTATCAAGCACCGTCGCCGCATAGTTTTCGTCGAGCTCAAGTTCGACGTAACGTCCGTGAGTAAGCTCGCTGAGAAAAACGGATGCGATGTCGGAGAGATCGGGGCGCAGGCTCGAGTTGAGATCGTCTCGCAGGTCGGTGAGCGCGCGGTCCAGTTCCTGGTGCAGCGCAAGTTCGCCGGCGGTCTCGGTGGCCGCCCTCTCCCTTTCGTCCCGCTCCACCTGACGTCTAATGACAACCTGGACGGCTTCGGCCGCGGCGCTCCGCTCCGCGCGGGCGCGCACTACCGCCAGCTCCGTCTCGCGGCGCGCGCGTTCAGCCGCCTGCTCAGCTTCCCGGACCTGCTTGAAAGCCACCTCGCTGTATCCCAGGCCAACAAGCCGGGTCCGGAGATCGGCGATGCCAGCCAGAGTTTTCACCACGGCTTCCTGCGCAGCCTTGAGCTCGGCGGCAACCGCCTCGCCGCGTTCCGCAGCGGCCCGGAAGCGCTCCGCCTGGAGCGCGAGCGGCTCGAGAGCTCGAACCTCCCGAACGACGGCCTCATGCCGGTCCGGGATGTAGGAATCGACCAGCCCCAGAATCGCTTTCTCCAACTCCCCAACCCGCACAAGCAGACGTTTCTGTTCTTCCCTCAAAGGGCCGGCTTCGTGGGCCTGTGCATTCAGCCGCCCTTGCTCGGCGGTTGCATCCGAGAGCTCGCGTTCCAACGCAATTCTCCTCTGATCAGTGTCCGTCAGCGTTGCGGGCTCCTGCTGCAGCTGGTCGATCCGCTGCTTGTAATAGTTGCCGTTGCCGCGCACCTCCTCGATCTGGCGGTCGAGCAGCTCCAGAACCTTGGCGTACTCCTGACCCAGGGGACGGGCGCAGGTGGGACACACACCCTCAGCCCCCGCCTTGACGATCCTCTGCCGCTGATCCTTCAACTCGTGGAACTGGTCCAGCAACCCCTGCCGCTTGGTCTGGGCATCCTGGGCATCGCGAACCCACACGGTTCGCCGCTCTTCCGATTCGAGGGTAGCGGCCGTGAGCGATGCGCGCGCCCCGTTGACCCGAATGAACACTTCGTCCAGAAGTTGCTTCGAGGGCAGCCGGGATATCCGCTCGTGGATGGAGCCGAGATGAGCGCGCACCTCATCCACCTGCGCCTGGTAGCTTCTCCGGGCAGCAAATGCCTCGGCCTGACGCTCCAGCGCTTGTGCCTCGGCCCGGAGCGCGGGGAGCGGCGCGAGACGGCGGTGGACCTCCTCGAGCTTCAGGCGTGCCGCAGCGGCTTCCGCCGCCTCCTGCTCCAGCCGCGCGGCCCGCTCGGAGGTGGCGGCAGCTTTGTGGTCAGCAAGCTTGACCTCCGCCTCCAATGCCACCGCCGCCTCGCGCAGTTGCTGGAGCTGGTCCCACTGCGGCCGGATGACTGCCAGGCGTTGCTCAGCCGCCTCGCTCGCGGCGGCCGCGGCCGTTTCCGACCTTGCGGCTAGCTCCAGCCGTTCGTCGGCCTGCTTTCTAGCAACCTCCAGCTCGGCACCATCGGGCAGTCCCGCCCGAAGTCCTTCGAGCCGGGCGCGAAGTGACGAGCGCCTTTCCTTCAGACGCTCTTGAGCAATACGGAGACGTTCGTAACCGAGGACCTGAGAGAGAAACTGAGCCCGCTCGGGCGCGCTCATTGCCGCCATGACGGCGAGTTGTTTCTGCCCGGTGAAATACGTATTAAAGAACTGGTCCCGGGTCATTCCCAAAAGCCGGGTAACACGCTCGGTGACGGCGCCGATGCTGTTCGCGACGGCTGACTGATCTCCGTCCTGGTACAATTCGGCGCTGTTGAGCGAACGCACGACGCGATACTGATGGGCTCCAAGCGTAAAATCCACTTCTACCGCCACTCGGGCCTTTGCAGGCGCCCCCCGGCGTCTCAGCGTCTCCCGGCTTCCTCGCGCCGCCGGCATTCCGTACATGGCCCAGGCGATCGCCTCGAGGAGTGTGGTCTTGCCCGCACCGTTAGGACCAATGATGCCAGTAAGACCGGGACCGAACTCGATCTCGGTGTTCTCGTGCTGGCGGAAGTTCTGCAGACGAAGGCGATTGATCTGCATCAGCCCCCCGCCGGATCCCGCTCGACACTATCCATCAGATCCCGTCCCAGCCGGACGAATTCGGCTCGATCGAGCTCGGATGGTAACGGTCGGCGCTCGAGATAGGAGCTCACCAGCTCCGGCAGAGTCTGCCGCCGGCCGGGTGCTCCGACTCCCGTCGTGCGATGGAGGTCCGGCCTTCTGAAATCGAGATGGAAGTGCAGCGCGTCCGCCTTGAAATCCCGAACGGCTGCATGGTCCAGTTCCCGGGCTACATACCGCGGGATGTCGAACACCCGCAACCGCACGATCTGGTCGGAGATGCCGCCGGAAATACCGGCGATGCGCTCAGCGATCAGGGCGTCTACCGCCTCGGCGGACTTGCCCTCAGCCCGGATCGGCTCGAGATCGAGAACCCTGCGAGCCGCCGGCAACGGCCGGCGTTCCGCCCTCTGCTTCTCCAGATCTACGAGGAGCCACCCCTTTCCGTGGGAGCCGTGGCCCACATCGTCCGCCGCTTCACCCCAGATATTCGGTCCAATGAAGTCGAGCGATCCGGCATACCACGCATTTCTGGCTATCTGGTGCTGGGTGTGGTAATGACCGAGGGCGACGTAGGTCCATTCCTCCAAGTGCAGGTCATGGCGGTTAATGACAGTACCACCATAATCTGTGGCGACATGTCCGAGCGGATATTCTCCCTCGACCTCGAAATGTGCCACCAGCACCTGGTATTTGTGGGATCGTTCGGGAAGAAGCGCGGGGGGCTCGGCCGACATGATCGCCTCGCGCGGCACCGCAAAGATGCTGAGCTCGAGCTCGGGATAGACCAACCGCCGGGCTTCGTCGGTCGCCACGTCAACGCCGAGCTCCTCAAATAACCGGAGTATGGATCCGGTCTCCACGGTACGGGGCGTGTCGTGGTTGCCGGCGATGAGGACCACGGGCGCCCCGGGAAGAGCTTCGCGGAGTCGCTGAAACTGCCGAAACGCAAAGACGATGGCGTAGTTGGTGGGACGAACGGAATGAAAGAGATCACCCGCCACAACGACTGCGTCGGGTCTAGCTGCTATGACTCCGTCAATGGCGTTGCGGAAAGCCTGGGCCGCGTCGGCTTCCCGCTGGTTGATGCCGTTGGAGGTCTGCCGGTGATACTGCCGGATACCGAGGTGGGAGTCCGCGATGTGGGCCAGTTTCACGGGTGGAGAATGGTCCCAATAGCTGTAAAGAGCAAGAACTTAAAGGGCCGCTTTACCGTCCGTAGCTATCGTCCGCGCGCTTGAGCGCGGGGATGCCACGGCGAGGCACAGCGATCTCCGTATTTACCCTCCGGCCCAGACAAGCCGTGAAGAAGGCATATGCGTCCGCCGGCCGCTCGCGCCGTGTTGCGGCAAGCGCACGCCGTACATCGTCCTCGCGGCGGCCATCAATGAGGGCCCGGACCGCATCGGAAGAGACCCGGCGATCCAGTCGACGCATGTGGCGAGCCACTGCTTCGACGAAGGGGAGCTCGGCGGCGGGGGGGTAGCGTTCGATACCTTCTCGACTATTGAGCACCGCGGGACGGGGGAACTTGACGAAGATCGGCTGGGTAAAGTGGGGATGCCGCAGCATCAGCTCGCCTTTGGGCAAGGTAGCCAACTTGATCTTTGTGGCCGGCGATACCGTGGAGTACGCCGGCATCGCGAGCTCATCGGTGTCCATCCGCCCGTAGATGGCGGTTCCGGCGTTGCCCACGACCCGACGCTGAACCTGGGATCGAAACTGCTGGGCCGAGAAAAGCACCAAACCGAGATAGCGCCCACGCTCCGAAAGATCGACCAGCATCTTCCTGACGTATGTGTCGGGCCCATCCGCCGGCGCGTACTTGTTGAGCTCGTCCACAAACACCACGACATGGTCCACACCGAGGTCACGCCGCTCCAGATGTTCCCTCAGCTTCGACACGACTCGGGCAAAGACGAGGTCCTGCGCCAGCGGGTCAAGTCCGGCAACATCGACGACATGGACGCTTCGGTCGTCGAAGCTACCCCAAGGCAGGTCGCTGGACACCCCGTCATCGGTCACCAGGCCCTTGGAGCGGGTGCTGATATTGCTGAGGCGATTTCGCACCTTGCGAATGGTGGCCAAGTGGTGTGTCCTCCAAACCTCGGAGCCTCTCCCCATCGCCTCCATGTAGTCGAAGATGGACCGAAAGAACTCGTCCAGATCGGCGAAGCTCTGCACCTGGAACGGCCTGGTCCGCAACATCTCGTCGTCATATTCCCTTCCCACCACCCGCTCGGCGAGAAAGTCGATGAATGCGTCGGCCTTGGCGTCGATGTCGTCTCGATTCAGAACCACCTCAGCGTAGTCCAGAACCTCCCTTAGACCCCAGACCAGTGGCTCGGTGTTCCCGGCCAGAGCCTCGTTGGTTCTGAGACTGTTCAGATTGACCCCATCGGGCTTGAGCGGGGCGTAGTAATGCACGTCCTGGAAAGGCTCGGGGCGGAGGCCGAGCCTGGCGTACTGTCTGGCGTCTTCTTTACTCAACGAGGCGGGCTGGTCGAGGAAGCAGAGATCGGATCCCTTTACGTTGAAGCACACCGCCGCGACAGAGCCCTTGTGGACCGGGAATGTCTGAAAAATGCTACTCAACAGGAACTCCACCGCGCTGGTCTTGGTGGCCAGGCCAGAGACGCCGGTGATGTTGAGGTGGGCGGCCTCCGGTCCAAGAAGGAAGTCGCAGTCAAGATAGACCGGTGATTCGAGGCCTCCGGCAGCGTAGAGACCGACCGGAATCCCGGTGGTCCGGTCGCCGCGAGTATAGGCATCCATCCTGAGAGCAAGCAGCACGTCGGCATCAGATGCCAGCGATACCGACCCGAGAGGCACCGGCTGAAGAGGCTCCTCGGGTATCTGTCGCAGGACGGCGGCGGTGAACAGCCGGATCTCGGTCCGAGCAGAAGCTTCGGTGCCGATGGCTGTCGGATCGCCGTTGGCCCCAATTACGGCGTGCATTGGCGTGACGAGGTCGGAGTAAGCAAAGCCGTCGGTCACAACGCCATAGACCACTCGGCCATGCTCTTCGACCCGAACGATGGCACCGATCCCAATTGGGCTCTCGCGCGCGGTCCAAAACTGGAACTGGTGGGGCGTGGAAGGCTTGAGCTCGGTCGCAACAACGCGGCCCAATGGAAGGTCTTCTCGAGTCATGGAGACAAATATGCGCTAGGGCGAGGAAAACAGTAAACAAGTACCCGTGCATCATGCGGGGGCTTTGGCTCTGCTCAATCGGAAAGCTGCCCGGACTGCGCCGCCACGCCACCGCCAGAATCCAACCAAGTTACGGCTAAGTGATGGCCAGCCAATCTCCCAGGGGATGAATGGTGAGCCGTTCCTCCCCGTCGAACTCTTCCGATGCATCGCTGCCGCCCAAGGCACCGAACTTGCTCCCCGCGTGGCACTTCGCTGGTTCTGAACCCCCGCACAATGATGGAAATGAAAAGTACTGGTTTCCAGCTGGCCAAACGGTCACTCCAGTTCGTGCGCCCTTACCGGGGCGACTTGAAAGGGGTGCTGTCACTGGCGCTGCTGCTCGCCGCTCTGAGCGCGATCGATCCGCTGCTCATGAAATACCTCTTCGATGCTTTGGAACATGGTACCGGGGTAGCCACTCTGGGGATGATCATGTGCGGGCTCATAGTCCTGGAGCTGGTCCGGGCAGGGCTCCAGGCGTGGCTCGGCGTCCTGAGCTGGGACGTGCGGCTTGGGGTGGACTACACCATGCGCGAGCACATCATGAGCAAGCTGAACTCTCTCCCCATGTCGTTCCACCAGGGGGAGACGATCGGCGCCACCATGAACCGGATCAATCAGGGCATTACCGGCTGTGTCACGGCCTTCTGCGAGACAGCCTTCAATCTGCTTCCCACCCTACTCTATCTGGTGCTCTCCGTCAGCGCGATGCTGCGCATGGAGTGGCGTCTGGCCGTGGCAGTCATCGTCTTCGCGCCGATTCCCGCCTTGATCGGCGCCTGGGCAGCGCCGGAGCAGATGCATCGAGAGCGCCGCCTGGTCGAGCGATGGAACTCGATCTATGGCCGCTTCAACGAGGTGCTGGCGGGGATGATGACGGTCAAAGGCTTTGCCATGGAGGAAGAAGAGAAGCGCCGCTTCATGGAAGGAGTGCGCCAGGGCAACGAGGTGGTACGCCGTGGGGTTCGGACCGACAACCTGACGGGCACCCTTCGCACCCTGGCTGCTACAGCAGCGCGGCTCACGGCCCTGGCGGTTGGGGGATACATGATCTCCCGGGGAGAGATGACAGTGGGAACCCTGTTGGCGTTCCTGGGCTATATCGGGGGGCTCTTCGGGCCGGTACAGGGACTCACCAACACCTACCAAACGCTGCGGAAGGCCACTGTTTCTCTGGAAGCGATCTTCGGCATCCTGGACGCCGAGGACCTGGTGGCCGATTCACCGGGAGCGTCTGATGTCCCGCCGCTTCGCGGGGAAGTGGAGTTCCAACGCGTGAGCTTTGCCTACCAGCCAGGCTCAGCGGTGCTGCGCGACATCAGCCTCACTGCCCGGCCGGGTGAGACAATCGCGCTGATAGGACCGAGCGGAAGCGGCAAGACCACACTCGTTGCGTTGCTTCAGCGGTTCTATCGGGTCACTGACGGGTCGATCATGGTGGACGGTGTCGATATTCGCAGAATGACGCAGCGCTCCCTCCGGAGCCAGATCGGTGTGGTTTTTCAGGACGCCCACCTCTTCAACGACACTGTTCGAGCCAACATTGCGTATGGCCGCCCCACGGCCTCTCAGGGGGAGGTGGAAGCCGCTGCCAAGGCGGCGCATGCCCACGAGTTCATCATGGAATTGCCGGAAGGTTACGACACCGTCCTGCGCGAGCGGGGGAGCCGCCTCAGCGGCGGTCAGCGCCAGCGAATCGCGATCGCACGCGCCCTGCTGAAGAATCCTCCAATTCTCATCCTGGACGAGGCCACGTCCGCCCTGGACAGCGAATCGGAGTACCTGATCCAGTGCGCCCTTAAGACCCTGCTGCGGGGACGCACCGCCCTGGTGATCGCCCATCGGCTGTCGACCGTGCGGGATGCCGACCGGATTGTGGTCATCAAGGACGGCGCGATTGCCGAGGCCGGCGATCACACGGAGCTGCTAGCGCGAGGCGGGTACTACGCGTCACTGGTTGCCCGCCAGGCGAGAGGCTTTCTGGGGAAAACAGATCGCGCGGCGTAGGTCCCACAGTCACTCATCGTCGAGCGGGGCGAACGGCGGCACATTGGTCAGCCAAAACCCCGCCAGTCCTCCATGCCGATCGACCTCGATGTAGAAGTTGTCCGCTGCCCGGACCCCCTCCACGGGGCGGCGGGGACCAATCTGTAGATGGAAGACACTCTCGTTGCGATTAGTCTGAACCGACAGGGTAGTGTCCACTTCGAGCGAGTCGACTCCCGGGCGCGAGGGACGGGACGGCAAGACCACCCGGCCATCGGTCAACTTTACCGGAACCCGCAAGTCGCCTACTGGCACCACCTCGGGCCAGACCACCAGATCCAGCCCGCAGATGACGCCGTTGTTGACGTCCAGTACGGCAACGGATCCTTCAGCGTCGGTCAGCTCGACCGATCCGGTGAGCCCCCCGCTCTTCCGGTTTCCCTTGAACGCGCCCGAGAGAATGTCGGTCTCGGAGTCCCAGCGCCAATTGATCGAAGGCAGTGCTCCGCTCAAAGGCTCGATGCGGGCGTCCATACTCATTGGTCGGCCTCAGGCTGCGCGGGCAGATGCGAGACGTCGGATCAAACGAAGGATCTTATCAAGCGCCTTCTCCAACTCTCCATCGGAGACCGAGTAGCTCAGTCGTACCCACCGGTCGTCGGCAAAGGCCGCACCGGGAACCAGGGCCACGCCCTCCTGATTCATCAGCTGCTCGCAGAAGCTCTGGCCGGTTACCGGATCGGAGTCGCGAATCCCATCCACCCGGAAGAAGAAGTAGAAGGCGCCATGCGGCTCGACGAACTCGATACCGGGAACCTCGCTGCGGAAACGATCCACCAGGTAGTCACGCCGGCGCCGGAAAGCGTTCACCATTCGCCCTACCTCCGCATCAACCCGATCATCGGTGAACGCAGTGGCAGCCGCCCATTGAGCTGGATGGTTGGCTCCCGTGGTAGTGTGGGACTGAAGCGCGGCCATGGCTTTCACGAGATGCGGCGGAGCCAGCGCGGCCCCGATGCGCCAGCCGGTCATTGCGTACGCCTTGCTTGCTCCGTAGATGATGACGGTACGCTCGAGCAGCTCGTCGGGCAGGTCGAGCAGCGACGGGGCCGGGCCCGGGCCGTAGTTGATGCGGCGGTAGATTTCGTCCGATATGATCCAGACGTCATTGCTCCGGGCCCACTCGGCGATGGCCTTCAGCTCCGCAAGAGTGTATACCGCCCCGGTGGGATTGCACGGGGAACAGAGTATGATCCCGCGAGTCAGCTTGTGGCTCGCCCGATCCAGATCTCGCACGCTGACTTTGAGCCCCCATTCCGGATCTCCCGGCACCAGTACCGGTTCGGCCCGAGTGAGATGAACGATCTGAGGATAGGAGACCCAGGCAGGCGAGGGGATCAGGACCCGCTCCTTGGGGCCGAAGAGGGTGAAGCAAGCGTTGAAGATCGACTGTTTGGATCCGGAGCTGATGACGATGTTATCGGCATTCACTGCGCGACCGCCCGACATCACCGATAGTTGACGGGCGATTCCGGCCCGGAGCTCTGCGATTCCCACGTTGGGCGGGTAGCGAGTCAAGCCTCTTTGAATAGCCTGGACTCCGGCTTGTGCTGCGGGCCCAGGGGTATCGAAGTCCGGTTCCCCTACGCCGAGATCCAGCACGTCTTCTCCAGCGGCTTTGCGGCGCTTGGCTTCGTTGCTGATAGCCACTGTTTCGGAGGCCTTGAGGTGCTGGACGTTAAGCGATAGAGGGTCGGGCATGCGCCGGTCCGAATCTGAAGTTGAGGTAGGCAGACGGGGGAAAACTTTGTCGCCAGCACTGCGATGTCAACGGCACGGATACGCGGGCCTTGGACCTCTTCGGTGGGGAGCTTAGCTTCGTCGGACGAAGCATCACTGCATCTGCTCCTGGAGACCCGGTGCCTTCCTTCCAAGATCTCCATCTCACCCCCTCAATCGCTGCTGCTCTCGAACGACTTGGTTGGCATCCCGACGATGCCGCCGCCCGCGAAACAGCACCGACCGCGGCGCGGGGTCACAACCTGGTGGTCTCGACCCCGCCGGTTCCGGCCTATGCGGCGCCGGGTCTAGCGGGAGTCTTTACCCGGCTGGGGAGGGGGGGACGTGCACTGCTGCTTTCACCCGCCGGCCAACTCGACGAATGGGGACGGCTGACCCACGCTCTAGCGGAAGACGCGGGCATCAGGGTACAGGTGGCGCACGGCACTGGCCGCGCCATGCGGCGGCTCAAGGCAGATGTTGTCGACCTGGTGGTCGCCACGCCGGAGACAGCCCTGACCTTGCTCGGCCGCTCCGCTCTCAGCATGGACGCCCTCACCGCCCTGTTCCTGGCGTGGCCGGAGAGCTGGGGGGACGACGAGAGCATCACACTCCTGATGCAAGATCTGCCGAAGGAAACTCAGAGAGTCATTTACACCGCAGCGCCAGACCAGCTCGAGGTCCTGATCGAACGCTATGCGAGGAGGGCGCTGACGGCGGGAATTACCGAGCCGGAGACCGTGCCTACCGGCCCGGTGCGCACCCTGAGCGTGCCCTGGAGCGGTCGGGTTCGGGCGGTGTCAGAGCTGGTGGAGATGCTCGATCCGGCCTCGATGGCTATATGGACCGTGGATCGGAGCCACCACCCCGCCATCGCGCAGGCGGTGAACCTGATGGAGCCGGAGCTGCGCCTGGTGACGGGCGACGCCCCGGGTGCCGAAACCATCGTCGCTTTCGATTTGCCAACCGGCGGGCGTCTGAAACAGCTTGCCGCCGCGGGTCAAGTCGTAATGTTGATTCCCCCGGGGGCCGAGAGCTATGCCGCGAGAATTGCAAGCCCTCGCCGGCCACTGCAGCTGCCAGGTGTAATGGACACGGTAACGAGCCGAGCGGCAGGCCAGCGCGCCGCCATTGCAAGGGCGATAGAGACCGGCAAGCCCGACCGGGCGCTGCTCACCCTGGGGCCACTGTTCGAGCGTCACGACCTCACGGCCGTGGCCGCCGCCCTTTTCGATCTATGGACCTCGTCGGCGCCTGCCGGGCTGCCGTCGCCCCTGCCTGACCTGCCGGCCACGGCCAAGATCTATGTCGGCGTGGGGAAGAAGGACGGTGCGACGGCAAATGACCTGGTGGCGGTGTTGACCAAGGAGTTGCGAGTGGACCGCGGCAATATTGGGCGCATCGAGCTGAGGGATGCCTACTCATTGATCGAGATTCCCGCTCAAGATGCGGAGAGGGTGGCACTGGCGCTCAATGGCGTTACGATCCGGCGGCGCCGGGTGACGGCGCGCGTGGATCGAGGGCCCAGCCGTCCACCGCGGCGCGAGGGGAGCCCCGCCCGGTCGCGCGGGGCGTAACCTACCGTTTTTTGTTTACCTGATCCCGCAGTGTTCTGCTGGCGCGGAAGGCCGGAACCACCGAAGCCTTGATGTTCACCGTCTTACCGGTGCGGGGGTCACGCCATTCCCGGGCCGCCCGCTTCCGAGACTCGAAGCTTCCGAACCCGCTGATGGCCACCTTGCCACCTCGCTTGAGCTCCGTGGCGATTACCCCTGCCGGCGCAAAGAACAGGTCGGCGATCTCGTTCGCCTTGGCTTTCGTGAGGCCGAGTCGTTTGGCCACTGCGGCGACGAGTTCCTGCTTGTTCACATGCGCTCCTTGCGGACGGAGGGTGCGAAGCGGCGGACGAATATCGTTGCTGGGGTGAATCGCCCGCAAGATGCCTGGAGTTTCTTGCGTGGTCCCATACATTGGCATCGCCCAACCACCACTGCCGGAGAGTAGTCGATGAACTACGGGATGCACCCCGGATGGATCGAGGTGATCAGTGGCGTCATGTTCAGCGGGAAAAGCGAGGAGCTTATCCGCCGCGTCCGGCGCGCCACTATCGCGCGGCGCAAAGTGCAGGTCTTCAAGTCACATCTCGACAGCCGCTACGCCGGCCTGTACAGCGTGGCGAGTCACAATGGAACCGAGCTGGAAGCCAGCCCGGTAGATTCAGCCGCCGAAATATTCCGCCTGGTGCGCCCCGACACCGAGATCGTGGCCATCGATGAAGCCCAGTTCCTCGATGGGCAGGTGGTACGCGTGGCAACCCAGTTGGCCAGCCGAGGTGTCCGGGTCATACTCGCCGGCACGGACACCGACTTTCGCGGTGAGCCCTTCGGGTCCATGGGTGAGCTCATGGCCGTCGCCGAGATGGTGGATAAACTGCAGGCGATCTGCGTACTCTGCGGCGATCCCGCCTGTCGCAATCAACGCCTCATCGACGGCAATCCCGCCCGATACGACTCACCCACGATCATGATTGGCGGCCGGGAGAGTTATCAAGCTCGTTGCAGACACTGCTACAAGCTTCCTCGTCGAGATGAGGACCAGACTGCTCTGTTGTAGGTCCAGGGTCTAGGTGTCTAGGTCTAGGGTCGAGGGTCTAGGCTCGAACTCAACTCGAGAGCGCCCACTGAAACTTCAGAAAGCTGGAGGTATGGCAGAAAAGCTCCAACAGCGGCAGCGTCTGTGGCGGCAACGGCCCCGGATCCTAGATCCTTGACCTTCTCTGTCGCCCTGACCGGTAATATTGCCGCTGGGAAGTCTGCCGTCGCTGCGCTCTTCCGAGCCTGGGGTGCCACAGTCATAGACGCCGACGAGCTGGTGCGCGAGATCCAGGCACCGGGGCAACCTGCCGTGAACACCATCGCCATGCGCTTCGGAGCCGAGCTGATCGGCAAGGATGGAACGCTCGACCGTGCTGCGCTTCGAGCGAAGGTCCTGGCTGATCCGGCCGCACTGGCGGACCTCAATCGGATCATACACCCGGAGGTTCATCGCCGGAGGGTGGCCCTGCTGGCGGAGGCGCGCGTCCGGGGCGATCGCATCGTAGTGAGCGACATTCCCCTTCTCTTCGAAGTCGACGATCCGTCAGCGTTCGATGCCGTGGTGCTGGTAGATGCGCCGGCAGCGCTACGGCGGAACCGGCTGTTGGCCACCCGGGGACTGTCCGCAGCCGATGCCGACAGGATGATGACATCACAGCTCGACGCGGGGCATAAGCGGGCACGCAGCGACTACGTGATTGACAACGATGGCGATCGCGATGCGCTCGAGCGCGCGGCCGCAATGGTATGGCAGTCTCTCACTGCCCGCGCTTGACCTCGCACTGCAGCCCGCCTATCCTCCCACGCACGCGCAGCCACAGAGGAGATCGCGGGTGTCGAACGTACCAGACAACCTGGTCTATACCGCGGAGCACGAGTACGTCGCCCGAACTGACGACCCCAGTGTCGTGCGGGTCGGCATCACTGATTACGCACAAGGCGAGCTGGGTGACGTGATTTTCGTACGCTTGCCAAAGCCAGGTGAGCGCCTGGGCGAGCATCAGGCTTTCGGAGAGATCGAGGCGGTCAAGGCCGTATCGGAGCTTTACACTCCGTTGGCCGGCGAGGTGCTCGAGATCAACAGCGGGCTGGATCAGGATGCCGGCGTGGTGAACCGCGATCCGTATGGCGAGGGCTGGATGATGACGCTCAAGGTGTCAGGCCCCGAGGAGCTGAAAGCCCTCATGTCACCCAGCGCGTATCGGTCGCACATCGGGGAGTGACCGTGGGACCGATGCGAAACCTGCCGAGTCAATCCAGGATGAGCCGATAGAAGCAAGTATGCCTCGAGAGCCTTGTCTCGGGGCATTTTTATTTGGAGAGGAGTAGAGTTATCAGATGACCAGTGTTCTCGAACGCAAGGCGATTACCCAGGGCCCCGATGTGCTCTACCCCTCTCATTTCGCGTACCGACACATCGGTCCCCGGCGGTCAGAAGTCGATGAGATGCTCGAGCTGCTGGGCTACGATTCGCTCGATGGCTTCATCGACGCGGTAATTCCGGAGGAGATTCGCCTTCGCCGCCCCCTGGCATTGCCGCCAGGCCGCAGCGAACGCGAGGTATTGCAGGCTTTGCGCGGCCTCGCGGGGATGAACCGGGTATTTCGTTCCTATATCGGGATGGGGTACGCCGGATGCTTCACTCCGCAGGTGATTCAGCGCAATGTGCTGGAGAATCCGGGATGGTACACGGCTTACACACCATATCAGGCGGAGATCGCGCAGGGCAGACTGGAAGCGCTGCTCAATTTCCAGACGATGGTTGCCGATCTGACCGGGCTCGAGGTGGCTAACGCCTCCTTGCTGGACGAGGCCACCGCAGCCGCCGAGGCGATGAATCTGAGCCTTGCCGTGAGCGCGGTGAAGGGCAAGCCGGTGTACCTGGTGGATGAGCGCTGTCATCCACAGACGATCGAGGTAGTACGTACCCGGGCCGAGGCCCGCGGCGTTGATATTACGATAGCCGAGCCGGCCGATTTTCACTTTGGACCCCAGGTGATCGGTGCACTGGTGCAGTACCCCGCCACTGATGGCGAGGTACGCGACTTCAGAGGGCTGACCGAACGGGCTCACGCGGCCGGGGCCCTGGTTACTGCCGCAACGGATCTTCTCAGTCTTACCCTGCTTACCCCACCAGGTGAGTGGGGCGCCGACATAGCCGTGGGAAACAGCCAGCGGTTCGGCGTTCCGATGGGCTACGGTGGCCCCCACGCCGCCTTCTTCGCCACCCGTGACGCCTATAAGCGGGCCCTGCCGGGACGGATCATTGGAGTATCCCGGGACCGCGACGGCCGGCCAGCACTCCGTATGGCCCTTCAAACGCGAGAGCAGCACATCAGGCGGGACAAGGCCACCAGTAACGTGTGCACCTCCCAGGTGCTGCTCGCAGTGATGGCCAGCATGTACGCGGTGTATCACGGCCCATCGGGTTTGAGCCGTATCGCCGAGCGGGTACACACCCGTGCCGTGCTCCTGGCCAACGCGCTCCGGCGGCTGCGTTACCGGTTGGTGCACGAGGCATACTTCGACACCATCTGCGTTGAGGTCGAAGGATGGGCACTTCCGCGCCTGCTCGACGCCGCCCGGGTCCGGAGCATCAACCTGCGGCCACTGTCCGCCACGCGGCTGTGCATCGCGCTCGATGAGACAGTCACGCTAGGGGATCTAGCAGACCTCATCTCGATCTTTTCGCTGAACGAGGCCCTTCCCTTTATGCTGGACGATATCGGCGTGAAGAACGAACGGGCCATACCTTCAGCGTTGGGTCGCAAGTCGGCATTCCTGGAACATCCGGTGTTCCACCGGCATCACTCGGAAACCGAGATGCTGCGCTACATCAAGCGGCTGGAGTCGCGCGATCTATCGCTCACGTCGGCGATGATACCGCTGGGGTCGTGCACCATGAAGCTGAATGCCACCACCGAGATGATGCCCGTGAGCTGGCGCGAGTTCAACCGCCTGCACCCGTTTGCGCCTCGGGATCAGGCAGCCGGCTACCAGCTGCTTTTCAGCCAGCTGGAGTACCAGCTGGCGGAGATAACCGGCTTCGCGGCGGTTTCGCTCCAGCCGAATGCAGGGTCTCAAGGGGAATACGCCGGGCTCCTCGTTGTCCGGGCCTATCACCGGTCGCGAGGGGAAACCCACAGGACTACGTGCCTGATCCCCCAGTCGGCTCACGGGACCAATCCGGCGAGTGCCGTCATGGCCGGCATGCAGGTGGTGCCGGTCAAGAGCGACCCACGCGGCAACATCGATGTGGCCGATCTCCGCGCCAAAGCGGACGCCCACCGGGATACCCTCGCGGCACTGATGATTACCTATCCATCGACCCACGGGGTGTTCGAGGGTTCGGTAAAGGAAATATGCCGGATCGTTCACCAGCACGGCGGCCAGGTCTACATGGATGGCGCCAACATGAATGCCCAGGTGGGGCTGTGCCGGCCGGGCGATATTGGAGCGGACGTATGCCACCTGAACCTTCACAAGACGTTCTGCATTCCGCACGGAGGTGGTGGACCGGGAATGGGTCCCATCGGGGTTGCGTCACACCTGGTTTCGTTTCTGCCCGGTCACCCCGTCATCGAACTCGATCATCCATCAGCCTGCGGTACGATCTCCGCAGCACCCTGGGGCAGCGCGGCCATTCTGCCGATATCCTGGGCTTACATAGCGCTCATGGGCTATGACGGGATGACCGAAGCCACCCGGATCGCTATTCTCAGCGCCAACTACGTAGCCCGACGGCTGGCTGATCACTATTCCCTGCTATATACCGGGCAGAACGGCCTGGTGGCGCACGAGTGTATCATCGATACCCGCCCGTTCAAGAACTCCGCTGGGGTTGACGTTGAGGACATAGCGAAACGGATCATCGACTATGGGTTCCACCCGCCTACGGTCTCATTCCCGGTTCCGGGTACCCTGATGATCGAGCCTACGGAAAGTGAGTCGAAGGAGGAGCTCGACCGCTTCTGCGACGCGCTCATCGCAATCCGAGCCGAGATCCGGGAGATCGAGGAAGGCCGGGCCGACCGAAAGAACAACCTGCTGACTAATGCACCCCACACTCTGGAGCAGGTTATCTCCGACGGCTGGAATCGGCCCTATCCGCGCGAGCGGGCGGCCTACCCCACCGGAACAGTTCGCGAGTACAAGATCTGGCCCACGGTGGGGCGAATCGATAGCGCCTATGGCGACCGAAACCTGGTGTGCAGTTGTCCGCCTATTGAAGCTTATGGATAGTGACATCAGAAAATGGCTCTTGTGGATCGATCAAGCCCCTCGGCCTGGCTGGGCCAACATGGCCATCGACCACAGTCTGCTCGAGCGGGCCGAGCAACTGGGCGAGAGCTGGCTCAGGCTATACCAATGGGCGCCGCACTGCCTCTCGTTCGGCCGGCATGAACCCGCAACGCGGCGGTACGACCGGGGCCGTATCGCCGCGCTGGGACTGGATGCGGTGAGGCGCCCCACCGGGGGAAGAGCGGTCTGGCATGCGCAGGAACTGACCTACGCCGTTGCGGCACCAACCTCTCATTTTGGTTCTCTAGGTGCGGCCTACCTGAAGATTCACGCCACGCTGGCGGAGGCCCTCTGTACCCTCGGGGCCGCGGCTTCCCTGGCTCCACCAGCCCGTACTCAGCCGGTCGGAGCCGGCGCCTGCTTCTCTCAGGCGGCCGGAGGGGAGATCATGTTTTCCGGGCGCAAGGCCGTGGGGAGCGCTCAGCTCCGGCAGGGAAGCGCATTGCTCCAGCACGGCTCCATCCTGCTGTCGGATAATCAGGCGGTGGTACTCGACGTGATGAGCGGTGAGCGGTCGGCGCACGAATCCATGCCGCTGATGGAACCCTGGGCGCAGGCCCCGGACATCGCCGAAGCGATTGCCGGCGCGGCCGCGCGGCGCTGGCCGGGAGCCTGGCAGCGAATTTCCGATGAAAAGCCCATGCTGTCCCACGCCTCCAACAACTTTCCGCACTACCGCTCGGCAGCCTGGACATGGGCGCGGTGAGCAGGGTGACGCGGTGGACGCCGCGGATAGCATTTGCCGCCGCACTTGCGGCTGCCCTGGCCGACCCAGCCGAGTCACAGGCCAACCGGCGCAGGGGCACCAGCATCACCATCGTCACTGGAGGGCAAGCCACCTTACCGGTCCCTACGCTGATGGAAGGTGCGGAGTCCAGCGTGGGCAACCTCGATGTAGCCGATCAACTGTTCATCCGCCTGGCCGATCTCGGTCCCAAGCTTCAGACAGCGGGCGACCGCGATTTCGTGCCGGCCCTGGCCAGCTCCTGGACTCGGCGCGACTCAGTCACCCTGGCGTTCGACCTGGACCCCCGCGCCCGCTGGCATGACGGAGCGCCGATCACCGCCCGCGACGTCGTCTTTACGATTGGCCGGGCAAAGGACCCGGCCATCGCACCTCGACTGTCCGCGTTGCTGCGGCAGATAGTGTCGGTGAGCGCCGAGACTCAGAAGCGCGTTGTCTTCCGCTTCGCGCTACCCTATGCGGAACAGTTATACGACGCCACGTTCCACGTGGCGCCAGTTCCCGCGCACCTGCTCGAATCCATACCGGCGGGGGATCTGGCTCGGTCCGCTTTCGTCACCCACCCGGTGGGCAGCGGACCGTACCGCTGGGTCCGCAACGTGCCCGGCCAGTTCGTCGAGCTTGCGGCCGTTCCGGATTTTTTCCTCGGCAAGCCGAAGGTCGAGCGATTGATCTTCCGCACCGCCTCCGATCCTGGCGCACGGCTCAATCTTTTGCTGAGCGGCCAGGCCGATGCGATGGACATCATCCCCCCACCTCCGGACAACATCCGCCGGGTGGCCGCCGACACCACCCTGCGCCTGATATCGGTTCCATCGTCGACCGTGGGTTATCTGCTGTTCAACCAGCGAGACCCGAAAAACCGCGCACGGCCCCATCCCATCCTCGCGGACATAAGGGTGCGCCGCTCTATCACGCTGGGGCTCGACCGGCGCGAACTGGTCCAGGCGGTGTTCGGATCCCAAGGCGTGGTTCCGTACGGCCCGGTCTCGCAGCTGTTGTGGATCCGCAACGGAGCGCCGGAGCCGGAAGCAGCGAACATCCCCGAGGCCAAGCGGCTCCTTGCGGCGACCGGCTGGGGTGATTCCGATGGAGATGGCACGCTCGATCGGGAAGGACGTCCGCTTCGTCTACTGCTATCACTCCCGAATACCAGCGGTGTCCGCCGTCAGATGGCCCTGCTGGTCCAGGAACAGCTGCGCCGGATCGGAATTCAGATCGATGTCCAGCAGCTCGAGTTTCCGGTCTGGAACGAACGCCGCTCAGCGGGGGATTTTGACGTGGATTTCTCCAGCGTGAGTCAGGATGCTTCTCCCTCAGGACTTACCCAATCCTGGACTTGCACGGGCGGAAACAACGTGGCGGGTTACTGCGACCGCGCGGCCGACTCACTGATAACTCACGCGATTCTCGGGCGGGGCGACCCGGGGGACACCTGGATCGAAGCTCTCCGGCAGATCGAAAGGGGAGCGCCTGCCACCTTTCTTTACGCTCCCACCTTCGTCTATGCTGTGAACCGGCGGTACCGCGCTGTGACGATCAGTCCCCAGTCGCCGTGGATCACTCTTCGCACCTGGTCCGTCAGCCCTGCTCCGGTATCACATCGGAGCAACTGAAGTGCGCAGTTGGCTGCTCCTGCGTCTCATTCAGGCGGTGATTGCCTTCGTTGTTGCTCTGGCGTTGCTGTTTGTCCTCATGCGGGCCGCACCCGGAGATCCCCTTTCCCGGCTCAGCGCAGACCGGCCGGTCTCCCGGCAGGAAATCGAAGCACTTCGCGCACGGTATGGGCTGGACCAGCCGGTCGGCACCCAACTGATTGCCTTTGTGAGCGGACTGCTCCACGGCGATCTCGGCGTCTCGATCGAGCACGGTCGTCCTGTCACCTCGCTGCTGGCCGAGCGGCTGCCGGCAACCATCCTTCTTGGCGGCAGCGTACTTCTGCTCAACTTTACGATCGGGCTGTGGCTGGGAGTGAGGCAGGCGGTGCGCCGCGGTCAGCGGGAAGATCGTTGGCTCACGACCCTCTCGCTCACCGGCTACGCGATGCCATCGTTCTGGCTCGGCCTGGTGCTCGCTTGGCTGGTCGGAGTGGAGTGGCGCTTGCTGCCGGCCGCGGGTATGCAGGACCCTCTGTTAGAGGCTGACGCCGGCTTTCTAAGCAGAGCAGGAGACGTGCTGCGGCACCTGATTTTGCCGGTGGTGACGCTATCCATCGTCAGCATCGCTGCTACCATGAGATATCAGCGGGCTGCCATGCTGGAGGTGCTGCGGCTTCCCTACATGGTGACCGCGCGGGCCAAGGGACTGGCAGAGCACGACGTCACCTGGCGGCACGGGTGGAGAAACGCGCTCTTTCCGGTGATTACCCTGTTCGGCCTCTGGCTTCCGATCCTGGTGAGCGGATCGGTTTTCGTCGAGACTGTGTTCGCCTGGCCGGGATTGGGGGCACTGGCTGCGGCCGCGGTGGGGAGCCGGGACTACCCGTTGCTGATGGGCGCGTCACTGCTGGTCGCCGCTCTGGTGGTAGCCGGCGGACTTATCACCGACGTAGCCTACGCGCTACTGGACCCGCGGGTGCGTCTCGGGTGACAGCAGCCTTCGACGTGCTGCAATCGGCCTGGCGAAATCCGCGTGGCCGTACCGGCGCCCTGATTCTGCTCATCGTTACGATCGCGGCTTTGTTCGGGCCGGTGCTGCTGCCCGATCCCCTGGCCCAACCCGATGTGCTCGACGCCAGCCGTCCCCCAGGCTTGGGTCACCCGTTCGGGACCGACCAACTCAGCCGTGATGTACTCGCGCGAGTGGTTTCCGGTGGCCGGATATCGCTCAGCGTAGCATTCCTGGCGGTGGGTCTTTCGGTTACGCTTGGCGCCGCGGTGGGCCTGGTGTCAGGATACTGGGGGGGAGCCGTTGATGCTCTGCTCATGCGGATAGTAGATGGCGCCCTGGCCATCCCGCGTCTCTTTATCCTTCTTCTGGTGCTTGCGGTGTGGGAACGCGTGCCGGTACTGGCGCTGATTCTGTTGATCGGCGCCACCGGGTGGTTCGCCACGAGCAGGCTGGTCCGGGGTGAGGTCCTTCGTATACGGGAGGAAGGATACGTCCGGGCAGCCGAGGTGCTCGGAGCCCGACGCCATCGAATTATCTTCCGGCATCTGCTCCCCAATGCACTCGGACCGCTTCTGGTGGCTGCAACACTGGGCGTTGGTGACGTCATCCTGCTCGAGGCAGGGCTCTCCTTTCTTGGACTTGGAATACAGCCACCGACACCATCTTGGGGCGGCATGATACTGGATTCCAGGGAGGTGATGATCAGCGCGCCCTGGGCCGGCATCTTCCCGGGGCTTGCGATCGTTATAACAGTTCTGGCAGCTAACCTGTTCGGCGACGCGCTACGCGACGCCGTGGACCCCCGAAGCGCATGACCACAGTGCTCGAAGTAAACAACTTGCGCGTGTCGTTTCCCGGACCGGCGCACAGCCGGTTCTGCCCGGTCGACGGCGTGAGCTTTTCGCTGCAGAGGGGAGAAACCCTTGCGCTAGTGGGTGAGTCAGGATGCGGGAAGAGTCTAACCAGTCTGGCGCTGCTTCAGCTCATTCCGGCACCAGGACGAATCGAGTCCGGTAGCGGCATACGGTTGGGAGACACCGATGTGCTCGCCCTCAAGGGCGAGGCGCTGAGGCGGATCCGGGGTCGCCGCATTGGAATGATTTTTCAGGACCCGATGACGAGCCTGAACCCGGTGTTTACGGTAGAAGCACAGATTACCGAAGGCATTCTGGCCCACTTCAGGATTTCCAAGGCGGAAGCCCGTGACCGGGCACTTCAGCTGCTGCAAGAAGTAGGAATACCCGATCCAGGAGAGCGGCTCAAGGCCTATCCTCATCAGCTGAGCGGCGGCATGCGCCAGCGGGTGATGATCGCGATTGCCCTCTCGGCTGAGCCAGAAATTCTGGTGGCCGATGAGCCAACAACCGCACTCGATGTCACGGTGCAAGCTCAGATACTAGAGGTCCTGGACGATCTCCGGGCGCGACGGGGAATGGCGGTCCTGCTGATCACCCACGATCTGGGCATAGTTGCGGGACGGGCGGACCGGGTGGCGGTAATGTATGCCGGCCAGATAGTGGAAGAGGCATCCACGCCGCGGCTGTTTGCCAGTCCATCGCATCCCTACACCCAGGGACTGTTCGCGTCGGTTCCTCGCATCACCGGGCCGCTCCAGCGCCTGAACCCTATTCGCGGAAGCGTGCCGGCGGCCTCGGCGTGGCCCACCGGGTGCCGCTTCCGGCCGCGTTGTCCCAAGGCGTTTGACCGAAGTGAGGTCGAGCCCCCCCTCCTCCCAGTGGGGCCGGATCACCGCATGCGATGTTGGCTGGCAGAACAGACGAAAGAAACTGGCCACGGATGAACAATGCACCTCATGCTGGAAGAGCAATGGTCTTGATGGTGCTGGATGTTCATCGCTTCTTGGGTGCTTGATTGATGACCCCACTCCTGGCGGTGCGTGACCTGGTAAAGCACTACAAGGGCGGCGGGCTATTCGGCCGATCGGCGCCGGTGGTGCGCGCGGTCGACGGAGTGTCCTTCGAGGTGGCTCGGGGAGAGACGCTGGCTCTGGTGGGCGAATCCGGATGCGGCAAGTCGTCGGTGGGCCGGACGATTCTCCGTCTGCAAGAGCCTACCAGCGGCCAGGCGCTGTATGAGGGAGTCGACGTCTTTTCACTCGATCGGACCGCGTTGCGTCAGCTGCGACGGCGAATGCAGATCATCTTTCAGGACCCCTACAGCTCCCTCAATCCTCGCATGAGCGCCGGCGCCGCCATCGCGGAAGGGCTTGAGATTCACCGTCTGGCGGCCAGGTCCGAGATTCCCGGTCGAGTGGCGGCGTTGCTCGAGGAAGTCGGCCTCGATCCGACCTACACGAAGCGCTATCCGCACGAGTTCTCCGGCGGGCAGCGACAGCGCATAGGTATCGCTCGCGCGCTCGCGGTGCAGCCGTCGTTCATCGTTTGCGACGAACCGGTGTCGGCCCTAGATGTTTCCGTCCAGGCGCAGGTGCTCAACCTGCTCTCCGATCTTCAGCGCCAGCGTGGGCTGTCGTATCTCTTCATCGCCCATGATCTCGCGGTGGTGCGCCAGATCGCCCACCGCATTGCCGTGATGTATCTGGGCCGGATAGTCGAAGAAGGCCCGACGGACCAGATTCTGTCCTTTCCGCGCCATCCCTACACCGTCGCCCTGCTCTCGGCGGTGCCGGAGCCCGATCCGTCCGCCAGCCGAAACCGGATCGTGCTCAGCGGTGACCTTCCGAGCCCGTCAAACCCGCCGCCCGGATGTCCTTTTCACTCCCGTTGCTTTCACCCTCAGAAGAACGCCCGCTGCAGTACCGAAGTCCCTACCCTGCGGCCGGTTGCCGGGACCGTCGCAGCGTGCCACTACGCCGAAAGTACTCCGACGGTGGCGGAGTTAAGCATCGCTGGAGTGCGGTGAGCCCAGTCACGGCTCGAGTCACCAGATTGCCCCACTGTCGTTACGTCTCGAGTGACACGCTGTACCGATCAGACCTAAGGAAACTGGAGGTGGGAAATGACGGATAAAAAGGACCTGGCCACCGAAGGCACTGCAGATCGCCTCAAGGGCACGGCCAAGCAAGCCGAAGGCAGAGTTCGCAACGCGGTTGGTGGACTTACCGGAAACACCGGAGAGCAGGTGAAGGGCAAAGCACAGGAAGTAAAGGGGAAGGTTCAGGATAAGGTGGGCAAGGCCAAGCAGGAGTCGGATCCGAACCCCGGGGTCGACGAGGCCTAGTCGATCTCGCGGAAATACAGCGCCCGGAGCCACATGGCCCCGGGCGCTTTTCTTACTCTCTCTGCGCTCATGAAGCGAACGACGCGTCCTTGATCTCGGTCTTGAGCCGGCGCAATGCCTGACTGCGAATCTGAGAGACGCGCGATTCGCTGACCTTCAACACTTCCCCGACCTGTCGCAGGTTCAGCTCCTCGTAGTAGTATAATGCCAGAACTCTTCGTTGCTGCTCGGGCAGACCGGAGATCATGAGCCGCAGTTGAGCGACGTGCTCCGAATCGACCATCTGCTGAGATGCAAGGGTCACAGATGGATCACCATGATTTTCCGCGTCGCGCGGAGCTCGGGGGCCTTTCGCGTTTGCCGGCACGTCAGTATCGCAATGAATTCCGACCGCATCCTTCCACTTCCAGAATGTCTCCAGATCGATTTCCAGCCGCTCCGCTATCTCCTTGGCGGTAGGCGAACGGCCCAGCTCACCCTCAAGTACGGCGGCGACACTCTCGATCTTTCGGCGCTTCATGCGCACCGAGCGCGGAGTGGAGTCCCGGCTCCGCAAATCATCCAGAATGGCACCGCGGATGCGGAGAACCGCGTAGGTGCTGAAGGCGAGACCTCGGGTAAGGTCGAAACTGTCCAACGCTTTCATGAGCCCGAGTGCGCCCGCGCTGACTAATTCGCCGATCTCAATGGACGGGATGCGGCGGGAGACCTCGCGGGCAACGTGGTGCACCAGCCCGAGGTGACGGGCGAGTAGTTGGTCCCGCGCCTCCGGGTCGCCCGCTGAGCGGTACCGTGCCCAGAGCACGTCGGTCCGGGCCTCGGATTCCGGCACAGGGACCGCGGTCAAACCCAGCTCCCGGCGCGATTCACGGAAGGCAGCATCTGGTATCCGTTTGGAATGGTTAATCGGGTGGCGCAGCGGCGGGCTGCTCCGCGAATTCCGGCGGAGTTAAAGGCAACCGCTGTACCAGCAGGCGGCCTGGGGGGGTACCGGCAAGTGCAACCGCTTGCGCGATCCTATAACGTCATCGGATACAGGTGGTTAGGCTGGAGCCAACCAGTTACCGGTGAGATCAGTGGGGCAGGCTTTGGGGCTGGATGCCGCCGTCATCAGGGACCGGCGGGCAGAAACGGCCAATGTTGTCGGCAAGTTGCAGGGCTTCAGCTGGCCACCCGGATCTCCGAATCGTCCAACCCTGGCTCCTTGCCTCGCTCCTCATCCACGAACACCAGTGCGCGACCCCGCTCCACCACTGCAGCCAACCCTCGGAGGACCTCGGGAGCGAGAACGGTACCGATCAATCCGCTCATCTTTTCCACCGCCATTTCGGGAGTAAGCTGGTCCTGATAAGGACGGGCGGTAGTAAAGGCATCATAGATCTCGGCGGCCCCGATAATTCTGGCACCCCAGGGAATGGCTTCGCCGGCCAACCCGTCGGGATACCCCTTCCCATCCCAGCGCTCATGGTGACTGCGCACGAACGCACTGACGTGGCTCAAGTGAGGCAGAGGGGCCAGGATTTGAGATGCGACCACCACATGGCGCTTGATCTGCTCGAATTCCTCGGGGCTGAGCGAGGACCGCTTTCCCCTCAGCTCTTGGGGTACGCAAATCATGCCGATATCGTGCAGGAGGCCGGCTCGGCGCACTACCTCGACTTCTTCATCGCTTCTTCCAAGCTCGGCCGCCACCGAGGCTGCCAGCTGGGCTACCCGAAGGCCGTGACCCGCAAACCAGGAATCCCTTGCCTCTACTACGCACACCAGCGACTCGAGCGTGGCCACGGTGAGGTCTTCTACTTTGGTGCGCTCCCGGGCGAGTTCGGCGCCCAGGTTGACCAGTTCCTCTTTGAGGAGCCGAGCGGCCGCCCGCTCGCGGATACCTTCGGTACGCCGGCGAAGCGCCCGCTGGATCGAGGCCTCGACCAGTGGCAGATCGAGCGGCTTGGGCAGGTAATCCATGGCCCCGTACTGGAGGTAGTGAACCGCGTCCGTAACATCAGGGCGAGAGCTCAGCACCAGCACCGCCAGGTTGGGATCTCGAGCTAGCGCCTTGGAGAGGAGTTCGCCACCACCGGCTCCGAACAAACGAGCTTCCGCGATCATGCAGCCGATCTTCTGGCGCGCCAGGATGGCTTGGGCGTCCTCCCCTGACGAGGCGGTCAGCACCTCGTATCCCCTCTGTTTCAGATTAACCTCGAGCGCCGTGCGAGACTCCGGGCCATCGTCCACAATCAGAATACGTTCCGCCACGGTGATCCTGAGCATGAATCTCCTCGAACCGGGTTTCAGGTATGCTGGCTCCTGGGCTGCTGGCTCCTGGACTGTGAGCGCCCGGAGAAACTCGCAGGAATTATCGGTCAGCGAAGCGGGCAACTTGACCGCCGCTTAGGGGCTGGCAGGTTAGTATATCTCGCGTTAGAATGTTCGGATCGGCCATGGCAATACCGTCAAGATTCGACGGCGGCTGGCCGACAACTCCTGCGGTAGGAAATGGCACCCGAACTCGGAAAGGTCGAGCTTGCCGAACCCCGAGGACCCCTGCATCGCCAGCACGATTGAGCCGAGCCGTTTGGAACTTATACTGCATCGCCTGCAGCAGAACTTCTACGGCCAGACCCCAGTATCCGAGCGGATAGCCGCTGCCGTACTGGCCGATTTGAATACGCTCGACGAAAGCTCCGGCGCACTCCCCCACTGACGCCGGCGTTTCCATGGATCGGCAGCTCATCTCCAGCGGCGCTCCATGGGAGGCAATCGTTGGTTACTCCCGCGCGGTTCGAGTTGGAAACTGGGTTCACGTTTCCGGCACTACCGCGACAGACCTGGATGGATCGGTAATCGGTCCGGGTGATCCATACGCTCAAGCGGTTCAGGCGCTCCGGAACATCGACACCGCGCTTCGCGCGGCGGGCGCTTCGCTGGCCGACGTCGTGCGCACCCGGATGTACCTGACCGATATCGATCAGTGGAGGGAGATCGGCAGGGCCCACGGCGAGTTTTTCCGAGACGTTCGTCCCGCAGCTACGATGGTCGAGGTCAGCCGGCTGATCTCTCCCGACATGCTGGTGGAAATCGAGGTAGAGGCCATGATAGTGTGAATCCCAGCCAGGGCTTCACCCAGGTCGACGCATTTACGGACCGGCCATTCACCGGGAATCCCGCGGCCGTGTGTCTGCTTCCCTTCGCTCGCGACCCTCTCTGGATGCAGCAGGTTGCCCGGGAAATGAACCTGGCTGAGACAGCCTTTCTGGTCCGGCGGTCCGATGGTTTCGATCTCAGGTGGTTTACCCCCGCGGCCGAGGTGGATCTTTGCGGCCACGCCACGCTGGCAAGCGCGCACGCACTCTATGAAGAGGGCCACCTGGCGGCGTCAGAGACCGCGACCTTTCATACTCGAAGCGGAGCCCTCACAGCAGCTCGTCGTGGTCCTCTCATCTGGCTCGACTTCCCGGCCACCCCCGTTTCGCCGCTAGGCGCGGTCCCTGAGCTGGAGCGAGCACTCGGTTCCAGGTCGAAGAGCATCGGCCGCACGTTGTTCGATTATCTGGTGGAGCTCGATTCGGACGCGGCGGTGAGGTCCCTCACTCCCGACATGTCCCTGGTAGCTCGCCTACCGGTTCGCGGTGTGATGGTCACCGCAGTAACGGATGACGGCAAGCACGACTTCGTATCCCGCTTCTTCGCTCCGCAATTGGGAATACCGGAAGATCCGGTGACTGGCTCGGCCCATTGCGGGCTGGGCCCCTTCTGGGGAGCGCGCCTGGGAAAGAATGAGCTGGCGGGGTATCAGGCCTCGGCCCGCGGCGGAACGGTCCTGGTGAAATTGGACGGCGACCGGGTTCTCCTCGGCGGGCGGGCCGTAACCGTCCTCCGGGGCCAGATTCTGCACTGATCCGGATAAACGGTCCCGAAGCATTCGAGGCGTTGGAGGGTGTAGTGAAGGCGGTAAGCGGTAAGGCGGTACATCAGCAGGCCGAGGGACTAGCACCATTCTTCTACCGCCGTTTTACCTACCGCGCTTCCGCCTTCCCGCCCGGCGCTGGCCGCACAACCAGACCGGTAACCGCCCCGTCCTTGGCCAGACTCCATTCGATCAACATGCTCTGCCGTGACTTGTCGAACGAGGCATTGCGGGTGTAGACCACCAGCGGATCGGCGTCCTGTACGCTCTCGTCAACCACCTTGCGCTCGGCTCCCAGATGAGTGAGCGCTCCTCCGGCGAAGCTCGCCAGATCCGAAACGCTGCCGAACGTTTGCCGCATCTCGGGTGAAAATCGGTCCCACAGCTTGTTGTACTCGTTGCCATAGAGCCAAGCGGTGTACTGCCGGCCCTGTTGTACGAACTGGCTATCGGGCCGGGCCTCGGGAGAGGCGCAGGACGACGCCGCCATTGCGATTACCAGTACCCACCTGCGTGCATCCATCT
The DNA here is from genome assembly GCA_013813435.1 of Gemmatimonadales bacterium. Taxonomy (GTDB): domain Bacteria; phylum Gemmatimonadota; class Gemmatimonadetes; order Gemmatimonadales; family GWC2-71-9; genus CAVVWJ01. The sequence goes on from JACCRS010000255.1 coordinate 34,176, forward strand.
TTCGTCCTCGGTATTCTTCGCGCCGGACTGCCATGAGTGGAGAGAACATGCGGGTGTATATCTCGGTTGATATGGAGGGAGTTGCCGGCGTCTCACACGAGGATCAGACCGACCCGGTAGAACCCCGCCATGCCGGAGAGTATAACAGGTTTCGCCGTCTCATGACCAACGAAGCCAACGCTGCAATCGCCGGCGCGCTCGATGCGGGTGCAAAAGCCGTCCTGGTGAACGACAGCCACTGGCTCATGCGCAATCTCCTTGCCGAAGAGCTGAACCCTGCGGCCGAGCTGTTGAGTGGCGGTCCGAAGCGCCTTTCGATGGTGGAAGGCATAGAATCGGGTTTCGATGCAGCAATGTTCATCGGGTATCATGCCCGGGCAGGTACGTGGAACGCCACGATCGATCACACTTACACCAGCCGGGTCTATGAGGCGCGGCTCAACGGCCAGCCGGTGGGAGAGCTCGCGTTGAACGCCGCTATGGCTGGAGTGCATGGAGTACCGGTAGCGCTGGTGAGTGGCGATCAGGCGCTGGCCGCGGAGGCACGGGCGCTGCTGGGCGACGCAATCGAAACAGTAGTTGTGAAGCAGGCGGTCGGGCGATTTGCGGCCAAGAGCCTGGCTCCGTCAGTGGCGTGCGAGAGGATACGCGCGGGAGCGCTGTCGGCGTTGGGTCGCAAGCACTCGCCGCTCAAGGTCTCTCCTCCGATTCGCCTCGAGGTGGACTTTGCTCTCACCCAGATGGCCGACATGGCGGAGCTGGCGCCTGGTTCGGTGCGGCAGGGGGGACGGACAGTGAGTTATAGCGGAGATGACTACCGCGAGGTGTTTCGAGCCTGGCGCGCGATGTATAACCTGGCGGGAGTGGAGTAAGAGGTGGAGCGAGTGAGCCCGGGAGCCGGCAGCCCCATTATGTGGCGCAAGCTTAATACGCCGGGGCATGACGCTGCCACCTTTAGCGAACTGGAGGGCGGTGCCGAGCTTCGTGGGAGGCGGTCTTCCATGGCGACACTCGCCCGGTTGCGCTCACCACCCGTGCGCGCTGACGCTGCGTGGTACAGTACTGAAGGTACCGTTGAGGGTTGGTGCGGTAGCCGGCGGGTTAAGCTTCGGCTTCGGCGTGCCCGCGACGGTACTTGGACTTCAAACGGCGCGCTATGTGCCGCGGTGACCGGATGCGTGGATCTGGATCTCAGCTTTACCCGGCTACGAATCTGTTGCCGCTGAGACGTCTCGACCTGCAAGTGGGCTAGGCGGCTGAGGTCTGCTCCACATGGCTGGAGTGGCCGGCCGGGGTTCTCACACCACTGGTCCAGCGTTACGCCCGACGGTCTGTCACGGAGTACGCTTATGAGGCCGAACTGCCCAGCGCGGCCCGCTTCGTGGGGGTGCTGCGGGTGGAACCGCATGGGTGGGTGCGCGATTATGCCGGTCTGTGGCAAGCGGAGACCCTGCGGGATGTAGATTGATGACAATGGATCTCTGCGTCTGGACCGTCGGACATTCCACTCGTACCGAGGCAGAGTTTCTCGATCTGCTCGTGGACCGTGGTATCGAAGCGGTGGCGGATGTCCGCCGCCACCCGGGGTCCCGCCGTTTGCCGCACTTTGGGAGTGACCTCCTCGCGACAAGCTTGCAGGCGCGTGGAATAGAGTATGTCTGGCTTCCGGGCTTGGGTGGACGGCGCCGCCCTGCCCCCGATTCGCCCAACACCGCGTGGCGCAGCCTATCCTTCCGGGGTTACGCCGACTACCTCCACACCGAGCCTTTTGCGGAGAGCCTCACCACCTTGATGAGCGTGGCTTGCGCGATGCGTACGGCAATCATGTGTGCCGAGGCGCTCTGGTGGCGCTGTCACCGGGGGCTGATTGCCGACGTGCTCCGCTGGCAGGGATTGGAGGTCATACACATTCTCAGTCCGGGATCCAATACGCCACACCCTTACACGACCGCTGCCCGAATTGTTCGGGGGCGGCTGAGCTATGCCTCGGTGCCAGGTGCTGCTTAATCGGCCGGTGCTCCGGTCGGCCCCGATACTGCTCCTGGTAGCATGCGCGCACTGGGAACCATATTCGATACCCGGCGCCGGAGGGCCGCTGGCCAGGCTGCCCTCAACGTTGCGCGTTACCGCCGCGGAAAGCACTTCGAGCCAGGTAGTGGACCCTTACGTCAGTGCGGACACCTTGTATGGAACCTCTCGAGGCGATACGGTAGCCCATGCCCTGGGCACGATTCGCGCTCTCGAGCGCCAGCGGCTCGATCCCGGCCGGACAATCGCAGCGGTAGCGGGGGGCCTGGCTGTTTGGGTCACCTTGGCGTTTCTCGGCGGAGGACTGGACTACTAGCGCCAGGTCAAAGCGCCCCGAGGTGAGGGTCTGGGCTCCGGTGAGGGGGTTCGCAATGGCTCTGGCCGGGGCGACGGATCCGGAACCGGCATCGGCTCTGGGTCCGGGCGGCGGCCAGGGTCGCTCGGATCCGGATTCGGCATCGGATGGGGTTCGGGTTGAGGGACTCGCGCCCGGAGGTGGGCGGGTGCCTCGGGCAAACAATTGGGGAGCATCTCGACCTCTCTATGCTTGGGTCTGATCTATTTATTAAGCTACCAGGTTCGCGTCGGCCTCGACGCCACGAAAACTGTTAGCGTGAGGATCTGGATCGACGCAGACGCGGCGCCCAGGGACGTGAAGGAGCTGGTGTTCCGATCAGCCAAACGGTTGAACATCGAGACGGTCCTGGTTGCAAACCAGCGGCTCCAGACCCCGCCCGGCAATCCGCTGGTGAGCGCGGTATGGGTCGACGGCGGGGCCGACGTCGCCGACCGGTACATCGCGTCACATGCCGCTGCCGGCGATCTGGTAGTGACGCAGGATGTACCGCTGGCGGCGCAGCTCGTGCCTAATCAGGTTGCGGTCCTTGATCCACGCGGTCAGGAACACACGGCCGAGACCATCGGCGAGCGCCTCTCGGTGCGGGACTTTATGGAGCAGGCCCGCCTGGCGGGGGTTATCACGGGCGGCCCCCCGCCGTACGATTCCCGGGCTCGGCAGGCGTTCGCGGCTGCGCTGGAACGCGTCCTCTCTCGCCTGGTCCGGGATAGTGGCTCTGCCTCTAACAAAGCCGACATGTCGTCTGGACCATAAGACAGTGACCTGATCTGCATCGCTAATGGCCCTGAGCTCCGACGCTGTCCTGCGGAGGTACGCATGGATGAAGACCTATCTGGCATGTCACGCGAGCAACTCATCGACGAGGTTCACCGGCTCCGGCGTGGCATTCGCACGCATCGAGACAGTACCGGGGACGATCTTTGCTGGCATCATCCCGCGCTTTGGGGTCTTCTTCCCGAGAAGCAGGAACCACCCCCGGGAGTTCCCGTATGGCCGGACTTCATTCGAGGATGCATAAGGTATCGACAGTCGCTCGACGAACAGGCGCCTGGCGGGGTGCACCGGAACCGGGTCGGCTAGCCGTTGGCACTTAAGTCGACTGCAATTGGACCGCCTTTGCACCGGCTGCCTGGTCGTCTCATCACGCCATGAATCGGAGACCGATATCGAATGGTTTCAGCCCGCGAAGCACTCGAGCGGTTGCAAGAGGGCAACCTCCGATTCGCCTCGAATGTACGCGGCTCCGAGGCTTTTCTCAGCCCTAACCGTCGCGCAGCGCTGACGACTGGGCAGCAACCTTTCGCCATCATTCTTGGATGCTCCGATTCCCGCGTTCCGGCGGAGATTGTGTTCGATCAGGGCCTGGGGGACCTGTTCGTGATCCGGGTCGCCGGCAACATCGTCGCTCCCTCCCAGGTAGGCAGCGTCGAGTTCGCCGCCGCGCGTTACGAGACGCGGCTGGTTGTGGTCCTGGGCCACTCGCAGTGCGGGGC
>JACCRS010000004.1 GCA_013813435.1 Gemmatimonadales bacterium
TAGATAACCCGACCCTATACCCTGGACTCTTTCTCCGCCTTCTTACTCTCTCCCGCCACCGACTCACGCGCCCGTTGATCCCTGAACTCGCGCGCATCCCGGTACTCCTTCACCAGTCGTTCCATCATCGCATCACGCCGGGAGTAGAGCCGCTTTAGCGGCCGCTTCTCCCTGCGCTCCCTGACATAAGCCGTCAGCAACGGCAGCGCTATCGAGCTGTCGGTGTAGACGACCACCGTTCCCGGAAGCTGGTCAGGATCGATTTTCCCCCAGCTGACAGCCTCGGCCGGCGTGGCCCCGGACAAACCCCCGGTGTCGGGCCGAGCATCCGTGATTTGCAGGAAGTAGTCGTGCCCCCGCTCGTCGATGCCCAGCACCTCCTGAATCTGCGGCTCGGTCTGAAGCATAAAGTTCTTGGGGCTTCCGCCGCCCACAATCAGTACGCCGCTCTTGCCGCCCGCGCGCTTTGCTTCCAGCACTATACTGGCGGTCTCGTTTACGTCGGCACTGACATCGAACCTGAGTCTGCTGCCGGCCAGCGCCTGTTCTGCCACGTTCATTCCTATTGAGCTGTCGCCCGGCGAGCTGGTATAGATCGGCACTTCCAGGTCGTGGGCGGCCGACAGAACCGAGCGCCGTGAGAGCCCGAGTGCCCGCTCCCGCTCCCGCACGTAACCGCCGAGCAAATAGTGATACTCTGCCGTGCTCATCGGGCGCTGAAACTCATCGCGGGCGGACACCTGGCGGACAAAGGCGTCGGTCGAGAGCAGCACGTCGTAGTCGAAGAAGATGTCGTAGATCCGGACAACGCCCTTGTCTCGCAGCTCGACATCATCCGCGGTCGGGGTTCCCCGGTGCATCGCGAGCCCCAGCGCGAAATGGGCGTCGTGGTAGAGATTGGCCCCGGTCGAGATGATCCAGTCGACGAACCCCGACTCCATCAGTGGGATCAGGCAGCTCATGCCAAGCCCGGCCGGAGTCATGGCACCGGTCAGCGTCATTCCCACGGTAACGTCAGGCTCCAGCATTCGCTGAGTGAAGAGTTGGCAGCCCTCACGCAGCCGGCCGGCGTTGTAGGCCAGGAATGCGTTATCGATCAGCTCGGCAACGGTTTCCTTTCCGGTAATTGCCTTCGGATCGATTCGTTGCCCCCGCAGGTACTGGGCCGACGGACGAGCCATTACGCTTTCCTTTATTGGTCCTGGTCCGTATCCTTTCCCTCTTTCCCTCTTTCCCTCTTTCCTCTTTCCCTCTTTCCCTCTTTCCCTCATTCCCTCGTCCCTCTTTCTTTACCGCTTCTCGTTCCGGGCCTCTATCACTATGCGGGTTGCCTCGGCCGGATCGTCGGTAACACGAAACAGCAGCAGATCCCGGTCATTGACCTTCCCCTGCGCCGCGACCGTGCAGCGGAGCCATTCCTGCAGCCCCACCCAGTAGTCCTTACCCATAAGAATCACCGGGAAGTGCTTAACCTTTCCGGTCTGGATTAAGGTCAGCGCCTCGAACAGCTCGTCCAGCGTACCGTAGCCTCCAGGGAAGACGATGAAGGCGGTGGCGTACTTGACGAACATCGTCTTGCGCACGAAAAAGAACTTGAAGTTGAGGCTCCGGGTGAGAAAGGCGTTGGATCCCTGCTCAAACGGCAGCTCGATGTTGCATCCGATGGAGAGCCCGCCGCCGTCCAGCGCGCCCCGGTTGGCAGCCTCCATTATTCCCGGGCCGCCGCCGGTGATTACGGGAATTCCGGCTTTGGCCAGGAGGCGTGCGGTCTCCACAGCAGCCGCATACTGGGGATCGTCTGGCTTGGTGCGTGCCGAACCGAAGATGGAGACTCCATCCCTGACATCGGCCAGATTATCGAAGCCCCAGACAAACTCTCCCATGATGCGGAGCACCCGCCACGGGTCGGAGACGAGAAGCTTCTCCTTGTCATGACGGCCGCTCGGCTGCGGACCCTCGAGGAGGGTCTCGTCCTCGGTGGGACGCTTCTTGTCGTCCATGGAGCGGTACGGGCTGTTCGTCATGGGCAGCTGAGAGTCATAGGGTGCGGAATATACCAATTATAATTGGCGCATGTCCCGCTCCTGGCTGTGGCTTACCGGCGAGCTCGCGTGGCGAGGGATGCTGAACCCGCGACTGGGTCTGGACCTCCTGAAGACGGCCTGGGCCTTCCGCCGGCGACGCTGGTGGGTGCACGCGCCGTACTTGCCGCTGCCGGATCGGACGTACCTCCGCTGGCGGATGTACACCGCCTACGCGGACGAGGATGCCGTGCCTCCGGTGGAGGATGTCGTGCGCTTCGCCCGTTGGCGCCGCCAGACCATGGGGCTGTGAGATGGGAGAGGCGACTCGTGAGTCCTGAGCGAGTGGAGAAGAAGAAACCCCACGTCCTCATTATTGGTGGGGGTTTTGGTGGGCTGTATGCCGCCCGCGCGCTCAAGCGGACACCAGTGCGTGTCACCCTCATTGACCGCCGGAACCACCACCTCTTCCAGCCCATGCTTTACCAGGTAGCCACCGCCGCGCTGAATCCCAGTGACATTGCTGCCCCCATTCGGTCGGTGCTGCGCAACCAACCGAATGCCGAGGTGCTCCTGGGGGAAGTTGAGTCGATCGAACCGGCGCGGCGCCGAGTGGTGCTCACCGATGGTGCGGACTTCACGTATGACTATCTGATCGTCGCAACCGGGGCTCGGCACTCCTATTTCGGTCATGATGAATGGGAACTTTTCGCGCCTGGCTTGAAGAGCATCGAGGATGCTCTGACCATACGCCAGCGGGTGCTCCTGGCCTTCGAGAAGGCCGAGCGGGAACCTGATCCGGTGCGCCGTCAGGCTCTTCTTACCTTCGTCGTGGTCGGAGGAGGTCCCACCGGGGTGGAGATGGCCGGTGCCGTGGCCGAGCTGCGGCGCTACGCTCTGCGCCGCGATTTCCGGCGCATCGATCCGGGTGAAGCCACGGTACTCCTCCTCGAGGGCGGCCTGCGCCTGCTCCCTTCGTATCCGCAAAGCTTGAGCGACAAGGCCAAGCTCGAGCTCAGGCGGCTGGGGGTAGAGGTTCGCACCGAGACATTGGTCACCAACATCCGGCCCGGCTCTGTGGCAGCCGCCGGCTGGACCATCCCCAGCCAGACCATTATCTGGGCGGCAGGCAACGTTGCCAGCCCAGTGCTCCGCTGCCTCGAAGCCCCCCTGGACAATGCCGGCCGCGCCATAGTCGAGCCCGACTGCACCGTTCCGGGCCATCCGGAGATCTTTGTGTTGGGCGATGCGGCGCTGTTCAACCATCAGCCGGGCGGGCCCCTTCCAGGGATCTGCCCGGTGGCCATCCAGATGGGGCAGTTCGCGGCCCGCTCCATCACGTGCGATCTGAAAGGACGGTCCCGGCGGGCTTTCAAATACTGGGACAAGGGTCAGCTGTCGGTGATCGGGCGCGGACGGGCGGTAGCCGATATATGGAAGCTGCACTTCGCGGGCTTTTTTGCGTGGCTCATCTGGACCTTCGTGCACATCTTCTTTCTGATCGGGTTTCGCAACCGTATCCTGGTCATGATCCAGTGGGCCTGGTCCTACCTGACTTTCGGGCGCGGTGCCCGGCTCATTACGGTCGACAGTAATCCCGTCGTGCCCGCGGCCAGGGCCAGCGGTGCCGTGCGAGTCTCATGAAACTGGAAGAGGCGATCAAGGCGCGCGCCGCAGAGCTTGGTTTCCTGGCGTGCGGTATCACCCACCCCGGTCCGAGCGTCCACGCCGACCGCCTGGATGACTGGCTGGCCAAGGGATACGCCGGGACCATGAGATACCTCCACCGCCAGGCCGCTCGGCGTAGGGAGCCCCAACGCATCGCGCCTGAGGCCCGTGCTGTGGTGGTAGTGCTCGACAATTACTACGCGCCCGACGCTGAAGCCGATTTCGCAGCGCCCCGAATTGCTAAGTATGCCAGGGGCGAAGATTACCACCGTGTGACCGGCCAACGATTGGGGCTGCTGGCGGGGTTTCTGCGCGCTCAGGGCGCCCAGCTGAGTCGAACGTTCGCGGATGCCGGTCCTGTGCCTGAGCGGGAGTTGGCCCAGCGGGCCGGCCTGGGATGGATCGGCAAGAATACCATGCTGGTCCGTCCTGACACCGGCTCGTTCTTTTTCATCGGCTCGGTATTTACCGATCTGGCTCTTCAGGCGGATCCTCCGTTCGAGCTGGACCGCTGCGGCAGTTGCACTCGCTGTCTCGATGCCTGCCCGACCAGCGCACTGGTGGCACCCCGGGTACTGGACGCGGAACGATGCATCTCCTACCTGACGATCGAGCAGAAGGGGCCTATACCCGCCGAGCTGGCTGACAGCTTTCAGGGATATGCGTTCGGGTGCGACATCTGCAACGACGTGTGCCCCTGGAACCAGCGCTTTGCCGTCGCGACTGAGCTTCCGGAGTTCCAGCCCCGCCTGAGGCTTCAGGGAGCTGCCGCAGACCTGTTCGAAGAGATGAGCGACGAGGAATTTGCCGCCCGTTTTGGGAACACGCCTCTGGTGCGGCCGGGCTTGGCGGGAATGCGTCGCAACTTCCAGGCGGCGTTCCGCTCAGCCGGAGTTGCGCGGTCTGAATGATGGACCACCTGCGCCGGCTCCTTCAGTACGATGCCTGGGCTAACAGGGAGACGTTGGAGTCGCTGAGAAAGGCCGCGCCGCCACCTAAGAGTCTCCGTTGGATGGCCCACATTGTGGGAGCCGAATTTATTTGGCTGGCACGGTTGCGTGGTGAGACCAGCCCTCTCGCGGTCTGGCCCGAGCTCGATGTGGGCGCGTGCGGTGCGCGCCTGGAAGAGCTGTCTCGCCGCTGGCCGGAGTATCTGGACGATACCTCCAAGTCGATAACCGGCATCGTGTCATACACCAACTCCAAGGGAGAGGTCTGGACCAGCACCGTCGAGGAGATCCTTACCCACGTCCCTTTCCATTCAGCCTATCATCGGGGGCAGATCGCCACCGACCTGCGTGCGGCCGGCATGGTCCCGGCATACACCGATTACATCCACGCGGTAAGGCAAGGCTGCATCCGATGAGCTCATCCTCCATGGGTTCGCTCCTGATCACCCTTGGAATCAGCCTGGCGGTCGTAGGACTGCTGGTGTCCTTGGGTGCCTTCAGCTGGTTTGGCCGCCTCCCCGGTGATATTCGGATCGAGCGCGAAACGATGCGGATTTACATTCCGTTCGCTTCGTTGATTCTGATCTCTCTGGCTCTCAACCTGCTGTTCTACCTCGTACGCCGCTTTCTGTAGCAGTAGCCGGTGGTGCATCAATGAGCTTTTCCTCGATTCTTGCGCTTGAAGTCCCGGCTCACTTTACTATTCAGTGATGAGCAACCGTCCCGCCTCGCGCCCGCCTGCCCTCGTGGGTATCCATGAAGCTCCCCAGGTGGAGCGGCTCCGGACCATGAGCCGGCTGCTGGACAATGCCTTCACCATCCCCGGTACCCGGTTTCGGTTTGGTCTCGACGCCTTGATCGGGTTGGTGCCAGGCCTCGGCGATGCAGCGGGTGCACTGTTCTCGGGCTACGTCGTGCTTCAGGCCTCCCGCCTCGGGGCCCCGAAATCGGTCGTGTCCCGGATGATCGCTAACGTCGCGATCGACACCGTGGTGGGGTGGGTGCCGCTGCTGGGCGATCTGTTCGATGTGGCGTGGAAGTCGAACACACGGAACATGGCTCTTCTGGAGCAGCATCTCAGCCAGCCGGCTGCCGCCCGGACCGGGAGCCGTGGTACCCTGATCCTGCTGGGCGGAATTCTCCTGGTATTCTTCGCCGGCACCATAGCGCTTGGCGTGCTGGTGACGAAACTCGTCCTCGACCTCTTGCGGTGAAAGCAACTCGATGACTCCCTCCCTGCACAGCATCGCGATCTTTGTGCATGATGTCGCCCGAGCGGTTGAGTTCTACCGCGACAAACTGGGCCTGCCTTTGACGAGGCAAGGCTCTTTCGGAGCGGAGTTTCTGGAGGGGGAAACCCATGTAAGTGTGCATCCGGCGGTGCACAAGGAAGCCAAGTCGCTCGTGGGACGGCACACCGGAATCACATTGTTCGTTCCCGACCTGCTGCACTATTGCGGCGTACTACACGACCGCGGCGTGCGCTTCACGACCGAACCAACTCAGCAGGCCTGGGGGATCATGGCTATGGTAGCCGATCCCGACGGAAACGTGCTCGCCCTGTGGGAAGACAAGATGCCCGATGCCCTCGAGCACGCGCACGCGCATCAGGAGCCGATGGATCAGGCCGACGGCATGGTCTGAGCGCTATTGCGGCTTCGAAAGTCCTCCTCCACCATCTGGGCCTGCTGTTCCATTCCGTAGGAAGTGAATGGCTTACCGGGTGTGAGCTGATACCGATAGGGGCTGGAGCCGATATTCAGCCTACGGTGGAGCAGCTCCCGTAACTGCGCACTGATACCACGCGCGAAGTATTTCACTGGCCCCCACGTCTGATACTGTCCGCAGTGGGTCAGCTCGTGCGCCAGCACCGCCAGATCGCCCTGACAGCGATCCGGCAGGAACACATGATTGCCCAGCGCTATCGCCCGATTCCTGCTGGCTCCGAGCACCAGTCGGCGGAGCCAGCCAGCCGTGCCATGACACTCGCCCTGATAGAGACGCACGATGGCCCAGTCGACCGGGACAGGGATTGCCTCCATCACGGTACGTTCGATTTCCGTCAGGCGCCTGGCGCCCACCGTCCTGGCATCTCCCATAACCCATACGCACTCACCGATCACGATCTTTACTCGGCGAGAAACTCCCCTATAGATGTCAGTGATTCGATGTGGTCGCACGCGATCTTTATCGTAGCCATCATGGGCACAGCGAGGAGGGCGCCGGGAATCCCCCACAGGTACCACCAGAAGACCAGTCCTATGAACACCGCTACGGTGTTGAGTCGCATCCGCCGCCCCAGGACCATGGGGGTGATCAGGTTACCCTCGAGAATGTTGATGACGGTGAACACGATGGGCACCATCAACGCCTGACTGGTTTCCTCGAATGTGAGAAACGCCGCCAACGTCAGGATGATAGTGTTGATCAGGCCGCCGATATATGGAACGAAGTTGAGCACGGCCGCCACCACGCCCCACAGGACCGGGTTGGGCATCCCCACCAATGCGAGCGCTATTCCGGTCGCTATGCCTACTCCGGTATTTATCATGGTTGTGACCAGCAGGTAAAGCGAGATCTGTGACTGGGTTTCCCGCACGATGTGGACCGCCGTCTTCTTGTCCTTCAGCTGGGGGAGTACCCCCACCAGCTTCTGCAGGAAAAGTTCGCCGGAGGCAAGGAGAAAGTAGGTCAGGAACATCACCATTATAGCGGTGCTCAGGAACGCGGTGGTTCCGCCAAACACCTGCTGAGTAAGGCTGGGACCTTTTATTTCCACCTGGGGGGTTTTTTTGTCCATGTCGGTGGCCTGCTCCATCTGCTCCGCCGCTTTAGTAACCTTCTCGACCGGCTGGCGCAGAGGCTGGATTCTTTGCTGCAGCGTCACAAAGCTCTCCGGAGCCCGGGCCACCCACGCGCTCGCGGCCGGCGCAAGCCGGTAGACCCCGAATACCACAAGGCCCAGTAACATCACGATCACCACGGCTGCGCCGAGCGGTTCGGGAATGCGGAGATATTTGCGGAGCAGGTGTACGACCGGGCTGAGGAGAAGGTTCAGCAGTATCGAGACCACGATCGGCAGGATGAGCGCCTGTGCGAAGTGCAGAGTGGAGAGCACCGCCAGAAGGGCAAGGATCGCCAGAGAAACATGGCGCGCGTCGGCGTTGTCGCCGAGCAGCTTTGGCGGGCGGACTTCCCCCGTTAGATCGGGAACGTTGGTCGGCTCGGTCATCCCTGCCTCAGTATCCATGACGGCTCGTTCGGCAAGAGAAGGTGAACGGTAAACGGTAAACGAGCGCTCCCAACCCTCCCGTTCACTGTTTACTGTTCACCGTTCACGCTGGTTCAACGTCCCGTAGCCGGAAATAGAGTGGCATGCCGCGACTCTGGCAAACGATCGTGTCCGTCTGGGCCTGGCTGGTTCTGGTCACCTGCATACTGCTGTGGTTTCCGATAGTCATCCTGGCTCGGCTGATCACCGCGCCGTTCGATCAGGGCCGTTACATCTCCGGGCTGATTTTTCGAAAAATCGCTCCTACGATGGCCTCTCTGAATCCTCTCTGGCGCTTTCGTTACTCCGGGACGCTGCCAAAGAATCCGCGGAGTCCCTTCGTGGCGGTGTCCAACCATGAGTCCTTCAGCGACATTCTCCTGATCAGCCACCTGCCCTGGGAGATGAAATGGCTCTCGAAAGCCGAGCTCTTTCGCATCCCCGTTTTGGGGTGGATGATGTGGTTGGTGGGAGACATCCCCCTGAAGCGGGGTTTCGGCCCCAGCGCGGTGGAGGCCATGGCGCGGTGCCGTGAGGCGCTCGCCAACCGGGTCTCGGTCATGATCTTTCCGGAGGGCACCCGCTCCAAGACCGCCGAACTGCTCCCATTCAAGGATGGCGCATTCCGTCTGGCCATCGAAGCCGGCGTTCCCATATTGCCTCTGGCCGTCTCGGGCACGAGCACGGCGCTCCGAAAGCACGACTGGCGCTTCGGAAGATCTGTAGCGGAGGTCCGCGTGCTCGATCCGGTAGAGACAACCGGGCTCGAGGTAGCCGATGTTGCCACCCTCAAGACTCGGGTACGCGATATGATAGTCGAGGCTCGTGACGCCCTTGCTGCCGACAGGCTTGCGCAGGACGCCTCTTGAGTCTCTGCCCTCATCTCCCCAGATCGGCCGGGGCTCGAACCCTTCCCACTGCGCCGGCCAGCGCCAACAGCGTCAGGACGTAAGGAAGCATCAGGAAGACTTGGTAGGGGGCAGCCAAATCAAAACTCTGAAATAGGTATTGCACAGCAGTGGCCCCGCCAAAGACCAAAGAGCCGAGCGCGATGCCTGCGGGATGCCAACGGCCCAACACAACAATGGCTATTGCTACGTAACCGAGGCCGGCAGTCATCCCCTCGGCGAACGTCCCGACCTGCGCCAGCACGAGGCTGGCGCCGGCCAATCCGGCAAAACCACCCCCGATAATCGTAGCCCCGAATCGGATCAACCTGGTTTGCACCCCTGCCGCCTGAGCCATCGCGGACGCCTCGCCCGTAGCCCGTAGCGCGAGCCCCAGCCGGGTACGAAACAGCAACCACCACACAAGCGGCAACGCCCCAAACGCCAGATAGGTAGGTGCAGACTGGTAAAAGAGCGCCGGCCCCAGCACTGGAATGCGGGCGAGCCCCGGCACCGCGGCAGGAAGAAGTGTCGGAATCGCGGGACCGGCTCCATCCATCCCGTAGACCTGGCGATAAATGGTCCCGGTGAGGCCGATGGCAGCGAGGGTTATCGCGGTACCGGTGATGATCTGATCGGCGCGTGCCCCTACTGCAAGAATCGCAAACACGGTCGCCAGTAACATTCCGGCACCGGCAGCGCAGAGCAAGCCAGTCCAGGGACCCCACGCCGTAGCTCCCAGGGCTGCGGCGAGGGCACCAGCCAGCATCATCCCCTCGATGCCGAGGTTGATGACCCCAGAGCGCTCGGTCAGCGTCTCGCCGGTGGCGGCTAGCATGATCGGAGTTGCCACCCGCACAGCCGCGGCCAGGAATCCTCCAGCCAGCACCAGGATGTCCACTACCCGACGGCCTTCGGCGCGACCCTCTTCCGCGCAACGCCACGAAGGGCGATCCACCCTCCCCGCGGGGCAGTGGCGAGCAGGGCAACGATGATAATCACTGCTTCGACGACGTACACGGCCACAACGGGTACGCCGGCCTCTCGCTGCATCGCGCCTGCACCTGCATCGAGGGCGCCGAACAGTACTCCGGCCACCAGGACGCCGATGGGGTGCAGGCCTCCCAGCAGCGCTGCTGCTATCCCAGTGAAGCCGTGCCCGGGCAAGAGATTCTGGAACAGAGCATACGATACTCCGCTGACCTCTACGCCGCCGGCCAGCCCGGCAACCGCTGCGGAGATCAAGAGAGCCACCGCGCCCACCCGCCGGCTGTCGACCCGGCCACTGACTTCAGCCGCGCGAGGGCCCAGGCCTACCGCGCGTAGCCGAAAACCCCACAGAGTTTTCCCGAAGATGAACCCCAGGATCAGAGCGACCGAGATTGCAATCGCGAAGCCCGCATGCAGCCGCGAGCCAGGAAGAAGAGGAAGTCGAGCCGCTTCCGCAATCGCTGCGCTTTGGGGATAAACGCGCTCGTGATCCCGAAGCGGTCCCTGCACCATCAAGCTTACCAGCGACACGGCCACGAAGTTCAAAAGCAAGGTGCTGATCACCTCGAGGACACCAAAGCGAAGCTTCAGCCACACCGGCAAAACAACCCAGAGAAGACCCGCGGCCGACGCCGCCAAGACAAGCGTTCCGACAGTGGCGAACCACGGCAGCCCACCCAGGTGCAGACCCACCCACGCAGCGGCAATAGCCCCCGCGTAGAACTGCCCCTCCGCCCCCATGTTGAGAACTCCGCTACGGAACGCGACTGTTATTCCCAGGCCGAGCAGTATGTGCGGTACCGCGCGTACCAGCGTATTGGAGGTAAACACCTCCCAAGAGCCGAAGGCGCCCAGCCATAGTGAGCCCAGAGCGACGTTGGCGTCGAAACCGGCAGCCTCCAGTCCCACGACAAGAGCCGCAATGCCAAGTGCCACGGCCGCCACCGACCAGCGAAGAGCACTCACCTTTCCTGCTCGGGACGCAGCATCATCGCGCTGATCTCTGCCCGTGATGCGTTGTGAGGCGCTTCGGTGATCACACCCCTGGTCACAACGATCACTCTATCGGACAGATCCATAACCTCATCGAGGTCCGCGGAGTGGAAAAGCACCGCCGCGCCGGAATCGGCGGCTGACCGAAGGCGGTCGTGAATGTCCGCCGCGGCATTCAGGTCGAGCCCACGTGTGGGGTGCTCGACGACAATCACCGCCGGAATGCGGGAGAGCTCGCGTGCTACCACGAGCTTTTGCTGGCTGCCACCACTGATCGACGCAGCGAGTGTGCGTGGTCCGGTTGCCACGATCTTACCCGCCCGGAGCAGCTCCGCCGTTTTTGCTTCCGCTTCTCGCCACACAATCCTCCCTCCCCGAACCCACGGTCCGTCCTGACCCAGCCCGAGGACAATGTTCTCGGTGAGGCTGAGGGAGGGGATCAGTCCCTCAGACGTAAGATCCTCGGGAATGAAGCCAACCGGCTGCGCCACCCGGAGTCGACCGCGAAGCGGCGCGATGCGGCCCGCCACAGCCCGCAAAAGCTCCCGCTGGCCATTGCCCTCCACGGCGGCGACCCCAACTATCTCACCGGCTCGAACCGAGAGGGTCCCGTGACGGATGGCGATTCCAAATCCGCTTTCACGCGAGAGCTCCAGAGCGTCGAATCGAACCGCGTCTCCTGCCTCCGCTGAGTCCGGTCTCTTTCTCATTTCCCTGCGTGTGTGAGGCGCACCTGGCGCTGCGCCAGTCATGGCCGACAGCAGCGACTCCACGGTCTGTTCTTGAAGGGAGCCCACCGCTGTCGCCGCGCCTTGCCTCAGAACTGTTACCCGGTCGGCCGCCCGAAGCGCTTCGTCGAGCTTGTGGCTTGTCAGCAGGACTGCTCCGCCAGCAGCGGCGAACGCCCGGATCATCGCCAGTAGCTCAGCTGTCTCGGTCGGAGAGAGGAGCGCGGTAGGCTCATCCAACAGCAGGATTCTGGGGTCGGTAGCCAGAGCCTTCAAGATCTCCAGGCGCTGCTTGAGAGACGCCGAGAGTCGGCCCGCACGCTGGTCTGGATCGAGCGGCAGGCCCATCCGAGCGCTCAGTGAGCGGGTCCGCTCCCCGATTTCCTGCGGCACAACCTGCCAGCCCGCGGCGAGGGCCACATTTTCTGCAACCGTCAGCGCAGGAATCGACGTGAAATGCTGGTGTGCCATGCCGATCCCCAATGCACGCGCCACCCGTGGATTAGGAATTCGCCGAGCCACTTCGTCCAGGCGAACTTCCCCAGCGTCGGGGCGCACCAATCCGTAGACCACGTGCATCAGGGTGGACTTTCCGGCTCCATTCTCTCCCAGAAGCGCGTGCACCTCACCCCGCGCCAGGAAGAAATCGACTCCGCGTAAAGCGTGCACCGGGCCAAATCGCTTGTGAATGCCCTTGAGGTCCAGTACAGACGTCACATCAGAGGCCGGTCGGATGGTCGTGGAATTCCCAGTCCAGGTCGAACTGCTCGGCTAGATGGGAGGCCACCGCCTGCACGCCGAGCGTCTCGGTGGCGTAGTGCCCGGCATAGATGACGTTGATTCCCCACTCCATCGCGTCGAAGTAGGTATGGTGCGGACCCTCGCCAGTGATGAACGTGTCCAGCCCGGCATCGCGCGCCGCCCCGATCATGCTGCCGGCCGCTCCAGTGATAATCCCGATGCGGCCGGGTTTTTCGGGACCCCCGGCGATCAACGTAGCACTGCCCTTCAGGGTGTGCAGGACGCGGTCGAGCTCAAGCGCCAGCTCCCCGCACGTCTGCAGGCTGGGTGGAGTATGACCCCACGCTCCGATTGCCACACCACGATACTCGCCGAACCAGCCCTCTACCCGAATCCCCAGGCGCTCAGCCAGGACAGCGTTGTTACCCACCTCCGGGTGTACATCCAGGGGATTGTGAGCTGAATACAGCGGAATGTCATGGTCGATAAGACCGGCCAAGCGCCGGTATCTGCGACCGGTTACCGCGATGTTCCCATCCCAGAAGAGCCCATGATGCACCAACAGCAGCGGCGGTGACTCGCCCGGCTCCAACGCCGCTACGATACCGTCTATGGTGGCTTGGGATGCATCTACCGCCGCGATGATACCGCCCACCCGTCCGCTATTCTCGACTTGGAGACCGTTAATCGCCCTCGGATCGTCGGGTATTTCCCTGATTCGGAGATACTCGTCGAGGTAGCCGATCAGATCGTGCAGAGGGACCCCGGAGGGCATCTTCAAGTCCTCGATAGTGGCTGGCCGCGGGGTGGCCATCACGATTCTACCGGCTATCGAGCCCACCGCGGCTCTGATGCGGGATCCTGACGTAGTGCAACCGGGGGATTTAAGGCGATTTTAACTAGATTCACCTATGCCAGTTGCGCGACAGTATATCGCCATTTGGCCTGCACTAAAAAAATAAACCTACCCCAAGGTGAACCGGGGGTGACCGCTTCGGGCGGTCCGTCAAAGCTTTTGATTTCCACACACTTAGTGGGCTTATCAACTATTGTGGGAACTTCCAACCGTTTCGGCCGATCCTGCAGGGTCCATTTTCACTTCTCCCGTCACTTTCGCTCCCTCTATAATGGAAATTCGAGGAGTGAGAATATCTCCTGATACCATGGCGGTGGACTGGAGCTCAACCCGCTCTCTGGCGTGGATGGCGCCGCTCACCTGCCCGGCTATCACAGCCTCCTGAGTGTGCAGATCGCCTTCGATAACGGCTCCTTGGGCAACCAGGATCTGGGCTCCCACCCGCACCGTGCCTCGAACCCTTCCTTCGACCCGAACAACGCCTTCTGTCTCCAAGTCACCTATTACTGTCATGTCGCTGGCTATTATCGAGAACGGTATCTGGTCGGTGCGGCGGCGCCTGAGCTCGTTTCCCTCTTCGTCACGCGCGGCGTTGCTGAAAAGGCCCATCAGCGGCTCTCCTTGACCATGGTCTGTGGATCCAGGGACAATCCTCCCCTGCGAATCTCGAAGTGCAAATGAGGCGCGGTCGACCGCCCGCTATTACCCGTAAGGCCGATAACCTGACCCGGGGCGACGGCAGCGCTTGCTGTCACCAAGATGCGTGAAAGATGTCCGTACATCGACTGGTATTGGTTAGGATGGTCCAGCAGGACGAACAGACCGTATTCGGGATCCTTTCCGGCCTGGCGAACCACTGCGCCACCAGAGGCTCGGACCAGGCTGCCAACCGAAACGGCTAGATCAAGGCCAGGATGAGCTTCGTCACGCCCCCCCGCTTTCACCTGACCTCGGGTGACGTAGCCAGTCTCGTCCAGCGGCCAGTACTGCGGAACACCGAGGCCGGTACTGAGCTCGGCGGGAGAGGAGGCAAGTCGAGCTTTGACGGGCGGGGCAACCGGCAAAGAGGATGCGATGGCAAGCGGGTCCCGGACGATCTCTCCCCCCATCATCTGGCGAACCTGGGCATAGCGCGACTCAGCGCTGTCCAAAGCGGAAGAGAGCTCCCGGATTTTGGCGTTTTCCCCTCTCAGCCGGGACAGTTCCCGCTCCATGCCTGGTACCCTGGCAGCGGCTCGCAGGGTCGGGCCATAAAATGCCACGAGCAGGAGCAAGAGCAAAGCGATCAGTGACAGTAGCCAGAGCCCGAGCCGCAAAGTCCGAAGGCGCAGTCGATAGGTCTGCGTCCTCGTCGTACCGTCCCTTTGGATCAGAACAGTGACGAAGCGCGAGCGGGTTTTCATCCCGCGAACGGCTCACCCAGAATAAGCTCGAGCACGCGGGCCAGATCGTCGTTGGAGTAGTAGCTGATGCTGAGAAAACCACGGCCACGCCGCCTGGCGGTCACTCGCACGTCGGTGCCCAGCCGCTTCCTCAATGCGTCCTCGACTCGCCTGACGTCGCCCGTGGGCATCTTCTGAGGAGTACGGGTGCGCCCGCCGTTCGCCGGTTGTGGCGCTACCAAATTGGGGTTCTCTCCCCGCGCGCGCGACTCCACCTCACGCACCGACCAGCCGTGAGCGACCGACTCCTGCGCGAGGCGGACCACATCTGAATCCTTTTCGACCGCCAATAAAGCCCGCGCGTGACCCTCGGACAGCTTTCCTTCCTGAACCAACGTCTTGACCTCATCGGGGAGCTTGAGGAGGCGAAGAAGGTTGGCCACGGTGGAACGGTTGCGGCCCACTAACCGGGCAATCTCCGCGTGGGGCAACTTGAATTCGTCTGCCAAACGCTTATACCCGGCGGCCTCGTCAATGGATGTCAGATCGTTTCGCTGGAGATTCTCGATAAGGGCCAGCGTGAGCAGGGTTTGATCGTCGACCTCCTTGATTACAGCAGGGATCTTGGCCCAGCCGAGCCGCTGGATTGCCCGCCAACGTCGTTCGCCGGCGATGAGCTCGAATTTTCCATTGCGCGGACGCACGATCACCGGCTGTAGGAGGCCGGAAGCTTCTATCGAAGCCGTGAGCTCGACGATCGCCTCCTCATCCATGTGGGTGCGTGGCTGATAAGGGTTCGGTAGGACGCTTCCGATGGGGAGCTCCCGCAGTGCGCCCGAGGCCTCGGCCTGCTCCCTCGATGCTGTGCCAAGCAACGCCTCGAGACCTCGTCCTAAACGTTTCGTCTCGCTCATGCGGTCACCTCAGGAAGTGGAGCCGTCGCCTCCTCCACCGGGCCGGGGCTCTCCACGCGGCGCATCAGCTCCTGAGTGACCGCGAGATAGCTCTTGGCGCCGATAGACTGGACGTCATACAGCAGGATGGGCTTACCGAAGCTCGGTGCTTCTGCGAGCCGCACGTTACGGGGTATAGGCGTCACGAACACTTTTGCCCCGAAGTATTCCTTGGCATCTTCCGCCACTTGCCGGCACAGGTTCAGCCTGGAGTCGTACATAGTCAACAGCACACCGCTTATAGCCAAGCCAGGATTGAAGTTCTGTTGCACCAAGCGGACGGTGTTGAGCAGCTGCGAGATGCCCTCCAGGCCGTAATACTCGCACTGGATGGGAATCAGCACTGCGTTGGCCGCGGCGAGCACGTTCAAGGTGAGCAGGCCCAGGGAGGGCGGGCAATCCACCACGATGTAGTCGTACGAGTCCTGCAGACCTTCGAGCACGTGGCGCAGGATTGCCTCACGACCTTCGCGCTCGACCAGCTGCAGCTCGGCGCCCACAAGATCCTGGGTAGCCGGCAGTACCGATAGATACGGTAGCGCCCCTATGGTAAGGATGGAGTCCGCGGCTGAGCGCCCTTCCACCAAGGACTCATAAAGGGATAGCTCAACCGTCTCCTTGGCTATGCCCACCCCACTGGTCGCATTCCCCTGGGGATCGGCGTCGAGTAGCAAGGTCCGGCGCTCGGCGATCGCCAGAGAAGCGGCCAGATTCACTGCTGTGGTGGTTTTGCCTACACCACCTTTCTGGTTGGCGATCGCTATAACATGAGCCATGATATCTATTAACCTCTAAGCTGTTAGCACAGTATGACTTAGACTTTATATCGGGGCCGACATTTCTGTGACCGAACCATTTCATATCTTTCAACAAAACGATCCACACGAATATATGGGTTTGTGCGCGTTGTGCAATCTTTTGCATGTGCTGAGATTCACGTGAAACAGTTCGGGGCTCTAAGCTAACCACCTCCATCAAATGATTCCAAATTAGCCCAGTAACCTGCTATTGCGAGTATGATCGTCGGTACGCCAGTTGGGTAGTCTACAGGAAAGCAATCCAATCACACCCGGCTTTAAGCAAGTACAAGAATACAAGTTGATGGGTACTCATCAACAATCTCAGCATTTATACTCATGCGACATTCTACCAGCAGGAGAGGAGGGCCGCCGTTCGGAAAGTGCCTTTTGATTGGCTGAAACCGTCGGGGATACAGTTGATGGTCAGAAGCTCATGTTTCACGTGAAACACTGACCGGATCTCGATAGTGCCGGGTTACAGCAAACACCAGGGCATGAAGGTCACTAGGGGAGATACCCGGGATCCGGCTTGCCTGTCCCAAGGTTCTGGGCCGCAGGTGCTGAAGCCTTTCGCGGGCCTCATAGGCGAGAGTTTTCAAGTCCGAATATGCCAAGTCCTCTGGGAGGGCGAAGGTCTCTAGTTGGCTCAGGGCGGCTGCAGCCCGGCGTTCTCGAGCCAAGTACCCAGCATACTTGAATTCGATGTCTGCCCACCCGACTAACTCATCGCACCCATTCACACCGGCTGCGGCGAACACTTCACCTAGCGGCACACTGGGCCGCCGAGCAAGCTCGGATATACGTAGGGGCTCGTTGATCCGAGCTGAGCCGCAGCGTTCCAGGAGCGGATTGGCGTCAGTTGGAGAAATGTTTTGCGCTTCCGCAACAGCCTGCATTCTCTCCTCAGTTGAGAGGCGGGCATCCACGAGGTTTAGTTCAGCGGGACTGAGCAGACCCAGCCGTTCGGCAATCGGCGCCAGCCGGCGAAGCGCATTATCCTGCCGGAGAAGTAGCCGGTATTCAGCTCGGGACGTGAACAGGCGATATGGTTCATCGACACCCCGGGTCACCAGATCATCGATCATTACACCGATGAATGCTTCATCCCGGCGGAATACAACTTTGTCCCGACCCAGGGCAGTGGCGGCCGCATTGATCCCCGCCACTGCTCCCTGACCCGCCGCTTCCTCGTAGCCGGTCGTACCATTGATCTGGCCAGCCAGAAACAATCCCGTGAGACGCTTTGACTCCAAGGTGGCGTGCACCTCCGTCGGCAGGAAGTAGTCGTATTCTATTGCATAGCCCGGCCGTGTCATGACCGCCCGTTCCAGTCCAGGTACGACATGTAGGAACTGGAGCTGTATTACTGGAGGAAGCGAGGTCGACAACCCGTTGACATACATCTCCGACGTATCGAGACCCTCAGGCTCCAAAAACACTTGGTGGTGCTTGGCGTCAGGAAATTTTAGGATTTTGTCCTCTATCGACGGACAGTACCGGGGGCCGCGACCGCTGATGGCACCGCCATAGACTGCTGATTCTTCCAAATGCTTGAGCACGACCTGCTGGAGCTCATGGCCGGTGTGGGTGAGGTAGCAGGGAAGCTGATTTGGATGAGTGGGCTGCTCGAAAAAGCTAAACCAGTATGGCGATGCATCCCCATCCTGTCTCTGGAGCCGGCCTAGGTCTACAGACCGTCCATCGATCCGCGGCGGAGTTCCGGTCTTGAACCGTTTGGTAGTAAATCCAAGTGTATCCAGTTGTTGCGGCAGATCTATTGACGGGGCTTCTCCGGATCTTCCAGCCGGGATTTGAGCCCCCAATCCCATATGAATACGGCCCCGCAGGAACGTCCCCGTGGTAAGCACCACCGCAGGGGCGAGAAAAGTTTGACCCTCCAGCGTGGCGACACCATCGATACATTCGTCGCCCATAATGAGCTTTGCAACTGTGCCTTGGGCAAACGCAAGATTTGGCTGCCGCTCCAATAGAGCTCGGACTGCACGGCGGTAGAGACCGCGGTCGCACTGGGCCCGGGGGGAGCAGACCGCCGGACCTTTGGACCGGTTCAACATCCGAAACTGAATTCTGCTTAGGTCCGTCGCGCGCCCCATAATGCCCCCAAGGGCATCAACCTCTCGGACTACGGTTCCCTTGGCGATCCCGCCAATGGCGGGATTGCACGACATCTGGCCGATGGTTTCGAGGTTCTGGGTAAGAAGCAGGGTTTTGGCCCCGCGGCGAGCGGCCAGGGTGGCGGCTTCGGCGCCGGCGTGACCGCCGCCGATCACAATAACGTCATAGCGTTCCATCAACTCAATCTATGGTATCGGCTGGTAAGGGGAGAGTGGCTTACCGTAACCAGCAACAACTGCAGGAAGCCTGCTACCGCTGGGCCTGCCAGGTCCCCGTCATCTCCTGATAGGTTCCCTGACAGAAAATCGGGGTTGTTCTCACGTTCCTGACAATCTGTTGTCGCTCGCCCGCCCTTCATACCGAAAGTGCACACACGGAGATTCGCCCTCCGGAGGTTGTGGCGAAAAACTGATGGCCCGACCATTCACCTCTCCAAGTAAATCTTTGCTCCCTGGCGCCACGGTGATCGGCGTGCCGTTGTCCGCGCAGTGTACCTGTTCCTCAACAAGGATCCCGGACATAGAGCCTGATGCGGGAGTAAGGGTCAAGGTGCCGGACACCGTGCAGTCGAACCCGCCGCCGCCCCAAGTGGAAGCGAAACTCCACGTGCCCGTCACGTCCGGCGATGGGCCCGTCCCACATGAAGCCAAGGGCGTGACACTCGCCAATGTAAGCATTAGGCGCCGGTACAACGCCATCACCCAGCCATCGAACCCAAACGGGTAATCCTGATTACTTCGGCGAGCGGAACGATCAGCTGTTTATGCTCGCTCCGGATGCCGAACTTGGCGCTCTTCCGTACAAATTCCTCTTTGGAGTCACCGGCCGAGTCATGGTGGACCCCGACATCCAGCATGTGCACGCCTCGCTCATCCTCACTGTCGTATCGGCCAACGTATGTGAGCGGACCCTTAGTCTCTACCACGACGGTTATGCCGTGCAGCTCTGAATGCCCAGGGTGGAAGATGTGCCCTGACATCATGCCACCGCAGCACCGAAAAAGCGGTCGAACGCCGCCGTCAGGTCCGCGGCGATCGCCTGAGGAGAGCGCCCCTCGATCTGGTGGCGGTGGACGAAATGAACCACCTCGCCGTCTCGCAGTAGTGCGATCGAAGGGCTGCTGGGCTGATATTCGCCGAAGTACTGGCGAGCTCTAGCTACCGCGTCCAGATCCTGGCCGGCGAACACTGTAACTACATGTTGTGGCAGGGGTTTATGGTTCAGAGCCAAAGCAAGCGCAGGGCGGGCATTCCCCGCAGCGCAGCCGCACACGGAGTTTACAAACACCAGCATGGACCCCTTCTGGTCCCCAATCGTTGCGTCGACGTCCGCGGAGTTGGTCAGCTCCCGGGCACCCATCCGAGTCATTTCCGCCCGCATCGGGGCGACCAGGGCGGGATTGTATGGCATCGGTACTCTTCCTTATATAGCAGTTTGAACGACATTGCAGTTAGAACGCTACTCACTAACCACGCGGCTCAGCGCCCCTCCCGGCTCCTGCCCTATTCCGTAGAGACTTCCGCATCCGGTTCTGCGAGCGCCGCCTTCAAGGCGTGCCACGAGAGACTGGCGCATTTCACCCGCACGGGAAACTCGGACAGGCCAGAGAACACTGCCAGCTTTCCCAGCGATTCAGCCTCCGCCTGACGGAGAGAGCCGGTGACCAGCAAGTGAAAACGCTCGAACAGCGCCTCCGCTTCTACCCGAGTTTTGCCCCTGACTGCGGTCGTCATCAGCGAAGCCGAGGCCTTGGAGATAGCGCACCCCGAACCCTGAAACGCCGCGTCCTGGATGATATCATCTTCCATTCGAAGCCAAACGGTGAGCCGGTCACCACACAGTGGGTTATTCCCCTCTACCCTGCGGTTGGCATTCTCCATCCGCCGGAAGTTCTGCGGCGCGCGATTATGGTCCAGGATCATATCTTGATACAGCGCGCCTAGGCTGCCCATCAAGCGAACATCTTCTTGACAGTATGGAGACCGGCGATGAGAGAGTCCACTTCAGCAGGAGTATTATAGAAAGCAAATGACGCGCGGGCCGTTGCTGAAATCCCGAATCGCTCCATTACCAACTGCGCACAGTGGTGGCCCGCCCGGATGGCGACGCCCTGATCATCCAGGATGGTTCCGATGTCATGCGGGTGTACCCCCTCGAGCAGGAAGCCGACTACCGCGGCCTTGCTTCGGGCGGTGCCGATAAGCCGTACCCCCTCGATTTCACCCAACCTTTGGGTGGCATAGCTCAACAGCTCGTGCTCCCAGCTGCCGATACTGTCGAGACCGAGCCGGGTCACGTATTCGAGAGCTGACCCCAGACCCATCACTCCGGCGATCATCGGAGTTCCGGCCTCGAATTTCGCGGGCAACGGAGCCCATGTCGAATGCTGTAGCGTGACTGTTGAAATCATGTCGCCTCCCCCTCTATAGGGGGGCATCTTTTCGAGCAGAGCTTCCCGGCCGTACAGCACACCCACCCCGGTTGGGCCATAAACCTTATGCCCGGAGAAGACGAAGAAGTCACAATCGAGGTCTTGCACGTCTACCCGCAGGTGTGGGACAGCCTGGGCACCGTCAACCAAGACCGGTATGCCACGGGCGTGTGCCAGGGCAATGAGCTGCTTGACCGGGTTGATGGTACCTAATGCGTTGGAGACATGTCCTACCGCCACCAGCCGGGTCCGGTCGCCGAGTAGCTGCTGGAAGGAATCCAGATCCAGCTCTCCTGAATCGGTGATTGCCACGGCTCGGAGCCGAGCACCGGTCGCCTCGCAGAGGAGTTGCCAGGGAACGATGTTCGAGTGATGCTCCATTACTGTGATCAAAATGTCGTCGCCAGGTTTCAACTGGGACCGCCCGTAACTCTGGGCTACCAGATTGATACCGTCGGTTGTGCCCCCGGTGAAAATTATCTCCCGGCCGGAGCGAGCATTGAGGAACCGAGCCACTGTCTCGCGGACCTCATCGTACGCCTCGGTGGCTCGCTCGCTGAGGTAGTGGACTCCGCGGTGAATGTTGGCATTTTCGTCGGTATAGAAGCGGCTGACCGCATCAATTACCACCTGGGGTTTCTGGCTGGTAGCTGCGTTGTCGAGGTACACCAGAGTTTTGCCGCGAACTCGCTGACGCAGAATGGGGAAGTCTTCGCGTACCCGCTCGATGTCGAAGGGGTCAGCGGGGCGG
>JACCRS010000014.1 GCA_013813435.1 Gemmatimonadales bacterium
CGCCTGGTGCCACAACCGCACCGCGAAAATCCCATCGATATAGCCGGGTGCATCGACGACCGTCTGGCCGGCGCTACTGGAAACGGTTGGCGGTACGACTCGATGCCGGCCGATGAGGAAGCCTATCGAACGGGGCTGGCTGGCCTGAACGAGACGGCGCGGCTGAGGTACGGCGCCCCCTTTCACCTGCTGGGATCGCCACATCAGGACGATGTCCTGGGCCGGGTTCAGCGAGGCGAGGCCGAAGGAAAGACCTGGGAAATGCTGCCGGCGCCTCGCTTCTTCGAGGAGCTCCTGGCTGAAAGCGCCGAGTTCTACTACAGCCACCCCCTGGCTCAGGAGGAGATCGGCTACGTAGGAATGGCCGATGTCGGCGGCTGGCAAGCGCTGGGGCTGGACCAGCTCGAGCCACGGGAGCCACGGGTTGGGAACCCCTCGCATGCATAGACAGAGGCCCGCCCCGATGCGCCGCTACTCGGAAAGCGAGCCGGTTGACGCGGTCGTAGTCGGTACCGGCGCGGGTGGCGCGCCGTTGATAGCGCGTTTGTCGGCTGCGGGACTTCGCGTCGTCGCCCTAGAGGCGGGCCGGCAGTGGGATCCGGTGCAGGAGTTCGCCACCGATGAGCTGTCCCAGGCAAAGCTGTTCTGGTCTGACGAGCGGCTGAGCGCCGGCGCCGATCCCGTAGCCTTCGGCAACAACAACTCAGGTGTGGGCGTAGGCGGCTCGACCCTGCACTACACCGCGTATGTTCCCAGGCCGCAGCCGGATGATTTTCGGCTGTACACCGAGTGTGGCGTCGGGGAGGACTGGCCCATCGAGCACCGGGAACTCGAGCCGTACTACGATGAGCTGGAGCGTCTACTGGGCGTGTCGGGCCCGACCCCGTATCCGTGGGGGCCTCCCCGGGCTCCGTACCCTCTGCCACCGCTTCCGCTAAATGGCGCAGCGCGCTTGATGCAGCGGGGCTGCGAGGTCCTGGGTATCCGCACCTCGCCGGCCGCCAATGCCGCCCTTTCTGCGCCGTACTTTCAGGAAGGCATCGGCTGGCGACCAGCGTGCACCAACCGTGGGTTCTGCCAGGCGGGATGTAGCACGGGAGCCAAAGGCAGCGCGGATGTCACGTTCATACCGCTGGCCCTCAAGGCCGGGGCCGAGTTGCGCGCCGAAAGCTTTGCGACCCGCCTGATCATCGATCGGGGGAAGCAGGTTAGCGGGGTTGTCTACGTGCATAAAGGCAGGGAGCACCACCAGGCCTGCCACGCCGTATTTCTCTGTGCAGGAGCGATCGAAACGCCACGTTTGCTCCTCCTGAATGGCCTCGGGAACGGGAGCGGACAGGTAGGTCGCAACTTCATGGCCCACACTGGGGTGCAGCTATGGGGTCAGTTCGAGGAGGACGTAAGGCCCTACAAAGGCATCCCCGGAGGATTGATCTCGGAAGACACTCACCGGCCAGCCGGCGTTGACTTCGCCGGCGGCTATCTGCTTCAGAGCATCGGGGTAATGCCGGTGACTTACGACTCCCAGCTCGCTCGCGGGCTCGGATTGTGGGGCAGTGCACTCCAGCAGCATATGCTCGGCTACAACCACACTGCCGGGATTAACATCCTCGGAGAGTGCCTACCCTACGCCCATAATTACATGGAGCTGTCAAATGAGCTCGACGGCCGCGGTCTGCCCAAACCTCGGGTGCACTTTACCAACGGGGTCAACGAACGCCGGCTGACCGACCATGCGGTTACGCTGATGCGCGAGGTCTGGGCCTGTGCCGGCGCGCGCGACGCCTGGGTTTTCCCCCGTAACGCCCATGTTATCGGCACTTGCCGCATGGGTAAGGATTCTGCGAGAGCGGTAGTCGACTCCGAGGGCCGCGCCTTCGACGTGCCTAATCTTTACATCTCCGACAACTCCACATTCCCGAGCGCGCTCAGTGCCAACCCGGCGCTCACAATCATGGCGCTGGCGTTACGTACGGCCGACTGCTTCCTGAAGCGGCGGCGGAGAATGGAGGTATGATGGCAAGGCAGAAACAGGGCTTTCTCGAGATCATCAAACACAACCGGGGCGACAGTGACTATGCCGGGGACCAGTTTGGCGGAGCGGCGGGCTCCTCCGGCAGCGGCCTCCCCACCGGCGCTCCGGGGAATTTCATGTTTGCCACCGGGATCGAGTGCTCATATCCCACCATTGACGGCGGTCGGGTGCGGCGGGACCAGCTGCGAGAGTGTGGCCATTACCAGCGCTGGCGCGACGATCTGCGTTTGGTCCGGGAGTTGGGCCTCAAGGTGTTGCGCTACGGGTTGCCATACTACGCGATGCACCTCGGTCCAGGGAAGTACGACTGGAGCTTTGCCGATGACGTGATGCACGAGATGCAGCGGCGCGAAATCACCCCGATTCTCGATCTGCTCCACTTTGGGGTGCCTGAGTGGCTCGGCAACTTCCAGAATCCCGAGCTTCCGGTCCACTTCGCCGACTACTGTGGGGCCGTGGCCAAGCGGTATCCGTGGGTGCGGTACTACACGCCGGTGAACGAGATCTATGTCACCGCACGCATGAGTACCCTCGACGGCGCCTGGAACGAACAGGAAAAAACCCACCCGGCGTTTGTGACGGCCATGAAGCACATTGTCGCCGCAAGCATTCTGGGCAACCACGCCATCGCGGAGCACCGGCCCAACGTCGTGATCATCCAGAGCGAGAGTGCTGAGCTGATCCACGAGGCCAAAGCGGAACAGACGCCGGAACTAACCCTGCGGAACAAACGCCGCTTCATCTCGCTCGACCTGCTCTACGCCCACCCTCCGGACGCCGACATCAGTATGTACCTCATGGACAACGGCCTCACCCGCCAGGAGTATGACTGGTTCATGAAAGGTGAGCCGCCCGGATACCAGATTATGGGCAATGACTACTATGGCCGGAACGAACAGATCCTGAAGCCTGACGGCACCATGTGCGTGGCCGAAGATGTAATGGGATGGTATCAGATCACCCGCGCGTACTACGAGCGCTATAAGAAACCGGTAATGCACACCGAGACAAATCATTTCGATCCCGAGGAGGCTCCGACCTGGCTGTGGAAGCAGTGGGTCAACGTCCTGCGGATGCGAGCCGACGGGGTTCCGGTTCTCGGCTTCACCTGGTATAGCCTGATCGATCAGATCGACTGGGACTCGGGACTCGCCCGCCAAGATGGTCATGTGGTTGCGTGCGGCCTTTATGATCTGCAGCGAAAGCCCCGGCCGGTCGCCGCGTCCTACCGGATGCTGCTGGAGGAGTTCGGCCGGATTACGGTGGTGCCGCATGGGGAGATATTCGAAGTGACAGACCACCCGTCAATGTTGAAGGTCGAGGTGTAGCCTGCGTTTCGCGGTCAATGGCGTTGCCCTGGAGGTGATTCGTCGAGGGAGGGAGGAAGGCTTCGCACTGATCTTCCTGCACTACTTCGGTGGCTCCTCGAGGGCATGGTCGGGGGTGATCGATCAGCTCCAGGGCGAACATCGGTGCATTGCGCCCGACCTGCGCGGCTTTGGCCAATCGGACGCCCCGGCCAAGGGGTACGCCGTAAGCGATTATGCCGATGACGTGGCCGCCCTCATCCATGAGCTCGATCTGGCACGCTACGCTCTGGTAGGCCACTCGATGGGGGGGAAGGTGGCTTTGGCGCTGGCAGCACGCCACCCGCCCGGACTCGAGGCGCTAGTGCTGCTGGCCCCGTCTCCCCCGACACCCGAACCGATCGCGGAAACCGAGCGGGCGCGGCTGATCGCCTCTCATGGCGACCGTGCTGTCGCCGAGGATTCCGCTCGCAAGATCACCGCTCTCCCGTTAAGTGATGTAACACTAAGAATGGTGGTCGAGGATGCCGTACGCAGCTCGCGGGCGGCCTGGCTGGCTTGGCTCGAATGCGGAAGCCAAGAGGACATATCGCCGATGATGTCCGCCGTGGCCGTGCCTACTCTCGTGATGGCCGGAGCCTCTGACCCTCATCTGGCAGCCGAGCTCCTGGAGCGCGAGGTTTTCCGGCCGCTCGCCCGCGCCGGTCTCATTACGCTTCCCGACGTCGGTCACCTCTTGCCCATTGAAGCTCCAGCGGCGGTCGCACAACTTATACGGGAATTCAACAGTCAACAAACGGGTCTTCAAGGTACGCCAGAGTGACCGCTGATCCCCATCAATAGATATGACCCCGGGGGCGTACCGGCGAAGAAGTTTAGCAGTAAGTAGACCAGCTGGGAGCTGGGAGCTGGGAGCTAGAGGGAAGCCCAGCTGTCAGCTCCTTCGCTTTCCACTATTCTGATTTGATGCGGGCCATGAGCACAAATTAAAAACGCCGAACTCGGGAGCTCCGTCCGGCGGTCATCCGCCAGTTTCCCAACGTGGAAGCCGCAAGTATGAGCGCACAACCAGCAGGGCTGTGTGGCAGCCCACACTATCGCGGTCGAGGCGGGACTGTTTTCGGCTGGACCTAGCGCCAGCGAAAGAGCCGAACTGCCAGGAGGAAGCACACCAGCATCCAAGCGAGGATTATGGCAATTTCTGGAGCAAGCGCCTGCCATCCCGCGCCCCGGAGAATGTTGGCGCGCAGCGCATCCACCACCGCCGTCAGCGGTAATGCCTGGATGAATGGCTGCAGTGACTCGGGGAAGCGGGAAGCAGCAAAAAAAACACCGGAAAAGATCCACATCGGTAGCATGACGAGATTCATTAAGCCCGAGGCACCTTCCATAGTCTGAACCCGTGACGCCACGAGCAGGCCCAGGGAAGTAAATGAGAGAGACGATACGACACAGATGGTCGCCAGCACCATAATTGAACCGCGAAACGGCACCCCGAACACCAGAGCCCCGAAACCGAGGAGAAGGCCCACTTCGATGACGAGCAGGGTGAGCCGGGATAGCACGAAGGAAGCGAGATACTGAGTCCGGGACATCGGCGTAGCAATGAGACGCTTGAGCAGCCGTTTCTTCCTCGCGTCCACGATGGCAAACCCTACTCCCCAGATACCGCTTCCCATCAGGTTCATTCCCAGCAGGCCCGGCACCAGAAAATCGATGTAACGCGAGCCGCGCTCGCGCACCAGGCGCTCTTGCAGCCGCACCGGGTCGCGCCGCCCCGCCGCGCGCTGCAACGCGTCGTCCACCAGGAGACGCGCTACCCGGCTCTCCGGGCGGGTGTCGTCGTAGCGATACTCCACCCCGGTGGCCCCAGTGGGGACAAGTACCAGAACGACCTCTCCGGTTCGAAGGGCCTCGCCCGCGGCCGAGTCGCTCAAGAGCGAGACATCCACTCCTTCGGTGCGCTGGAGGGCCGCTGCCAGCGTGGAAGACGAAGTGTCCACAGCCATCACCGCGATGCTGGTTCGCTCCGGAGCGCGGTTGCGGAAGGCGATGCCGAGTCCGGCGGCGAGCAAGACAGGAAAGACGAACACCCAGAAGACCGCCTCGGGCTCCCTGAAGAACTCCCGGTACCGAACCTTGGTGAGATGTACCAGGGGATGCTCAACCCAGCCCCGCGGCTCACTCATCGCGCAGGTTGCGGCCGGTGAGCGACACGAAGACGTCCTCGAGGGTGGCGGAATGAGTTCGAAGTTCGGCGAGCTGTGCTCCCTGGCGGCGGAGCTCGCCCAGGAGCGCCGGCATTGCGAGGTGTAGCTCCTCGACCTGGAGGCGATAGGTACCGTCCTGCTGAACCGCGGCGCATACTCCCTCGATATCGAGGAGCGGCGCCTGATCGACCGCCGCATGCCCTGCGAGGGCGAACTCCAGCACGTGCTCGGCCCGGAGCGCGGCGATCAACTCGCGCGGCGTGCCGAGCGCGATACGCTTGCCATGGTCTACAATGGCAACGCGGTCGCACAGCCGCTCGGCCTCTTCCATATAGTGAGTGGTAAGCAGGATCGAGCGTCCTGCCGATTTCAGCCCCTCGATCAGCCCCCAGAGCTGCCGGCGGGACTGGGGGTCCAGTCCGGTAGTCGGCTCATCGAGAAAGAGCAGCTCGGGCTCTCCCACCAGGGCACACGCAAGGGCGAGCCGCTGCTTCTGGCCGCCTGAAAGATTACCTACGCGGGAGCGAGCTTTCTCACCCAACTGCACCATCGCGATGACGGCCGTGGGGGAGGCGCCGGCACGGTAGAAGCTGCGGAACAGCTGCACTGTCTCTTCCACCGTGAGCTTTTCGGAGAACTGGGTCTCCTGGAGGGAGATCCCGAGCCGCTCCCGAAGCTGCCGGTCATCCGTGCCCCAGTGGCGGCCGAGCACGATAACCTCACCCGCGTCGGGGGTGTTGAGCCCCTCACAGATCTCGATGGTGGTGGTTTTTCCCGCACCGTTGGGACCCAGGAGGCCGAAGCACTCGCCCCTGAATACCTCTAGATCGAGGCCATCCACGGCCACGACATCCTGGTAAGCCTTGCGGAGATTGCGAACCTGGAGGGCTGTTCCTGCGGCAGGCGATTGCATCGGAGAATCATAGCGCCACCGGTAACCGGTGGCGCGACTCCCGACGTTAGCTGTCGCTGCGTCCGGCCCAGCTGTTACGTAGCGTTTCCCATGCGCTCTGCCACTCGTCCGGGCGCACCAGCAGCACATAGCCCGTCAGCACGCCGGCCATGTAGACCGCGGTCTGTACCAAGGGGGAGGGATCCGAAGAAGCGATAAGGAGCATGATAGTTACCTTGCCGATGCGGCGGTCTGAAACAGTTGGGCATTGAGGGCTTGGGTGATTCGTTCCTTGGAATCCACCAGATGCGCCCGGGTATAGGGGTCCAGCTCGGTTCCACGTCGCAGGAGCGCGCGGTCCAGTTCGCCTCCCAGTTCGGCCAGCGTAGCGCGGGCCAGGGTGCGAGCGTCCTCGGGAATGTCAGGCGGCGGACTCACGATCATCGCTGTCAAGCTGTTGAGATAGAGCCGCTGAAGATCGCGTCTCACCGATGTGATGTTGCGTGTTACGGCCGTCTTGCCTGCCTCTGGATAACCCGCTTCGGCCCAGATCGACCTGGTCAATGTGTTGAACACCTCGGGAATCGTGACGATCTGCTCGCCCTCGCTGGCACGAAGCTCAGCATCACGAATCCGGGATAGCACTGCTGGGTCGAGCAGCTGTCCCAGGAGCGCTGCCTGCTGCTTGGTGGCCCAGCTGTGTATTGGAAAATCGATGCGTCCATCGGAGCCGGAGCCCGATCCCCAGTGTCTCCACCGGTCGGGGCCCAGCTTGCTCAGCAGCTCGGGACTGAAACGGTAGGCCTGCTCTCCGAAGCCCGCCTGAGTGAGGAAGGCAAGCGCTTCACGCTGGCGCGCCGCTGGTACGCTGACCAACGCCGGCCGGGCCGAGGGGTCGCCGCGATGGTCGCGAGCGGTTGTGGCACCGCCGAGGTACTTGGTCGTGACCAGCATGGCGTACCAGCGATCGTTGAGCAGGTCGGTGAACGCGGTACGCAGCCGTGCATACCCCTGGCCCGGTGCTACCATCCGGGTGTCCAGTGAGTCGAACAGCCCGTTGATCAGCGCCACGCGATCCCGAGCCCATTCCAGCGGGTCGCTTGTTTGATCGTAGCGGGAAACAGTGGGGTCCAGGCCGAGTCCGCCGAACCCTGCGTCTTCGTCTGTGCCGTACAGGTGGGCGGGTTTAGCCGCTTCCGCGGCAACAGTGCGAAGGGCGTTGGTCTCAGCGTCCGGTGTCCAGACTGGCGCAGCGGCTTCGGATCCCTTCGCGGCAGCCGCAGCCAGCTCGCCGGTGCCTAGGGGGGAGTAGCCGTAGCGGATAGCCCAGCGGTCGTACGTGCCGATGGTTCCGCCGTGATAATCTCCCTGGTCGCGAGGGTCGAGCGAGAGCGCGGGGGGACTGTAATCCATGACCGAAACGGCAAGGCCATGCGTCTGCGTGAACTTGCGGTCGGTGAGCTGAGCCTTGGTCACACCGGCAGAGCCCCGGAAGTTGTGCCGCAGGCCCAGCGTATGTCCGATCTCATGCATGATCAGCGCCTTCAGCGCTTCACCGATATACCGCCGGGTGGCCTCCCCGCCATCCGCGCCGGCAGCACGCGCGCCCAACAACGCTCGCGTCAAAGTGCCTTGACGCTGCATCCCCGTGGCCAGACCGCACAGTCGGGCATCGCCATTGGAGGCGGCCAGGATGGAATCCTCGCGGAAAACCGAACGAATTGATGTTTCGGGAGGCAGGTACTCGCCGGACTCCCCCCGCCAGGTCTGAATCCAAGCTGCGGAAACCAGTACGTCGGCGTTCAGGATCTCGCCGGTGCGTGGATCGACGTTCGAGGGCCCCACCGCATAGACGCTGCGGTTGGTAGCGGTCCAGCGCACGGTCGAGAAGCGGGCGTCTTCAGCATTCCAGAGAGTGTCGTCCGGCGCGTCTACCACCTGAATGGCGTTCCTGAAGCCTGCTTCCTCGAACGCGCGATTCCACTCCAGAATTCCAGCCCTGACCCACGACCTCCACTCGGTCGGGACGGTTCGATCGATGTAGTAGACGATCGGCTTGACGGGCTCACTCAGCGCAGTACCGGGGACACGCTTTTCCAGCCGCCACCGGTTCACATAGCGAACGAAGAAGCTCTCGGCTGTATCCCGCGAGAAGTCCTTGATTGCTGATACGAAATAACCCACCCGCTCATCGGCATAGCGGGGGCGCATAGGAGTAGCGGGGAGCTCGAGGAAGGAGTAGTGCACGCCGACCGGGATCCAGCGGTAATCCGAAATCGTCTCCAGCCCGAGATTGCGACTGGCCTGATAGGTGAGCCGCACCCGGGCTTCGAGATTTTCGGGGAAGAGCTGCATCTGCTCGAGGCTGGACCGTTCGCGGTCGAGGATGACCGTGCCTGAGAGCTTGCGCTGCGCGGCCACACCCTGGAAGAAGGCGCCGAGATCAGCCCAATCCGACAGGAGAAAGGGCGCGATATCGACCAGGATCTCACCCTCTTCGCGCATCGTTGCGATAGTGAACGACTGGGCCACCGAGTTGCCGAACGAGTAATCGACCGTGCGAGCCATCGGAGTTCCCGGCGCCGCGGTGAAGCGGGGATTCACCACCTGAAGCTCGATACGGTCGCCGGCCCGGTGAAAGCGCACCAGATCCGACCGGATGGAGCTGCCTCCGTCCAGGCCGAGCTCTCCGATGCCGCGGGAAAGCTGGGTGACCAGCAGATAGTCTCTATCGAGCTGAGCTGGTGTGAGCGAGAGGTAGGCCTTATCCCGCTTCAGATAGAGCGTGAAGATGCCGGTCCGGACCTCCGCTCCCTTGGTTACCTCAGAAAACGACTTCCAGGGTCCGTCCTTGTGGCTTTTTTCCAGATGGATGACCGCCGCACGCGACAAGTCGGGGGCCACACCGCTCTCGGCAGTGGCGGAGCGCGATGGAATCGGCGACTCTGGCGACTGCGCGTGGGCGCTGATGGAGGTGCACCCGGCGAGCATAGCGCCGAGGAACCATCGAGCTGAGTGGGGCACGGCAACTCCGGACGACAGATGACAAAGTGAAGCGGCCCGCGGCGGGACCAGGTCTGGGGCAGGCAGGGGCAAGTTGGAGGCCGTCCGGGGAAATGACTCCACCGTGAGGCTTTAAAGGGGGTTGTGGTTAGGGTCATCCTGTCAAAAAGCCAGCGATGTGCGCAAAAAGCGTGGGGTCACGTCGCTCGCTGGTCCGCCAGAGCACCGCATCAGAGGTCCTGGAGCGACGATACATCCAAATCACCGGTGGGCTACGTATCTAATTTTGGAGTAGTTCCTCGGTCGTGGTCCGAGTCCGTTCCTAGCCGTCCGAGATCGTATAGGACGTCACTTGTCACCCGGCATTCCAACAACGAATGCGGGTTTCGCACCTGCAGTTGAGGCGTGCGAGGGCTAGCCCTCTCCCCGTCGGGTATTTCTGTGAGTGGAGTCCTGGGAGGCTTTGGGCGACCTTCTGAGCGGACCGATGCCCCAACGATACGGGCAATGCTCGCGGGGTTGGCCCGTCGTGGTACCGAGTCCGAGGTCCGGAACGACTTCGGAGGGTCGGCACTGCTGGCGGCCTGCCGCCAGTTCTGGGAGCTCGACGACGGGTTCAGCGGGTCTCTGTTCGTACTCGAAGATGGCGCCATCGCCGTCGCCGCCGATGCAACTCTCTACTATCAGCAGGACCTCCTCCGACAACTCAGGCAAGCCGCAGTGCCCGTGCGAGGGAGCACTGCGAGTCACCTCATCCTTGCCGCGTACCGGGCATGGGGTGAGCGATGCGCCGAGCGGCTCGAAGGCGACTTTGCCTTCATCCTCTGGGACGGCGATGAGCAGCGGGTCGTCTGCGCCCGCGACTTCGGGGGGAAGCGGCCTCTCTTCTATGCCCAGATCGGCAACTCCCTCGCCATCGCTTCTACGATCCCCGCGCTCCTGGGGCATCCCAGAAGCCCCAGGGACCTCGATCTTGTGTCCATCGGCGCGGACGCGGCCGGCCTCTTCGCCGCTCCGACCGAGACCGCCTACTCCGGTATTTCCCAGCTTCCAGCGGGCTGTACCCTTGTAGCCGAGTCAGGCAGGCCCCGGGTGGCACCCCACTGGACGCCACCGGCGGTGCGAGAGGGCAGGGGATTGGACTTCGAAGAGGCCGCCGGCGAGCTGCGTCGGCTGCTGCAAGCCGCGGTCGCCGAGCGGCTTGACCCCCATGGGGCAACCAGCGTGTGGCTGAGTGGAGGCTGGGACTCCACGGCGGTGTTTGGCGCTGGCCAACAGATGCTACGGGAACGGGGCTCGGATCGGCACCTGCAGGCAATCTCGATCAGCTTCCCCCCCGGCGATGTCGGTCGGGAAGACGAACTTATTCTCGCAGTCGCGAACCACTGGGGCAGCGCGGTGCACTGGCTCGATATCGCGCAGATCCCGCTGCTCGACCATCCCCTGGATTCCGCCGCCGCTCGGGACCAGCCCTTCGCCCATGCGTTTGAAAACGTCAACAGGGCGCTGGCGGACGGGAGCCGCGCGGCCGGCGCCCGGGTGGCCCTCGATGGCGTCGGCGGCGATCAGCTCTTCCAGGTTTCCAACGTCTACCTCTCCGATCTGTTCCGGACCGGCTCCTGGTTGACGCTCGCCCAGGAGTGGCGGCTCAAGGGAATGAGCGGCAGCGGCTTCCGAAGCTTCTTCCGCAGCGC
The DNA here is from genome assembly GCA_013813435.1 of Gemmatimonadales bacterium. Lineage (GTDB taxonomy): Bacteria > Gemmatimonadota > Gemmatimonadetes > Gemmatimonadales > GWC2-71-9 > CAVVWJ01. The sequence goes on from JACCRS010000014.1 coordinate 11,142, forward strand.
CATGCAGCCGTTGCTGCCCGATGTCCTCCTCCGCGGCGCCGGCACGCTGAGGGGCGGCCGTCCGCTTCGGGGGCAACTGCAGCGGCCGCTGCCTGAGTGGATCGACCGTGATTTCGTGCGGCGGACGGGGCTGATCGAGCGGGAGCGGCTCCACACGCCCAAAAGGGTCGGCCCCGACCGCGCGGCGTACGAGACCGAGTGGTACCTGTCTCACCCCTACTTCCCCCGCGCCTTCGCCTGCGTTCACGGGTTTGCCCTGGAGCATGGCGTCGAGGTGCGCTCTCCCCTCTATGACGGGCGGATTGTGCGGTTCGCCGCCGGCAGGCCGCGCTCCGAGCGCTCCCAGGGTACCGAGACGAAACGCTTGCTCCGGCGCGCGATGCGCGGACTCCTGCCGGAACAGGTCCTGGCCCGCCGGGCGTTCCGAACCGGGAGCTCAGAGGGCTATTTCGCCCGCTCCATGCGGCAGACCTTTGCCCCATACCTGGGACAGCTCATCGACGGTGCTATGTGTCTGGCGCAGATGGGCATCGTGAACCCGTCCATCCTTCGAAAGCGGTGGGACGAGTATGTGCGGCGCGGTGGCGGGGAAGTTGGCGTCAGCCTGTTTCTCACCCTGCAGGCCGAGCTCTGGCTTCGGTCGCGCGCGCCAAACACGAAACCAGCAGGAGCCGGCGCTCCAGTGGGACGGTACAAAATCGGTGCGGCCGCAGCGACCGCATCGCCTCCCGGGCAGGCAGCCCGGAACTCACACGAGGTGCAGGAGGAGTCATGGATGGCGAAGGCAGGCAATACGTGAAACCCACCCTGGAACGATTCGGGACGTTCAGGGAGCTCACCCAGATCGGCTCCGCGGTCGGGAGCGACATCTCTGCCGTGTTAGGTATTCCGGCAGGGTGCAATCCGGGTGATCCGAGCGATTTCGGCTGCGGTGGTGGTGGTGGACGCTCGTAACCGTGGCACATTCCCGATTTCTGGTTGCATCCGCAGCCGAATCTCACCGGAGGGTAGAGTATGTTCAGAAAACTAGACACAGGTGACGAGGAGCTGCGGTTCCTGTCTCGCCTGACACAAGTCAAAGGACGGCGGACGTTTCTTACGTGGTCCGGCGTGACGATAGCCGCGGTCGCGGTCGGCTGTAAAGCCGACGACGGGCTTCAGCCTTCGGGGCGGTCACCCAGAGGTGGAGCCACGGAGCCGGTCGATCTGGGGACGGGAGACTTCCTCGTCCTGAACTTCGCCTACGCGCTCGAGCAGCTCGAGGCCGCGTTTTACACCCAGGTGATCGCCTCCCCGTTCTCGGGGATTACCGACGAAGAATCCAGTCTTCTCGATGATGTGCGGAAGCACGAGCTGATCCATCGCGAGTTCTTCAAGGCGGCACTGGGCTCGAGTGCGATCCCCGCTCTGGAGGTCGACTTCACCGACGTCGATTTCGGCAGCAGACAGAGCGTGCTGGAGACGGCCAGAACGTTCGAGGACCTCGGCGTCTCGGCCTACAACGGCGCCGGGAAGTATCTCGAAAACTTGGACTACCTTCTCGTGGCGGGGAAGATCGTCTCGGTTGAGGCCAGACACGCGGCGGCGATCCGGGATCTTCTGGCGCCCAAGACCGCGGCATTCGCCGGCGACGATGTCGTCGACGAGCAGGGATTGGATGTTGTCAACACCCCCGCGGATGTCTTTGCCGCGGCCGATCCCTTCATCACAACCGAAATCGACGGCAGCACGCTGCCGACCACATAGAGGAGCATCCAACCATGGACAGGGACAAGAAACTTATTCTCGATGCGCTCGAGAATCCCGACGGGCTCGAGCGGGCAGTGTCCCGCCGGGACGCCGTCCGGGGAGGTGGGATGTTCGGCGTGGGGGTGGCGCTCGCCACCATGCCCGTGCTGCTCGCCAGCCTGACGCGACGCGCGTTCGCCCAGGGGCCGCTTCCGAACTCCATCATCAATCCACTGAATTTAGCTCTGGTTCTGGAATATCTGGAGTCTGATTTCTACGTGGCCGGCCTCGCCGCCTCGGGGTTGATCCCCTCGTCGGACCGGGCCGTGTTCGAGCAGGTCAGCAAGCACGAAGCCGCGCACGTTGTGTTTCTCGAAAGCGTGCTGGGGGACAAGAAGGCTCGCCGGCCGACGTTCGACCCCACCGGACGGGGCGCGTTCCCCGATGTCCTTACCAACTACCAGACTTTCCTGGCCGTCTCGCAGGGGCTGGAGGACACCGGCGTGCGGGCGTACAAGGGGCAGGCCGGCAACGTGGCTTCTAACGACGACATTCTAACCGCCGCGCTCCGCATTCACTCGGTCGAGGCGCGGCACGCCTCGGAAATACGCCGGCTCCGGGGGCAGAAGGGCTGGATCACCGGAAACGAGACCGACGTCGCGGCGCTCGCGCCCACCTACGCCGGCGAGCAGAATACCACGCACCTCGGCATCGACGTCGCCGGGTTCGAAGGTAGGGATGCGGCAACCGAAGCCTTCGATGAACCACTCGATGTGGAGGCGGTGCTGGCCATTGCCGGTACCTTCGGCACCGGGCCGATTAGCTGACGAAACCTCAATTCAGCCAGGGCTGCTCCGGGGAACCGGGGTGGCTCGGGTTGCGTCTTTTACCTGGGAGATGTCATGATGCTACCTGTAGCCAAACCCGATGTCATCTACCAGTCCCTGAGTGAAGGCGCCGTGCTCTTTTCGGCGTCGGACGAAGTCTACTTCGGCCTGAATGAGGTCGCCGCCCGGGTCTGGGAGGCGTTGCCGGCTACCGCCACATGGGACGAGCTCTACGCCGCGGTGGCCGCACATTACCCGGGCGTAGATCCAGAGAAGCTGCGGAGCGATATCCATCAGCTCATCGACGACCTGTTGGCGCAGAAGTTACTGCTGCCGCCAACAGCAGACTAAGACCGTCATGTCGCAGAGGCGGTTTCGCAAGCTCAAACGGATGAAAACGGTCGAGTGGCGTGATCTGCTGCTGGCCCAGGCGATACTCGTCCAGGCCCAGATCACGGTTTGGACTCGACCGCGGGGGCATCTTGTGGCTGCTTCCTATGACACGGGCATCAAGGACGCCGAAACCCACGACGCTCGGGCCCACCAATTGGGGCAGGCGGTGCGACGGGCGGCTCGTTTCGGCGTGTTTCGGCCAAGCTGTCTGGTTCGTTCGGTCGCGTTGATCAACTTGCTGCAACGGAGTGGAATCCCTGGGGGCAGGCTTCGCATAGGAGTTCGTCCCACTGGTGGAAAGCTTCTGGCGCACGCCTGGGTCGAGTACGGCAACCGGGTATTGGGTGATTGGCCTGCGCACGTGCGCAACTTCCAGCCACTCATGAATGTCGACGTTCTACCCGGTTCGGGTGCGCGATGAACCGGTACGCCGTGTTCGGGGGTTGCTTGAGCTCCGAAGTCGATTTTCCGGAGTTGATGCCCTGCAGTGATCCGGTCACCAACTGGATGTTGAGCACCACCACCTGTATCCGCCATTCGGAGCCATCAGAGTACCTGGGTAAGGATCAGGTCGACCCAAATATTCAGGTACGGCTATACCGAACTGATAGAGGGTATCTACTTCGGTTCGATGACACCGGCGACTTCCTGATCTCGGAGGACGGCTTCAGCATTGAATGGTGCCCCGCTTCCGGCGCCCGTCTTGAAGCTGCCAGGATCGACTTGCTCGGAAGAGTACTGCCGCTGGCGCTGCATGTGCGCGGCACGTTCTGTCTTCATGGAAGTGCGGTGGCGTTTCAGTCGGGGGGCATAGCGTTCCTGGCACCCAAGTTCGGCGGCAAATCGACGCTGGCTCTGGCGCTGACCAACGGGGGCGCCAGGCTGGGCACCGACGACACTGTTGCCGTGGATCCGGGCCCCCCGGCCCGGCTGCAGCCCGGCGTGCACGCCCTTCGTCTGTGGGTTGATTCGGCGTCCAGGCTGTCGGACGTGCCCCTTAGAGATACCCTTCCGGGCGACAAGCAGCTGGTCGAACCCCCTGCCCACCGACTACAAGTTGACCCGGTCAGCCTCCAGGCTATCTACCTTCTCTCACCGATTCCCGAAGCGAGGGTTGCGGCGCGCCGGCAACGGATGTCCCAAGTTCCCTCCGCGCTGGCGCTGGTTCGCCACGCCAAGCTTGGCCCCCTGTTCGGCGGACCCCAATCCGTCGTGTGGTTGCGTTGGGCCGCGGCACTTGCACGCACGGTTCCTGTCTACCAGTTGGATATCGTCCGCGACTTCGAGCGTCTGCCGGAGGTGGTGGGAATCATCGGTGAGTGGCACGGCGAGCAGGCAGAGGCGGGGCTTCCACTCCAGGTGGGAGCATGAGCGTCGTTGCTCCCGGGGCTCACACCGTGTCCCCCGCGGCGCGAATCCCCTTGGCCGGCGAGGCGATCCACCTGGCGGGGCTGACCAAACGATTCGTGGTCCGCCGGAGCTTGGGGGCGGCGCTGCGCCAGCCATTCCTACGCCAATGGTCTCCAGCGCTGGTGGACATCAGCTGCACTATTGAAGATGGCGAGTTCTTCGGTCTTCTCGGGCCCAACGGCGCGGGCAAGACGACCCTCTTCAAGGTGCTCGCTACGCTGGTCCTGCCGGATGGAGGTTCGGCCGCCGTGGGGGGGTACGATGTCATCCGGCAGGCCAATCAGGTGCGGAAGATCCTGGCGCCGGTAATCACCGACGACCGCAGCCTGTACTGGCGGCTCACCGCACGTGAAAACCTGGAACTGTACGCTCGGCTGCAGGATCTCCCGGAAGAAGCCGGCCGCCGCCGGGTGAGTGAGCTTCTGGACGCCGTAGGCCTGTGCGATGCGGGCAGCAAGATGGTTGGCGCGTTCTCTTCCGGGATGAAACAGCGGCTGCTGATCGCACGCGCACTTGTGGCGCGGCCCCGGATCCTCCTTCTCGACGAGCCCACCCGGAGCCTCGATCCACTCTCCGCCCGGACTTTTCGCGCCTTTCTGCGGGAGGAGATCTCGGGTCGCCAGGGTTGTACGGTTCTGCTGGCCACCCACAACACAGAGGAAGCGCTGGAGCTCTGCGGCAGGGTGGGGGTGTTGCACCAGGGAAAACTCCTGGCGGTGGGCTCAGCAGCGGACCTCATCCGTCAGATGGGCAGCGAACGATATAGACTGTGGACCCGGTGCCCGGTACCGGGCAGCCTTGCCGCGCTCGAGCGCGAAGGCGTGGTAGATGGGATAGTGTCCCAGCCGGACGCAGAGGGCTGGACCCGAACCGAAATGGACGTAGCCGGAGGACTGGAAGGCGCAGCGAAAGTGATTGACGCATTGGGCAGAGCCGGAGCTTCGGTCGGGCGGTTCGAGAGCGTCCCGCGCACTCTCGCCGACCTGATAGAAGGGATCATAGACCGCCGGCGGAGATCATCCGATGCGTAGAATGCTCGCTCTGGTGAGGGCCAGCTGGCTGACGGCGGCGAGTTATCGACTCAACATGCTCGTCTCGCTCGTCTCCCTCCTGATGATGGTCATCCCGGTGTATTTCGTTGCCGGAGCGCTGCAACCGGTAATGGCCGATTCGATCGCGGGGCAGGGCGGGGAGTACTTCGGCTTCCTGCTGGTCGGCATCATCACACTCATGTTTCTCACGACCGCCGTCACCTCGCTGCCCACCGCTCTCGGTTCCAGCATCGCAAGTGGAACCTTCGAGGCCCTGCTCGGGACTCGCGCGCGTCTGGGTGAGATCGTGGCGGGCACGGTGGGCTATGCTTTTATCTGGACCGCTGTCCGGGCCCTGCTACTGCTGGTCGTCGGGTTGGCGCTGGGCGCGCCCCTCATGGGAGAGCGTTCGCCGGCCGCACTGTTAATCCTCGGCTTGATCATCCTGGCCTACATCCCGTTCGGCCTCCTCGCCGCGGCCGGCGTCCTTGCGTTCAAGACCAGCGGTTCGCTCCCGGCGGCGGTTCTGACCGTCTCGGGTCTGCTGGGAGGCGTCTATTACCCCACCCAGGTCATCCCATCCTGGCTGCAGGATCTCTCCATGGCGGTCCCTCTGACGTACGGTCTCCGTGCTCTTCGGGCGGTCGTGCTCGAGGGTGGATCGCTTCGCGCTTCGGCGCCGGATCTGGCGGTGCTGTCGGGGTTCGCGCTCGCACTTTTCGGGTTGAGCCTGTACGTCTTCACCCTGGCGGTGCGGCATGCCAAAGGCTCGGGAACGCTTGCGCAGTACTGATGGTCGCGATATCCCGCGTGCCATGGTCGACGGCCTTCCCCTCGAGGCGCGCGTAATCCTGCTCAGTGCCGGGGGTGACGCGGCGTCCCCCCTGTTGCGGAAGCTGCTGGCGCAGAACATCGACTGGCCCCTCCTCTGTGCCCTGGCCGACCGGGAACAGGCCTCGCCGATACTCTGGGCGCAAGTCAGGCGGCTGGGATGCGGCGGTGGACCAGAAAGCGATCCGCTTAAGAGACTGGCCATGGTCTCGGAGTTCAGTCTCCTCCGTCTCCAACGGCGCCTGTACGAGACATGCGATGCCCTGGCTGCCGGCGGCATTGATGCGGTGCTATTGAAGGGGGCCGCGGTGGCCCACACCGCATACCCCCGGTTCGTCGAACGGCCCATGCGGGACATCGATCTCCTGGTTGAGCCCGAGCAGGCCGACGCTGCCAAGCAGGCTCTCCAGGCAGCAGGCTGGGTGAGGCGTTCCAACAGCTTCGCTGACGATGCGTACGATGGGCATCAGCACCTTCCCCCATACACCGACGCCAAAGGAAGTGATGCTACCGTAGAGCTGCACACAGATCTCTTCTTCGAGGGACACCCGTTTCGTTTCTCGCCCAAGGCTGTGCGTGCCCGGGCCCGGCGACTCTGCGTGGATCAGCACGTTCTGCTGGTGCCGGACCCTTTACATCAGTTGTTTCATGCCTGCCTCCATTTTGCTTATGGACATCTGATGAGCGTATCCGCGTGGCGCACGTTCAGGGATGTGGCGGCGCTAGCCGGCTCGGGATCGATCGATTGGAAGGAGTTTGTCGTGCTGGCGCGAGAAAGTGGTGGTGCCACTTCCTGCTATTGGACGTTCCGGCTGGCCCAGGCAGCGGCGGGCGTGACCGTTCCGTCCGATGTGCTCGACGGCCTGCGCCCGCCACTGCCTGACACCGCGCTTCGAATCCTGGAGCGGCACTTCAGCCGGGGCCTGATGCCCACCTGCGTGAGTTGTCCCTCGGTTCGGCTGCGGAATCTCATGTGGCGGGCGGGGGTGTTTCCCGGCGGTTGGAATCGAGGGTCGGTCCGTCCCTGGGGCCGGTTGAGGCGTTTCAGGGGCGCTACGGAGCCGGGCCCACGCGGTTTACTCCAGAGGCTACCCCGCCACATCCGACACGCCGCTGCCGCGCCCGGCTACTTGTGGAGTGTAGTGTGCGCTCCCACGAGCCTCGATGTCCCTGGATCCGGTAGGAAAAGCACGCCATCAGGCGGGGAAGCGGGACAGCGGGACAGCGGGACAGCGGGTAGGCGGGACAGCGGGTAAGCGGGTAGCGGGGAAAAATGATTCATCATCCCGAGCACAGCGAGGGACCTCCCCAGCACGTTACCGGTGGTTGTGACTTGGGTCCTTCGCTTCGCTCAGGAAGAGGTGCTTCTGCACTCGCACTTTTCGCACTGCCCCACCGACCCGCTGACTCGCGACATTGACCCAAGTGAATCGCGCGGCTACATTTTCGGGCTATGCCAACTATCAATCAGCTGATCCGGCACGGCCGGAAAGACGTAGAGGCCAAGGACAAGGCGCCGGCCCTCAAGGACAACCCCCAGAAACGCGGCGTGTGCACCCGGGTCTATACCACCACCCCGAAGAAGCCCAACTCGGCTCTCCGTAAGGTTGCTCGCGTGCGCCTTACCAACGGCTTCGAGGTCACGGCTTACATTCCGGGTGAGGGACACAACCTTCAGGAGCACTCGATCGTGTTGATCCGCGGCGGTCGGGTGAAGGATCTCCCCGGCGTGCGCTATCATATTGTGCGCGGAACGCTGGACTCGGCTGGCGTCAACGACCGACGGAAGAGCCGGTCCAAGTACGGCGCCAAGCGGCCCAAGGCGGCGGGAAGCGCACCGGCAGCCAAGGGAGGCAAGAAGTGAGTCGCCGCAACAAATCAGTGAAGCGGCCGGTGCCGCCGGACCCGCGGTACGACAGCCAGACCGTATCAAAGTTCGTCAACAACCTGATGTTCGAGGGAAAGAAGAGCGTGGCCGAGGGAATCTTTTACTCGGCCATGGATCTGATCGAGGAGCGCACCAGCCAGCCGGGCGTCTCGGTCTTCAAGCAGGCGGTGAACAATGCCAAGCCCACCCTCGAGGTGAAAAGCCGGCGGGTCGGTGGTGCTTCTCTCCAGGTGCCGGTGGAGGTTCGGCCCGATCGCCGAACCGCGCTCGCCATGCGCTGGATTATTTCCTTCTCTCGTGCTCGCACCGAAAAAACCATGGCCGAACGGCTGGCGGCGGAGCTCATCCTGGCTTCCAAGGGCGAGGGCAACACGATAAAGAAGAAGGAAGACACCCACCGGATGGCGGAAGCTAACCGGGCGTTTGCGCATTACCGCTGGTAAGCGGGGCAGCGGGGCAGGAAAAACGGGGGCGCTTCGAACGAGGCGCCCCTTTGTTTCTGTAGTCAATCGAATCAGACGGCACCGGTGGCCGCGTGTCACTCGATCCTATCCGCGGCAGCACGCTCCCGCCGGGCCAGCAGCAGGAACGGTACTGCTCCCAGTTGAATGAAGGCACTGAGAACGTAGGCCACAGGGTAGCCCCTCATATCCGCCACCCGTCCCAGCGCCGGCTGGGCGGCCACGCCCCCGGCCGACGCCATGAGGTTATCGAATGACAGGACAGTGGCCCGCTGCTCAGAGGGAATGAGCCCGTTGATGTAGGCTTGGCGTATCGGGACGCTCACCGAGAACGTCAGCCCCCAAACGACCAACAGAGCGATGGCTACCCAGAAGCTCGAGGTCACGCCCAGCAGAGCCAGCGAGGCGATGCCGAGTAACGCGGCCAGGATCAGCGCGTGGGTGCGCCTCGCAAACAGCCGGCGCATTCGGGCCGCGATTATGCCTGCGAGCATCTCGGTTCCGGCGACGATGGCCGCCGCCAGCCCCGCGATTCCGAAAGCGCCTGGATCGCCGTAAAGCTCGAGCAGATACGGTTGGAGCGCATAGAATGCGAAGATCTCCACTCCGCCGGCACAAAGCCCGGCCAGCATCAGCCAGCGCACCGGAGGGTTCCGCCATCCATTCTCGAGAGAAGCGCGCGCCACTCTCCTGAGCTCGCTTAGAGGACGTTTGCTTCGATTAGGTGAAAACCCCAGATCCTTCATCAGGAAAAACGCCGCGGCCAGGGTGAACCCGAGCAGAACCGACCGGAGGATATACGGAACCCCCAGGTTGGTCATCTGAGCGACCACCCCACCCGCCACCGAGCCGGTGAGCATTGCCGCCCCGCCCACGATCTGGCCTTTGGCGAGCACGGGCTCCAGCTGTTCCCTGGAGCCAGTGAAGGCAAGAGCGTCCACCAGCCAGGCCTCGGTCGCTCCCGAGAAGAACGTGAACCCGAGGCCGAGGAGAACCGACGCCAGGGCCCAACCCCAGAGGGGCGCGTGCATCCGCCACATAGCCAGATACAGGAGTGTCGAGACCAGCAGGGTGGCGGCGCCGAGCAGGTAGGACGAGCGCCGGCCCCTGGTATCGGCGAAGACGCCGGTAGGTACCTCGAAGATCACCATCCCGGCGGTAAAGAAAGCGTTGGCCGCGAACGCTCCGGCGTTATTAAGACCGGCGTCAAGCAGGAAGAGAGTGTTGATGCCCCAGATGAAGGATGCCGACAACGTCGACAGCAGCGTCAGCAGCAGATATGTGCGCTGAACTCCCCTGGCCTGCTCGGTCAGCTCAGGCACACAGCGTTAGCCCAGTCTCACCTTTCGATCTCCTTCATCAGCGTCTCCAGCTCGCTCATGTTCTTCTGAACAAAGGTGATGTTTTCCGGGTGCACCTTCAGCGACTGCATAATTGAGTCGCGGGTCTTGCCAGTGGGCATGCGTTGAACCGAGTGCGCCGTGGCCGCCTGCATGTAAGCCCCATGGAGTCAGGGTAAACTCGCGCGGTGAGACGCCCGCGTCCCTGACCGCTTTTCTCACGTCGGCATGCCCTTCAAGCGCAGCGACCTGTTGGTCGATCGAGGCGTTCTTCTCCACCTGGTAGCTGCCCTCGAGGTCGGGACGGGCTTTCGACAGGGCAACCAGGTTCCGCTGCGCCTGTACCCATTTCTGCATGCGCGGCATCGAGAGCTTGAAGTCCTGGAGCTGCTCGAGATCGGAGTCGAGGCTGCGGTTGCCGGTGGCGGCAGGGGCGGAGGCATCGGTGTCGCCAGAGGCGTTGTCGGTCTTGGAGCAGGCGGAGAGCGTTATGAGGAAAAAGCAAAGCAGGTCACGGAAGCGGGCGAAGCGCCGGAAGCAGAAAGTCATGGGAGTGTGTGGTGAAGGGATTTGTTGTGCCGCTACTTCTGGGGCGGAGGCTCATTATAGCTCATTTGGCTGATCGTAAAATAGAGGCACCTTGGGAGGGTTCAGTGGAGGATTGACACTGATGAGTAGTCCGTTATCCTTTACGGGCTTGGGTGGTTTCTGTACACCCTCTGAGCCAACATCGGATCACGTGACTTGACGGGCAACAAGAGCCACCTCTGATCTTCTAATGACAACGCGTGGGACCCTGCTGGGGTCCTCGTTCAGGGCGAAAGCCCGGACGTGCGCGGAGCGATACCACCGTTAGGTGAGGTAAGCCTCCCCTGGACGGGCTCGGTCGCCCCGCTTTTTCGTTAGGGGTTGGCGGAGTTGAAGCGGCGGTAGATGAACGGCGGCAGATACTGCGGTGGTAGATGAAGAGGCGGTAGAACAAACGGCGGTAGATACAGCGGCGGTAAGGTCGGCAGTGTACCGCCGTTCCGCCTGGGTGGGGAGGATGGTGGCTGGGTACCGCCTCAGTTCTTACCGCACCAACAGCAACGAGAGACATCCAGATGGCCCGACAGACGACCCTCGATCGCTATCGCAACATCGGCATCATGGCCCACATCGATGCCGGGAAGACGACCACGACCGAGCGGATCCTCTACTACACCGGCAAGAACTACAAGATCGGCGAGGTCCACGAGGGCGCGGCCACGATGGACTGGATGGAGCAGGAGCAGGAGCGGGGGATCACCATCACTTCCGCCGCAACGACCTGTTTCTGGACCCGGAATGGCACCCCGTACCGGATCAACATCATCGATACGCCGGGCCACGTGGACTTCACCGTAGAAGTAGAGCGCTCCCTTCGCGTACTCGATGGCGCCGTCACCCTCCTCGACTCGGTGGCAGGGGTCGAGCCGCAGACCGAAACCGTCTGGCGGCAGGCCGACCGCTACGGAGTGCCCCGTCTCATCTTCGCCAACAAGATGGACCGGGTGGGAGCCGACTTTGACCGCTGTCTCGCCATGATCCGCGACCGCCTCACCAAGAAAGCCTACCCCATCCAGCTGCCGGTGGGCTCGGGTGAGATGTTCACCGGTCATATCGACGTGATCAAGCGGCTCGAGTTCATCTTCGACGAGGAGACGCTCGGCAAGACGTTCACCGAGATGCCGGTGCCAGAGGCATACCGGGACCGGGTCGAGGCCGCCCGTCACGAGGTGATCGAGGCCGCGGTTGAGCACGACGAAGTGCTGCTGGAGAAGTACCTGGCCGGCGCGGAGCTGAGTTACGAGGAGATCCAGCACGCCATCCGGAAGGCCACCACATCGGGCTCGATCGTTCCGGTGCTGTGTGGCGCCTCGTTCAAGAACAAGGGGGTACAGGCCCTGCTCGACGCGGTCATAGACTACCTGCCGAGCCCGGAAGACGTTCCCCCGATGGTGGGTCACGTGCCGCTGCACGACGAAACCCACATCCAGCGTTGCGCCTCGGACGCCGAGCCGTTTTCCGCTCTCGCGTTCAAGGTGGCAACCGACCCGTACGTGGGCCGGCTGACCTTCTTCCGAGTCTACTCCGGCTCGCTCAAATCTGGCAGCTACGTCTACAACAGCACCAAGGACAAGCGCGAGCGGATCGGCCGGCTGCTCCAGATGCACGCCAACAAGCGGGACGAAATCGAGGAAGTGCTGGCGGGCGACATCGCCGCCGCCATCGGCCTCAAGGACACCCGCACCGGGGATACGCTGAGCGACGAGGAAAAACCGATCATCCTCGAGGCAATGAAGTTCCCCAACCCGGTCATCGACGTCGCCATCGAGCCCAAGACCAAGGCCGATCAGGACAAGCTGGGTACGGCGCTGCAAAAGCTTCAGGAGGAGGATCCGACTTTCCGGGTGCGTTCCGACCAGGAGACCGGGCAGACCATCATCGCCGGCATGGGCGAGCTGCACCTGGAAATTCTGGTCGAGCGAATGAAGCGGGAGTTCAAGGTCGAGGCCAACGTCGGCAAGCCGCAGGTGGCATTCCGCGAGACGGTCAAGAAGGCCGTCACCAATGTCGAGGGCAAGTTCATCCGCCAGTCCGGCGGCAAGGGCCAGTACGGCCACGTGGTGATCAACTTCGGGCCGAGCGAGCCGGGCGGTGGCTTCGTCTTCGAGGACAAGATCGTCGGTGGCACCATTCCGCGCGAGTTCATCAAGCCGGTGGAAGCGGGCATCCGCGAGGCGCTGGAGAACGGCGTGCTGGCCGGCTACCCCATGGTGGATGTGAAGGCTACGCTCGTCTTTGGCAGCTACCACGACGTGGACAGCTCCGAGATGGCGTTCAAGATCGCGGGCTCGATGGCGGTGAAAGAGGCCGCCCGCATGGCCAACCCCATCCTCCTCGAGCCGGTCATGGAGGTCGAGGTGGTGAGCCCTTCCGACTTCCTGGGAGACGTCATTGGCGATCTCTCCAGCCGGCGCGGCAAGATCGGCGGTATGACCCAACGAGGGGAAGCTCAGGTGGTCGCCGCGGACGTGCCTCTGGCGGAGATGTTCGGCTACTCGACCCAGCTTCGCAGTATGACACAGGGACGGGCAGTGTACACGATGCAGTTCGATCACTACGAGGAAGTGCCGAAGACGATTGCGGAGCAGATCATCTCGAAGGCGAAGGGTTAGGACGAAGAGCGCGGAGAAGGCAGTCATTGCGAGGGAGCAGAGCGACCGAAGCAATCCCGTGGGAGGCGGCGAGATCGCCACGCGGGCGGTGCCCGCTCGCGATGACTGCGATTAGCGACTTATAAAGGATCAGGGGACCATGGCCAAAGCCAAATTTGAGCGCACCAAGCCGCATGTGAACGTGGGGACGATCGGGCACGTGGACCACGGGAAGACGACATTGACGGCGGCGATCACGGCGATCCAGGCGAAGAAGGGGATGGCTC
>JACCRS010000015.1 GCA_013813435.1 Gemmatimonadales bacterium
CTGCCGGAGTGCCGTTTCGTTGTGAAACAAGTGAAGTAGCCCCTCCGTAGGCTGTCGTTCGAGGACGGCTGACTCTGGATGGTCCGGCAGGCAGCGGGAACCAGGCAGGGCCGGCGGGAGATCGATACGGGATGGACATGGAAGCCATACTCGCCATTACGTTCATTTTCGGAGGGGGAACTCTCTTTCTCCTTTCCATCAGTCCTGTCGGCAGGGCGTTGGCAGACCGGCTGCGCGGCCAGGTGGAGCCGGCCCACGATCCGGAGCTCCTGGCCGATGTGGACGCCCTGCGGCAGGAAGTCGCGGAGCTGCATGAGCGGCTTGATTTCGCGGAGCGAATCTTGTTGAAAAGCCAGGGCCGCCACGAGGCGCTGGGGAAAGGAGAAGGCTCCGCATGATCCGTTACGAGCATGAGAATGGAGTGAGAACCGGATGATCATTGTTCAGGACCCGACACCCCCTATCGGGCCGCAGTTCGACCCGAATCTGATCTGGTTGAACGACGGTGGCCCACCGGTCGTCTTGCTGATAGTGATCGCCGCATTGACCGCGACGGTAATAATTCTGTGGCCCATTATGCGGGCATTTGGTCGGCGCCTCGAAGGTAGGGGAACTCCTGATCCAGTCCTCAAAGCGGATGTCGAGCACCTGCACGCCCGACTCGGCGAAGTAGACTCCCTGCAGGCCCGGGTTCTGGAGCTCGAGGAGCGGGTGGACTTCGCCGAGCGGCTTCTATCGCGGACTCATGACGCGCCAAAGGGCCTTCGGGGAGATGTCGGATGACGCGGTTACATTTCGTCGTTCGCCTCTTGGCCACGCCGGAAGCGATCAACCCGTTGCCGCCCGGAGCTCAGCGATGATTACCCGAGAAGACATCCAGTCGTTTCTCGACCGCCTCGATGGTGGCAGCCTGACCGTGCGGGAGATCGAGCCCAACCTCTGGGTAGCTCGAAAGTCCGATGAGGCTGAAGTCGTGATTCACTACGCGCCCCCGGTAGTTATCCTGCGGGTCCGGGTCATGGAGCTGCCGGGAAGCGAACCTCGCCGGGGCGAGCTTTTTCGCCAGCTGTTGGAGTTCAACGCGCGTGAGCTGGTGCATGGATCCTACGGGCTGGAAGGCGACCATGTGGTGCTCACCGATACGCTCGAGCTGGAAAATCTCGACTACAATGAGTTCGAGGCCAGCTTCGACTCGGTCACGCTGGCGCTGGCTTCGCACCTGAGCGCGCTCGCGCCCTATCGGGAAAGGTGAAGCGTCATGGGCCTCTTTGATCGTCTCTCCACGATGCTGAGATCGAACATCAACGATCTCATTTCCCGGGCTGAGAATCCCGAGAAGATGCTGAATCAGTTGATCGTCGACATGAAGACGCAACTGGCCAAAGCCAAGCAACAGGCGGCCTCCGCAATAGCGGACGAGAAGAAGCTTCAGAGCGACGCGGAAGCGCTGAAGAAGCAGGCGGAGGACTGGGAACGGCGAGCGATGATGGCGGTGCAGGAAGGCCGCGACGACCTGGCAAAACAAGCTCTGGGTCGCTACAACGAGCAGCTTCAAGCGGCGCAGCAGCTGCAAGAAACCTGGCTCCGCCATAAAGCGGAGACGGAGCAGCTCAAGCTGTCACTCCGGCAGCTAAACGACAAGATCGAAGAGGCCAAGCGCAAGAAAAATATTCTGGTAGCGCGGTCCAAGCGGGCCGAGGCGCAGCAGCGAATCCAGGAAACGATGTCAGGAATGTCGGATAAGAGCGCCTTTGAATCGTTCGAGCGGATGGCGGAAAAGATCGAGGCTACCGAGCGGAAGGCGCTGGCCGCGGCCGAGCTCAACGAAGAAGTCTCCGGCGACCAGTTGGCACGGCAGTTCGAAGCTCTGGAATACAAAGGCAGCTCCGACCAGCAGCTCGTCGAGCTCAAAACCAAGATGGGAATACTGAGCCCTGGCCGGGCAAGGGATTCTAAGCAGCTGGGGTCGGGGCAGGATGATGTAAGGGATGCCGAGCTGATCGAGGAGGGAGACGAAGGGAAGGCGGGTTGATGGCTGCAGCTGAAACCGAGCGACGAGGTTTTCCGCTCGGCAGGATTCTAGTCGTAGTCGTGCTGGTGGCGCTAGCGGTTCGGACCATCGACGTCCTGTTGGTGCTCTTCCTCGCCATCATACTTGCGGTGTACCTCGACGCCACCGCCGATTTCCTGGAGCGGCGGCTCGGAGTACCTCCTGCCCTCGGCCTGCTCGCCGGCGTGCTGCTCAGCCTCGGCGCGCTGGCGGGGACGATCTTTTTGATCGTTCCGGCCGTAGCCGAGCAGGTAACAGACCTGCTCACCAACCTGCCGCAGTTCCTGGCCGATCTCGACCGCAACATCAACGGGCTCATCCGCCGGGTGCCCATCCTGGGGCGGAGGGCAGGCGAATCGGCGCAACCGGGACTGCTCGCGAGCTCATTGGGCGAGGTGTTCGGGTTCCTCCGCGGCGCTGCGGTACCCTATCTCAAGGGCGGGGTCACCTTCCTGATCGAGGGTATAAGCGTCGTGGTGATGGCGGTGTACCTCGCGCGGCATCCCGGCGTGTATACCGAAGGCGTCGTGGCTCTCGTCCCGCCCGGCCGCCGGGAGTTGGCCCGCAGCATCCTCCGAGACCTCAACATCACCCTGCGGGCCTGGATCGTGGGTCAGCTCGTTGCAATGGTGCTGTTGGCGGTGCTCACCACCATCGGCCTCTGGCTACTGGGGATGCCGTACTTTCTGGCTTTCGGCATCTTCGCCGGGGTAGCAGCCATCGTTCCGTTCTTCGGAACTCTATTGTCGACGCTCTTGCCGGCGCTGCTCGCTCTCGGGTCGCTGGGTTTGGCCAAGGCCGTGGCCGTGGCGGCACTCGGCGTGGGAGTACACCTGATCGAGGCCAACTTCGTGGCGCCCTATGTAATGGAGCGCCAGGTGAACCTGCCCCCGGTAATCACCATCGCCGGCGTGCTGCTGATCGGCAAGCTCTTCGGCCTGACCGGACTGATCATTGCGGTGCCGATTCTCGCCTTTGTCATGGTCCTCATCCGCCACGTTTTGATCGGACACATGTACGGAGATCCGATCAGCGAGACCAAGCCCAGCGGCACCGTTCCCAGCGAGGCGGAGCCGACCATTGCCCCAGCTCCCGTAACCCCCTAGGCCATGGCCGCACCGCGCTTCTTGATCCTGGCCGACGGCGACTTCGGCCCGATGACGTCCAAGACCGCCAATTCGGTTATTCGCTACCTCCCGGAGCGCACCGTCGGCGTCCTTGACCGGCAGCACGCGGGCAAGACCGCTCAGGACATCCTCGGCTTTGGCGGAGCCATACCGGTGGTCGGAACTATGCGCGATGGTTTGGCGTTCGGACCGACCGCCGTGCTAGTGGGGATTGCCCCTCAGGGGGGCCGTCTCCCTGCCGCGTGGCGCAACTGGCTGGCGGAGGCGCTCGACGGCGGCTGCGATCTCTGGAGTGGGCTGCACACATTCCTCAGTGATGACCCTGTGCTCGCGGCCAAGGCCCAGGCGGCCGGCCGGCAGATCCTCGATCTCCGCAAACCTCCCGCCGATCTCCCCGTGGCCTCGGGGGCGGCGAAGGCGGTGGAGCCCTTCGTTGTGCTCACCGTCGGGACTGACTGCAACGTGGGCAAGATGACCGCACAGCTCCAGCTCGCCCGGGAGCTGAATGCCGGGGGGATTCGCACCCGGTTTGTTCCCACCGGCCAGACCGGAATTATGATCGAAGGCTGGGGCATTGCTGTGGATGCGGTTATCTCGGATTTTGTGGCCGGTGCGGCGGAGCGCCTGGTTCTGCAAAGTGCCGAGGGCGCCGACGTGTTACTGGTAGAAGGGCAGGGAAGCATCAACCATCCGGGCTACTCCGCCGTCACCCTGGGGCTGATGCACGGCTCCTGCCCCGATGGCCTCATTCTCTGCCACCAGTCGAGTCGCGAGTACATCGGCGACTATCGCGAGGCCGCCTGGCTTCGCATTCCGCCCCTGCGCGAGTACATCCGGCTGTACGAAACGATCGGGTCAGCGGTCCATCCCACCAGGGTCATCGGCATCTCGCTCAACACCTACGATCTCAGCGATGAGGCTGCGCGCCAAGCCTGCGATTCGGCCACCCGTGAGACTGGACTACCAGCCACCGATCCGGTTCGCTTCGATGCCGCGCCTTTGCTCGACGCAGTGCGGCTGGGGCGGCAGACGTATCTGAACGGGAGTCGTGGAGAGGCGGTGAGTGCGCCGGCGGTAGGCAGGAGGGGGTAAGGCGGTAAGGCGGTACGGCGGTAGGTATTTGATACTGCGAGCACTGAAAGGATGACGCAGGGCGACGGGTGGAGCGCCATGCTGATGGATGTTTCATGGCCCGCCTCTTCCACTCTCACCCGACGTTCCTCTCAGCAGCCTCCTTGCGTGCGCCGGCCCCAAGGAGCCGTTGGGCGCCTGGGTCAAATGCGGCCCGGTACCACTTCAAGTCTATCTGCTTCCTCACACTAGCCGATGCCTCGTCCTTGCCAGTTCAGATCTCGGGTTTCTGGTGGGCCGCTGTGGTCGGGTCGCCATTCGTGAAGGTGACCGCACGGTCGTGCTCCCCACCGAGACGCTGATTCACTGGCGCGCTCTTCAGGTGGCAACCGCAACCCCGTACTTGCCGGGCTTGGAGCGACTCCGAGCCCTCTTTCCCGGCCTGTATGCCGTGCAGAATTATTGGAGCATTCCGGTGCATACGCGCTCGCCGGAAGAAGTGCTTGCGACCTGCGTGGCAGAGGGAGTACGCATAGCCGGAAGCCGCGTGGTATACGCGGGGGACGGGGAGGGCTCCTACCGGTAGAGTCCCTCTTCGTCGTCCACTCCCCGGCTACCGCCTCCCCCCATCTCATCTTAGGTTAGGGCTCGCAGGCCACTCGGATGATGAGGGGCCAAGCTGCGTTATTTCTGGGAGTTATCGTGCTATCCCTGCTCTCGCTTGCCGACGTCATAGATCGCCTGGTCGAGGTTCTGAGGCTCGACCGCGAGGGTGTTATCCGCGCCGCCTTCCGGGTGCTCGGGATCTGGATTCTGGCCTGGCTGGCGATACGCGTGGTGCGGCTTACGGCCGAACGGATCGAGAGTGCAGTCGACGATGGTGACGACGCCATCACCACCATGCGCGAGAGGCGTGGCCGGACGATATCCCAGCTCCTGCGAAGTGTGGGCCGCATCGCCATCGTTACGATCGCGATCCTTCTCACCTTCAATGTGTTCATCAACATCGCTCCGATATTGGCGGGCGCAGGTATTCTGGGGCTGGCGGTGTCCTTTGGGGCTCAGAGCCTGGTCAAGGACGTGATCTCCGGGTTCTTCATACTCTCCGAGAATCAGTTTGGCCTGGGCGACGTCATCGAAGTGGCCGGCAAGGCGGGCGTAGTGGAGAGAATGACCCTGCGGGTGGTGGTCCTCCGGGACCTCGAGGGGGCGATGCACATCGTTCCCAACGGCGAGTTGAAAGTGGTGACCAACAGAACCCGGGGCTGGGCCCGTTCGGTAGTGGACATCGGAGTGCCGTACGATGTGGACCTGGACCGGGCCATCGCGGTTGTCCGCGACGAGGCCGCGCAGTTTTCCACGGACTCAGTCTGGGCCGTCCAGTTCGACGGGCCGGTCGAGGTCCTCGGCGTCGAGTCTCTGGGAGAGAGCGCGATCGTGATCAGAACGCTGATCAGGACTCAGCCGGGGTCGCAATGGGGTGCGGGACGCGAGTTCCGCCGCAGGCTCATTCTCCGGTTCGATCGCGAAGGCATCCAGATACCCCTGCCGGAGCGCCGGGTCCACCTCCTGCTGGAGAATGGTGCCGATGTTGAGACGCTTGCCAGCACGGTAAGGCCTGGAGTCGGCGGCAGATGAGCTTGCGGCTCTACAACACACTCACTCGTCGTGTCGACAGCTTCGAGCCGCTCGAGCCGGGTCGAGTTTCCCTCTACACTTGCGGCCCCACGGTTTACAACTACGCTCACATCGGCAATTTCAGGACGTTTCTCTTCGAAGATCTGCTGCGGCGCTGGCTCCAGACGAGTGGCTACGACGTCTTCCACATCATGAATCTCACCGATGTGGACGACCGCACCATCGCTGCCGCCCGGGAGAAGGGTGTTTCCCTCCGAAACCATGTCGATCCATTCGCGCGGGCGTTCGAGGAAGACCGCGACTGGCTCCGCATACTGCCGGCCCACGAGCAGCCCCGGGCCACCGAATACATCGCCGCGATGATCCGGCTCATCGGTAACCTGCTCGAAAAGGGTGTGGCATATCGAGGAGAAGACGGATCGGTGTACTTCTCTATCGCGCAGTTTCCCCTGTACGGCCGCCTATCACGCCTGGATCGGCGGGAGTTGAGGGCGGGGGCGAGCGAGCGGGTGAGCTCCGACGAATATGCCAAGGAGGACGCGCGCGATTTCGTGCTCTGGAAGGCGGCCAAACCAGAGGACGAAGCCGTCGGTGCAGCTTGGGATGCGCCGTTCGGCCGGGGCCGGCCGGGGTGGCACATCGAGTGCTCTGCCATGGCTCTCGAGCTGATCCGGAAACGGGTGGGCTCGGACGTGCTCGATATCCACGCGGGTGGGGTGGATCTGATCTTTCCCCATCACGAGGACGAGATCGCCCAGAGCTGCGCGTACACCGGACGAGAGCACTTCGCCCGCTACTGGCTGCATGGCGAGTTCCTGAACATCCGGGGCGAGAAGATGTCCAAGCGGTTCGGGAACATCACCACCGCACGCGACCTTCGAGAAGATGGCGTCGATCCCGGCGCAGTCCGGTTGCTCATCTTTCAGACCCACTACCGGCAGAGGCTGGATCTTACGGACGAGGGGTTGGCCGCGGCACAGAGGGCCTCCAGCCGGCTGGGAGAGTTCCAGAAACGGTTGACCGATTCCCGGTCGGGCAGCGACTCGCCTCGGTTGAGTGAGGCAGCCGAGCGACTGCGCAGGGATCTGACGGAGGCGTTAGACGACGACCTCAACGCCCCCCGCGCCGTCGCGGCGATGTTCACCTTCATGAACGAGGGCCATGCCGCACTGGATGGCGGTGAGCGGTCGGGGCCAATAGCCCTATCAGCCTGGGAACTGGCCGAGGACGTGCTGGGAGTGACCAGCCGGGGGACGGTTATCAATGTTCCCACCGGAGCTGCTGCGTCGGTGGCGCCGGAAACCGGTGCGACATACGGCGAGACTCCGCCGCCAGGCTCGAACGAGGAGCTCGAAAAGGCGTGGGCGCTGCACTGGGCGGTCCAACGCAAACAGGCCAAAGGAGTGCGCGACTACGCTGAGGCAGATCGAATAAGAACACTGCTGCGCGACGCCGGCTGGGAGGTCCGGGATGGGAAAGACGGCTCGATAGAGGTGGTGCGGGTTCGACGGGCGAGCTGACAAAAGGATTTGCGCGGTCCAACATTCCTACCGCCCCATTCGGAATCGCCCGAGATTCCTCTGCAACAGGACACACAGGGCAATTCTCCACAGCGAATCCATGGCGTTGCTCGGGCTGGCGGGCGCCATCTGGGTTCGAACCCGGGTCAGGAAACGATCGAGACGAGGGCGAGTCACGAGCGCCTGGCGGGCGGCACGCTTCATCCGGACCTGCGCGCTTGCCTGCCGGTTGACCGGCTGGGCCGGGGAGGAGAAAAAATCGTCCCGGACCCGTTCGAACGCGGTTCGGTCGATCATCGATCCGAGGGGACCATCCTCCAGGTTCGCGAAGTCCAGGAGCTCGAGGAAGTAGTTCCGTAGCGGTTGCTTGTACCGGAGGTCGTATGACCAATCGGGCAGGCTGGGGACATCCATCTCCGGGTATTTCATGGTTCTCGGAAGGAATTTCTTGAGCATGGAAACGTACAGGTTCTTGTGGACGCGATACTCCCTGGGAAGATGCCGCACGACTTCCAGAACCCCATTGGAGAGGAACGGACGCCGCATCTCCGACGCAATTTCCCGGTAGTAGCCCAGCGTAAAGATGAATCGGGCAACCCGCCCATGCAGGTAGAGAAAGTCCTTCCGGTCGGTCGCATCCGTGTTCTCGCACGGCTGCATGATCCGGGCGATCGAATCGTCGTAGAGTGATTCGAATCGGTCCACCTGATCGGTCCGGAGGATCGATTTTAGTTGGGGGGGCAACGATGAGGGCAACACATGAGCACGCGCCTCGGTCTCGTTCCCGGCATGACCACGCCATCCCCAGGCCTCATCGCCGATAAAGGTGAAATCGGCCCCGGTGCTATAGAACTGTCGGACGGCACCCATCCCCTCGCCGTACCGGCCAATGTTGTCGTTGACCAACTCGGAGACATAGACCCATTCGGCGGCGATCTCGGTCATCTGATCGGTGTCGTACGGCAAGAAGGAGAAGTCCAATCGAAACTCGCCCGCCAGCTGCTTCGCGATCCACGCATCCGAGCCCGGAATGTCGTCGCGCATCCCCCAGCCCAACGCTCGCTTAGGCATCGCGCCCATCTGGTCCAGGACGCCGAGGATACCGCGCGAATCCAGGCCGCCAGACAGAAAGAGATCGTAGTCATGGGGGTCATCCGCGAGACAGAGCTCGTGGGCGCGCCGCGTGCTCTCGAAGAGCGCTTCAGCCGCTACCCCGCGCCGTCCCAGGGAGTCCGTCGGGTCATACACGATTTTCCAGTAACGCTCCCGGGACAGTGTCTGCTGAGAAAGATCCCAGGTCAGCAGGCTCCCAGGCTCGAGCGCATTGACATCAGTAAAGAGGGTACGGTCCCCCGGACTGTATCCAGTGGCAAGCAGGTTAATCAGGCCGGCTTCGGACAGTTCGGCGTCCGAATCTGCAGCCGTCATCAGGGCCTTCACCTCGGGCCCGAACGTCAGGATGCCCCGCCACTGCCGATAGTATACCGGCTGGGTACCGACCCGATCCATCGCCACGTGAAGCCGCTGATTTGCGGGGTCGAAGATCACGATCACGAAGCTGCCATCGTAGGCGTCGCGCAGCGCCTGGAAACGGCCAGCACGGAAATCCTGCAGGATCTGGCTGGCGGCGACTCGGTGAGGGCGAGGATGTTGGCGGAAGACTGCGCCGTAGACCAGTACGGATAGCCGAGATTGCTCTTCGCCATCGGATGTCGCGTAGTCCCGCTGTGATGGTCTGCCCACGTATCCCAAAGTGAGGGTCGGCAGGATGGGGAACACCGTGGCCTCGTAAGTGTCGATATACGAGATCTTCTTCAGCGCAGCCGAAACTCGACCGGAATCCGCGGTACCCACCAATCCGACAATTCCTGGCATCCATGTCTCCAGCCTTAGGTGTTCAGGCATTCGGATCGTAGCCAGAATCCGGTCCAGCCCGAAACGTGAGTCCGATGAGATGATACGGTAAGACAACCGGCGTCGCGAGCAATGGGTATGATGGAAACTAAAAGGGGAAGGAACCAACGGAGCAGGTGGTAAGATTAATTCTACAATCCCGGCGTATCGGATGGCATGGCTGAGGTCACTTGCTCTCTTGGAGAAAAGTTGGTCTTTTTCTGCCGGTTCAAGCTGACGTAGCTCAATTGGCAGAGCAGCTGATTTGTAATCAGCAGGTTAGGGGTTCGATTCCCCTCGTCAGCTCGGGTTGTACCCATGCGATGGGGTCTGGTTTTTTGGAGGGTGCCCCCGTTGGGGGCTTTTTTGTGGGTCGCAGGAGCTGGTCAGCAGCCGCGAAAGTTCAGCGTGGCTTGCCCTTGCGCAACTTATGGTACCTCGGTATTCTCCCGGTCTGTCTTTTTTCAGGAAACCCGAGCGAGGCACACCTTAAGTGACCAACACTCGGGAGGTTAGGTTGGTAGGCCAATGGCGCCGACACCCTCTGAAATCGATACGGACCCCGCTTCTTGCCGGCGGGGTTCTGTCTCAGATGTGGGTGGGTGAAGGCTCGGTGGGGTGACCGAGTGGCTAATGGTAGCAGACTGTAAATCTGCCGGGCTACGCCCTACGTAGGTTCGAATCCTACCCCCACCATGAAGCGGGGAAGCAGGTAGGCGGGTAAGCGGGTAAGTAGGGTGAGCGCGGCGCGGTATACGCAGAAGCGAAACGGCGGGGCTGGCACAAGCTGACTCCCCTACCCGCTGTCCCGCTTACCCGCTGAAATGCGGGTGTAGCTCAGTTGGTAGAGCATCAGCCTTCCAAGCTGAGGGTCGCGGGTTCGAGTCCCGTCGCCCGCTTCGAGGCAGAGCTAGCGCTCTGACTCACCATTAGAGGGACCTGACGGTCCCCGCAGGCGAGGAGACCGGAACCGGAGTGGCGGGCAAACCTACCGCCGTTCCGCCAGGGAGGGTGAGCGGATGGGCAGGGTACCGCCGTACCGCCGTCGCTCGCGTAGCTCAGTTGGTAGAGCGCATCCTTGGTAAGGATGAGGTCCGCGGTTCAATCCCGCGCGCGAGCTTGTTCATGAGTCGAGAGTCTAGGGTCTAGGCGCTCGATGAAAATGAGACCCTAGAATCTTGACCCTAGACAGCTAACACCGGGATCGGAATCCGATGGCCAAAGCCAAATTTGAGCGCACCAAGCCGCATGTGAACGTGGGGACGATCGGGCACGTGGACCACGGGAAGACGACATTGACGGCGGCGATCACGGCGATCCAGGCGAAGAAGGGGATGGCTC
>JACCRS010000019.1 GCA_013813435.1 Gemmatimonadales bacterium
CCGCAGGCATTTCCATCCCCGTAGTGTCGGTCTGGACTTGGCCCTCGGCGCCAACACTATCGGACTCCGCGCCAGGAAGGGTTTGACTAGAATCAGCGCCCATGCCGGGTTCGGCCATCGTGGTGTCCGCGCTCATGCCCGGATCAGCCATGGTGGTGTCCTGCTGAACGAGGCTGGTGTCGGTTGCGGCGGGACGCTGACCCATGGTGCTGTCAGTGGGGATCGACGTGCTGGTGTCCGTGGCCGTAACCGTAGCGTCGCCCTGATCCGGGGCTGCACCGGTCTCGTCCTCGTTGTTTCCAGCGCAGCCTACCGCGAGAAAGGCCGCGGCGGCCAGAGTCAATAGCTGTCTCATACGTGTGCTCCTCGAGCGAAGGGACCCTGCCCGCCTGAGGGTCTCTTTCGCAGTTTTCGGGTGCCGCGGGCCATCTCGAAGTGGTTTCGGTTGCGCTGCATTGAGCAGCGTCGCGATAAGGTACCTTGGGACATGCGCCTCCGATAGGGGCTGGATCACACTGAGCGAAGCTTGGGGCAGCAGTCAGCTTTTCAGCTCCTCCAGCCCTTGAAACAGCTCCAGTGCACCCGGGTTTGCCATAGCGTCCAGGTTCACCACCGGCCTTCCATGGATGACTTCCCGCACCGCCAGCTCCGTGATCTTGCCGCTTATGGTGCGTGGGATATCCGCGACCTGCAAGATCTTGCGCGGCACATGGTGGGGGCTGGCGTACTCCCGAACGCGCTGGCGGATGCGCCCTGCGAGGGCAGGGTCCAGCTTTAATCCTTCACTGAGCCTGACGAAGAGAACGATTCGCACATCGCCCTCCCAGTCCTGCCCCACGACGAGGCTCTCCATCACTTCCGGAAGCTGCTCCACCTGACGGTAAATCTCGGCGGTGCCGATCCGTACTCCGCCCGGGTTCAGCGTGGCGTCGCTCCGGCCCATGATCACGATCCCTTCGTGCCGGGTAATCAGTGCCCAGTCGCCATGCCGCCACACACCGGGAAAATGCTCGAAATAGGCCGAACGGTATTTCGATCCGTCAGGGTCATTCCAGAAGCTGATCGGCATGCTGGGGAAGGGACGGGTACATACCAACTCGCCTGCCTTCTCCCGAACCGGGTGGCCGCTGCTATCAAACACATCGACCGCCATCCCTAAGCCTCGGGTCTGCAGCTCGCCGCGCCACACTGGCCCGACCGGGTTGCCCAGCGCAAAGCAAGATACGATGTCCGTGCCGCCGCTAATGCTGGCGAGATGGACCTCGGATTTGATGCAGCGGTATACGTAATCGTAGCTGCCCGCTGCCAGTGGACTCCCGGTCGACAGAACTGCGCGAAGGGAACCCAGGTGATGGACTCGGCCGGGCGCCAACCCCTCCTTCTCCGCCAGCGCCAGATACTTTGCACTGGTGCCGAAAACGGTAACCTTCTCCTGCTCCACCATATCCCAAAGAATTCCTCGGGGGAACAGGGGGGCGCCGTCGTAGAGAACCACCGTGGCCCCCACCGCAAGGCTCGAAACCAGCCAGTTCCACATCATCCACCCGCAGGTGGTGAAATAGAAGATGCGATCCTCACGGTTGAGGTCGGTGTGCAGCACCAGCTCCTTCAGATGTTGCAGCAGGGTCCCTCCAGCCCCATGAACCAGACACTTGGGAAGCCCAGTGGTGCCGGAGGAGTAGAGGATATAGACGGGATGGTCAAAGTCGAAACGGCGGTATGATGGTACGGCGGTACGGCGGTAAGAGATCGAGTTGGACCCTACCGCCGTTCCGCCGTTCCGCCGTTCCGCCCACTCATCCCACATTACCGCATCCCTGATCCCGCGCAGATCTGGCCGGCTGTTGAGGTAAGGGATCACCACCACGCGCTCGATCTCGGGAATACGATCGCGTACTTCCCGGACCCGAGACAGTGAGTCGACCTCCTTGCCGGCATACCGGTAGCCGTCAGCACAAAACAGCACTCGGGGTCGGATCTGACCGAAGCGGTCGATGATGCCGTTGGTGCCGAAGTCAGGGGAGCAGGAAGACCAGACGGCACCCAAACTGGTGGCGGCCAGCATGGCGACCACGGTTTCGGGAAGATTGGGCAGAAATCCGGCAACCCGGTCGCCCGCCGTGACGCCCTCGTTGTTCAGGGCGGCGGCTACCCGAACCACCTCCTTTGTCAGCGTCGCGTAGCTGAGCTCGCGCTGACGGCCATGCTCGTTCCAGAAAACGAGCGCGGTGCGATCGTCGGTGAAGCGAAGCAGGTTTTCCGCGAAGTTGAGTCGGGATCCAGGGAACCATCTGGGACCTAGCACAGGATCGGGCGGACCCATCCGGTCCAGGCCGATGACCACCTCATCCCATGGCTGCCGCCCCGGCCGCACATCAGCGAGGACGCCGCAGAACTCCCAGACCTCCGGCCAGAAGGCCTCCGGGCGTTCTACGGACCAGCGGTAGAGTGAGGCGAAGTCGGTGACGCCGTCTGAACCCGACGGCTTGCGCTCCTGAACGTGATGGATGAACGCGGTGAGATTTGCGCGTTTGACCTGCTCAGGATCGGGCGTCCAGAGCGAAGCCGCGGCATCGGATAGATCCTTCGCTGCGCTCAGGATGACACCTCACCCTACCGAGTTCCCGTCCTTCCCGTCCTTACGACGTAGGCGGATTGAACTGCGCGTGCTGCGCATCCAGCCAGGACTTGTGGTACTCTGGATCCTCGATCTTAAGCGCCGGTTTTGCCACCTTGAGCGGGCGAAAGGTATCCATCATCACGGCCAGCTCCTCGGTGTACTTGGCTCCAATGCTCGCCTCGGCACGGCCGGGATGAGGCCCGTGCGGAATCCCATCGGGATGATGGGTGATGCTTCCGAACTCGATGCCCTTTCGGCTCATGAACTCGCTGGAGGCGTAGTAGAGTACTTCGTCCGAGTCCACATTGCTGTGGTTGTACGGCGCCGGTACCGCCTCGGGATGAAAGTCATAGGGCCGAGGACAGAAGCTGCAGACCACGAACCCATCGCCCTGAAACGTCTGATGCACCGGGGGTGGCTGGTGTACCCGGCCGACTATGGGCTCGAAATCGTGGATGTTGAACGCCCAGGGGTAGAAGTATCCATCCCAGCCCACTACGTCGAAGGGGTGGTGGTCGAGAATGATTTCGTTTAGCCCGTCGTACTGTTTTACCAGGATGGGAAAATCGCCTCGCTCGTCGTGCGTGCGGAGCGCAGCTGGCCGCCGCATGTCACGCTCACTGTACGGCGCGCCTTCGATGAGCTGCCCGAACTCGTTGCGGTACCTCTTGGGCCAGCGGATGTGACCGCGGCTTTCCATGACAAGAAGTTTGGTGCCCTCACCGCCAAGGTCCAGCCGGTAGCGATGCATGATACCGCGATGGACGATGAGATAGTCTCCCTCGCGGTAGGGTAGATCGCCGAACACCGTCTCAAGGGTGCCGGTTCCCTTACTGACATATACCAGCTCGTCGGCTTGAGCGTTCTTGTAGAAATGCGCGTCGTTTTCGTCCGGCTCGACGTACAGCATCGCCACTTCCTGGTTGAAGAGGAGGGGCATGCGGTCGAGCGTAGGGCTGCCACCCTGTTTGACCTTCGAGGTGCGGAAGTGCCGGTGCTTCAGCGTCTGGTCGGTATCGGCCTCATACTTCAACTCTCGCAGCCTGCGGGCGGATTTGACGGTGGTCGGTGGGTGGGTGTGATAGAGCAGCGAAGATGTTCCGGTGAACCCCTCGTGCCCCATCAGCTCCTCGGCGTAAATGCCGCCGTTGGGCTTCCGAAATGCGATATGGCGTTTCCGTGGGATCACGCCCATGGTGTGGTAGATTGGCATCTTCTTTCTCCTATATGGCTATGAGCTGAAAGCTTTAAGCTCATAGCTCATAGCTTCCTACAAATTCCCCCGCGCCGCCTGCTCCCGCTCGATCGCCTCGAACAACGCCTTGAAGTTTCCTTTTCCGAAGCTCTTAGCGCCCTTACGCTGAATGATTTCGTAAAAGAGCGTTGGGCGATCCTGCACCGGCTTGCTGAAAATCTGGAGCAGGTATCCCTCGTCGTCGCGGTCAACCAGGATGCCGAGCTCTTTTAAGGGCGCCAGATCCTCGTCGATGTGTCCTACCCGGTCGAGCACGCTGTCATAGTATGACGTTGGCACCTGGAGGAAATCGACTCCCCGGTCTCTGAGGGCGGTGACGGTTTGAATGATGTTGTCGGTTGCTATGGCCAGGTGCTGCACCCCCGGTCCCCGGTAGAAATCAAGGTACTCGTCAATCTGTGATTTTTTGCGTCCCTTGGCGGGCTCGTTGATGGGAAACTTGATCCGGTCGTTGCCGCTGGCCACCACTTTCGACATGAGCGATGAGTATTCAGTCGAGATGTCCTTGTCGTCGAAGGAAATCAGGTTTCGAAACCCCATGACGTCCTGGTAGAAGCTCACCCAGGTATTCATGGCTCCCAACTCCACGTTCCCCACGCAATGGTCCACGTACTGGAGCCCGACCGAGGCCGGGCTGTACCGGGGATTGACTGCTTGGAACCCCGGAAGAAAGAGTCCCTGGTAGTTGCGCCGTTCGACCAGGCTGTGGATCGTATCGCCATAGGTATGTATACCGGCGATCACGACCTCGCCGCCCTCGTCCCGCAGCACTGTAGGCTTCTGCGCTGGCCGGGCCCCCCTCTCGACTGCCAGGTCAAACGCCTCGCGGGCATCATCCACCCAAAGGGCGATGTCCCGAACTCCATCGCCATGAAGAGCTACGTGGGCCGCAGCGGGGTGGTCCGGAGTGAGGGCTGAGGTCAGCACCAATCGGACCTTGTTCTGCTGCAGCAGGTAGCTGGCACGCTCCCTTGTGCCGGTTTCCGGCCCGCGATATCCGACCAGCTGAAAGCCAAATGCCGTCCGGTAATATTGGCTCGCCTGCTTGGCGTTACCGACGTAGAACTCCACGAAGTCGGTACCGTTGATCGGAAAGGTATCGGTAGAAGCTGGCGATGCTGGCAGTACCTTGGTGTGCATAAGTCCTCCAGGGCCCGTGGGCCGTCCTTGGACGCTAACGGAAAGATACCGGGGGGTTTACCCGCACGCCACGCCGCCAGTCACGTCGGCCGCAAAATTCTTTTGCGCTAGGCCGTCCCTGTAGATTGTAGTACCTTGTGGCAACAGGTTTTACATTCAGTTGCGCCCGGCATCCTATTCCCGGAGCTTTCCGTACCGCAGTGAAGAGGACCTGGTGACCCCCGAAGAGTACGCTGAGCGGCTGGCATCCATGCACGCCCGGATCAGCAGCCTGGCCAGCCCGGACACGCTGGGGTCCAGCGAGGCCCTTAAAGACCTGAAGGTGGCGCTCGAGGAGCTCCGGGGGGCAGAGGAGGAGCTCCGGAATCAGAACGAGGAGCTTGCCGCTACGCATCTTCAGCTGAATCTCGAGCGCCGGCGCTATGAGGAGTTGTTCGAGCTCGCCCCCAACGCCTACCTGGTAACCGATCCCTCTGGCACTGTAGTTCAGGCTAATCAAAAAGCTGCCCGGCTGTTGCGGGTACCGACCGGGTCTCTCCCCGGTAAGGACCTGGCCGCCTATGTGGCCGACTGGGATCGGCCCCGCTTCCGGAAGTTGGTTGCCTCCATAGCCGGCGGCGACCGATCCGATGCCGCGGCTTTCAAGCTGCAGCCAGCCGGGGGCGACCTTGTTGAGGCCGAGATGAGCTATTCGGCTGCGCCACAGGGAGAGCCGGCTGCAATCCGTTGGATGGTGCGCGACGTGACCGAGCACGAGCGCATGGCTCGACAGATTCGTGGACTCAACGCGGAGCTGAAGTCCCGGGTTGCGGCCCGCAACGCCGACTTGACGGCGGCTAAACAGCTGACGCAGGAGCTGGTCGAGAAAGAGCAAGCCGCTCGGCGCGAGGCGGAGGCCAGCCAAGCGCAGTCCCGCCACGTGCAGAAGTTGGAGAGCATCGGGGTTCTGGCCGGCGGTATAGCACACGACTTCAATAACCTCTTGCACGTAGTGCTGGGCAACGCCGACATCGCGCTTGGCAACCTCGCACCGGGTTCTCCAGCGCGGGGACCGCTGGAAGAAGTGGTGCGAGCCACTCTCCGCGCCGCCGACCTCACCCGCCAACTGCTGGCCTACTCCGGCAAAGGCGCATTTGTCATCCGCCACCTCGATCTTTCGACCGAGGTGAGGGAGATGGCCACTCTGCTTCGGACATCTATCTCCAAACAGGCAACGCTCGCGTGGGAGCTTGCCCCCGACCTCCCGGCTGTGAGTGCCGATCCCACTCAGATTCGTCAGATCGTGATGAATTTGATAACTAACGCTTCGGACTCACTGGAAGAGAGCGGAGGTGTTATCACCCTGCGCACCGGAGTTGCCCGGCTGGAGGATCTCGAGGACCAACGGTTCGGCGCGCCGCTGCAGGGGGAGGAGCCGATGGAGCAGAGCAAGGGCCCCCTGGTTTATCTGGAGATCGGGGACGACGGCCTCGGCATGAGCCCGGACACCTTAAGTCGGATCTTCGATCCGTTTTTCTCCACCAAGTTTGCGGGACGAGGACTCGGGCTCGCGGCCGTTATGGGAATCGTGCGTAGCCACCATGGGCTCATTCGGATCCGAACCGAGCCGGGAGAAGGAACCGCTTTCCGGGTACTGTTCCCCGCCGTTGCCGGTAGCGCAAGCAAAACCGAGAAGCCCTCGGGCGAGCGCAACGAATGGCGGGGGACGGGCACGATCTTGGTGGTAGAGGATGAGGAAGGCGTCCGCGAGGTTGCCGAGCGCATCCTGCAGGACATTGGGTTTCAGACTATCGGCGCCGAAGATGGCCGTCATGCGCTGGACATCATGGAAGACGTGGGTGACATGGTGACCACCGTGGTACTGGACCTTTCCATGCCGCGAATGGGTGGCGCGGAAACATTCCGCCGTCTTCGGGCCATGAGGCCGGATCTTCCTATCCTTATGATGAGCGGCTACACCGAACAGGTAGTGGCTCCCCAGTTCAGTGACTCCGGGCCGGGCATCACCGGATTTCTTCAGAAGCCGTTTCTGGCCGAGGATCTCATCGCAGTGCTCCGGCGCTTTGCGGAGAATTCGCCCGGGTGACCGTGCAACTTCCCGCGTGAGACGCATCTCCTCCCCAGCTTCCTGCCCCCGGGGGACATCCCCATCCTCGGTCCACACCCCCGGCGCCGGCTCCGAACTACCCAAGATCTCTGAGGACAAGACCTTAACAACGCCGATCGAGCCGCCTTCGTTCCGGTTAGCTGGGTGCCTCTGACGCGCCCTTGCGCCCGGGATAGGCTCTCCTCGGGAACGGGCTGGACTGAGCCTGGGGATGCCGATAGGATCTCCGTCACGGAGCTAGCAGGCTATACCCGCATATTGATTCTGGTATGACAGTTGCCAGAGGTCGCGCCGTATCTAGCGCCGGGACAGAGTCGTGATCGCGGGACGCCGGGAAAGAGGCACATGACGGCCGATCTCACGCAGCTTTTCGAAGAATATTACGAGTCGCTGGTGCGGATGCTCTACCGCCGCACCGGCGATCGTGACCGGGCTGAAGATCTGGCGCAGGAGACGTTCGCGCGAGCTGTCGCTGCTCCGCCGAATAACCCACGCCCCTGGCTCTTCGCGGTGGCGCTGAATCTGGTGCGCGAGGATGGGCGGCGCACAATTCGCCAGGGGCGCCGGCTGGAGCTGCTTCGGACTGAAGACCGGCCGGCTGCGGGCCCGGATGCCGATCTGGAACGCAATGAGCTGAATGCCTCGGTTCACTCCGCGCTTGCGACATTGGGAGAACGGGACCGGGAAGCGCTGCTGCTCAAGGCCGAAGGGTTTAACTACGAGGAAATCGCCGCCACGCTGGGGTTATCCAAAGGGGCCGTGGGAACCACACTGGCTCGAGCCCGCCGGAGGTTGGTGGAGGCTTATCGCTCGGAGGCACGAGGGAAGAATGCCGCATCTTGATGAAGGTACTCTCCACGCCCTCCTGGATGGAGAGTTGGAGCTGGGGGAAGTCAAGGAAATCCAGACCCATCTCGGCGCGTGCGCGGCGTGTGGCTCGCGCCTGCAGGACGTCAAGCAGTTTATGGCAGAAGCCGACCGCCTGGTGGCTACTCTGGAGACTCCCGTTGGGGTAGCCAGTCCGCCACGAGAACCCGCAGTTCTGCCACAGGACGCTCCTCGCAGCCCGGAAAACTGGCGAGAGCCGGTGTGGGACGCCACGCCTGAACTCCTTCTCCCCGAAGATCTCGAAGTAGCCGCACGCCGGCGGCGGTGGGCCCGCCGCCTACGTTGGGCCGCCATGATCGTGTTCATCATAGGTGCCGGTCAGGTGGCCAGGAGCGTGTTTGCGCCTGACGAGCCCCGGCTGCAGCTGAGCGAGCGCGATGTGACCTTGGCGCCAGAGACTCCGACGGCGGTGGTGAGCCCGGAAGAGACCGTGAGACCTGATGCTGCCCCGTCCCGCGCGACCCGACCCGCGCCGGCAAACCGCACCAGGACCCCCAGGCCCGCGCCGGAGGTCCTCCCCAGCCCGCCGGTTCCCGATACCGCGCGCGACCAGCCCGACAGGATGGCAGCGGCGGCGGAAGACACTGCTCCACCGTCAGACCCTGCCGCAGAGGTCGCGGCCGACCGACCCGATACCGAAGCCATTGATCGGCCATCGCCCGGGGCCGACCTCGCCACTCGCGAGGCCGCTGCTGCTGCTCTGGAAGAACTGGACCGCGAACGGATACGGTCTCGAGCCAATGCGGCTACGGCGGCGCTGCCGCCGGCGCGGCCGGAGACGCCACCCGCTGAAGCTCCACCGCCGCCGCGCACTCTAGAGCAGAAGGCCCAGATATACCTGCGAATCGGCCTCGACGAGGCGAACCGGCAGCTGGGACGCCCTATGCACGTCATCGAGGCGATGACCCCGGAGTTCATCGGATTGGCGCAAGGGCGTCTGGTAGCAGGGGCGGACCCAGGCCGGCCGGTAGTGCGGGTGGTATACCGGGATGCTCGCGGACGGATGATTTTGCTGGATCAGCAACGATTACGCACCGGGCAGGCGCCCGGGGCCGCGAGCGGAAATCTGCGATGGATCCTGGGCGACGTGATGTTGTACCTGCACGGAGAGCCGAGCGGCGATATCCTGCGGGGGCTTCAGAGGAGAGTAAGGTAAGCGACCAGTGACCCTAGGTGCGAGGCTCTGTCCCCTCCAGGTGGCTCCCGGCTTCCCCCAAAACCTCCCTGACCTTCCGCATCAGTTCCTCCGACGTGAACGGCTTCTGAATAAACGCTGCCTCGTTCTGCTTGACCCCTCTTCGAGCCACCTCATCGGTGGTATAACCAGAGATGTACAGCACCTTGAGCTCCGGCCGGGTCGAGTGGAGCTGATCGACCAGCTCGCCCCCCCCCATCTCGGGCATGACCACGTCCGTCACCAGAAGCTGGATAGGATGTCTGTAGCCCGCAGCCACCGTCACCGCGTCCCGGCCGTGACGGGCCTCCAGCACTCTATGCCCGTGCCGGCTCAGAACGCCCCAGAGCAGCTCGCGCACACCGTCCTCGTCTTCCACTACGAGGACAGTCTCGTCTCCATGGAGTGAGGCTGTAACGTCGGTAACGGCGAGCTGGTCCGTTTCCAGGCGGGGGATGAACACCTTCACGGTGGTTCCTTCCTCCGGCCCGCTTGAGACCCGTACCCCGCCGCCACTCTGCTTTATGATGCCGTAGACGATCGAGAGTCCCAGCCCTGCGCGGCTGCCGGGCGCTCGTGAGGTTAAAAAGGGATCGAGAACGTGAGAAAACTCCTCGCCATCGATGCCGTTGCCGGTATCGCTTACGGCGAGAACGAGATAGCGTCCCGGTTTGACCGACCGGCCCCGGATTGACTCGCTGATCTGACGCTCTCCAGTCTCAATCGTCAGGGTGCCGCCCGCCGGCATGGCGTCACGGGCGTTGAGGATCAGGTTGACCAGTACCTGCTCCAGTTGCCCGGGATCCATTTTCACTTCACCGAGTCCCGGGCGTAGCCGAGTTGTCAGTTGGATGTCGGCGCCGACCAGTCGTCGAAGCAGGCCTTCCATATTCGTGACCACCGAATTGAGCTCGAGCGCTCTGGGCTGCAGGGTCGGGGGCTGGCCAAACGACAGCAGTTGCCGTGTCAGCAGGGCGCCCCGGTCTGCGGCCTTTCGGATCTGCTCCACGTCCTTGCGGCGAACGTGCTCCTCCGGGAGGTCGCTCAGCAGGAGATCGCTGAATCCAAGGATGGTGGTAAGCAGGTTGTTGAAGTCGTGGGCGACCCCACCCGCAAGACGCCCGGCCACGTCCGTGCGTTGGGCCTGCCGGAGCTGTTCCTCGCTTTGGTGCAGGGCGGCCCTGGTGCGGGTGCGTTCGGTAATGTCAGTCCCCAGGACCAACCTAGTCCGGCGGCCATCCAGCTCCATCTCGTGCGAGACCAGCTCCATGTCGATAATCGTACCGTCTTTGCGCTGGTGCTGAGCCAGGGCCACGTCGCCTCGCTGCGCGCCGGTACCTTCCAGCCCATGGTGAAGCCCCGGGGCATCCTCGGACGGGAGGATGTCCATGATGGTCATCGCAACAAACTCGTCGCGGGAGTAGCCATAATGGCGTATAGCAGCGTCATTCACCTCGATGAACTCAAGAGTCTCGACATCGAACACCCACATGGGCTGGGGATTGTTCTCGAACAACATGCCGTAACGCTCGTCCGCTTCCTGGGCCGCGTCATAGAGCCTGGCATTGTCCACAGGCAGGGCGGCTCTGCTCGCCAGCTCCTGGGCGAATGCCAGGTCGTCGGCTTCATAGGAACGTCCTGACTCGGTGGACACTACCAGCGTTATGGTGCCGGCGTTCTGCCCCCGCGCCAGCATGGGGACCCCGATGAAGGCTGTGGGACTCAGGGCCCGGAAGAGCTTGAGCTGTTCCGGGTCCTCCGCCCGGGTTCGCAGAACCGCGTCGGTAACCTCACCCATCTCCGCGCCCCGATGGGGAGTCCCGAAGGGGGGCCGAGCTGAGCCGTATTCGCACAGGGCTCTTACGAGGAGATCCTTTGACGGGTCGCGGTGCGCACCGGAGATAAACTGAAGGGTGCCCTGCTCGGTGGCGACGTGGATGGCGCACCAGTCGGCCAGGGTAGGAACAATGAGCCGGGACAGGTCCCGCAACGTGTTGGTATAGTCGAGCGAGGAGGCGAGCACGGCATTGGCTTCGGCGAAGAACGCCAGGCGCCGGTCGACCCTCTCGGCTTCCTGGCGGGACAGCTGGATGAAGTGCGCCCCCCTTGCAGCGCCTTGCAAACGAGCCACCAGCAGGACCGTCAACGATACCGCTACGCTGATGGCCAGAAGGCTATATGCATTGGTGGGTGTGTATCGAAGGATGGAGCCCGGTTCCGACAGGTAGTGCAGCGCGTAAAGCATAGTAATCAGCGCACTGATTAGACCGGGACGCAATCCTCCACTATAGGTGGAGTAAACAGTCGTGAAGACCAGAATAGGAAACGGATGGGCGATCGGAAGACTATTTCGAGCAAGAACGTCGAACACGATGGCGGTGGCCAGGGTGAGCAGAGGACCTCGCACGCTAGCACCCACCCAGCTCCAGTCCGCGCCCGAGGCGACTCGCGCCGCTGTCCGCAGGAATGCGGGCCCGGTAACACGCTGAAATGCCCCGCTTTCGTCCATAGTTTTCCCGGGAAGGGGAGACG
Source organism: Gemmatimonadales bacterium (assembly GCA_013813435.1). Taxonomy (GTDB): domain Bacteria; phylum Gemmatimonadota; class Gemmatimonadetes; order Gemmatimonadales; family GWC2-71-9; genus CAVVWJ01. Next base: position 11,717 of record JACCRS010000019.1, read on the forward strand.
GCTTCAAGGTCGAGGGTAAACCCCCTGGCGTCTGTGACAGCCCTTACACACCTTATCTTGTCTTCCCGGTGCTGACTGAGTTTTCTGCACTCGGCCCTGAGACCTAACGCCAATCGAGAGACCGCCATGGCCGCAGCAAAGAAGTCCGCCAAGCGAAGCGCCCCCAGGAAGCGCTCGCAAGCGAAGCCTCAATCATCCAGGAAAAAAACGGGCGCCCGGAAAAAGGCTTCGAAGAGCAGGGTGAAGAAGACCACAGCCGCCGGAGCCACAAGTTCGCGGCGGAAACCCGGGAAAAGAGCCAAGACTGTCCGGGGCGGGCTGGACGGCGTGCTTCGGGTAGGCGGGAAAACCTGGCGAACGCTGAAGGCGACCACCTCGCAGGTGGTTGAAGGCGTGAAGGAAACACTGGCTGGTGACCCCCGGAGAGCCCCGAAGCGGCCGAGCAGAGGAAATCGACGAACACCCGCTTGAATTCGCTGCACGAACCCCCCATGGCCCACCACCGTGGAGTTACCTTGCCATGCTCACTCCTCACCTTTCTTCGAGATCTGACCGGCGCGCCGCCCCACGGCGGGCGCCTGCCGTGAGCAAGGCAAGAGCGGACTCGATTCCTCAGCCGTGGAGCAGCCGCTTACCCGACGATGAGTGGCAAGTCTACCAGCGCGTGATCCGGGAGGCGCGTAAGGCGGGCGTCCGGTTTGCATTCGGCGGAGCTTTTGCCACAGCGGTATTTACCGGGGAGCTGCGGAATACCAAGGATTTCGACCTGTATATCCTCCCGGAAGACCGCGACGCCATGAAGGAGGCCACCAGCCTTGCGGGGCTGACCGATCACTTCGACCGCCTGCCCTACGACCGGTCCTGGATATATCGGGCCAGCGAGGGCGACGTACTGGTCGACGCCATCTGGGCCATGGCCAACCAACGCGCTTACGTCGACCAAACCTGGCTCACCCGGGGTCCCCTGGTGGGGATCCGCGACGAGCAAGTGCGCGCCATTCCCATCGAGGAGTTGATCTGGAGCAAGCTGTATGTGCTGCAGCGAGAGCGGACCGACTGGGGCGACGTAATTAATCTGATCTCGGCTCAAACCGATTCCATCGACTGGGACCGTTTGCTGGACCGTCTCTCGACGGACGCCCCGCTCCTCACCGCAGTGCTCGCAGTGACCGCCTGGCTCGATCCGGGCCGCGCCCATACCATTCCACAGTCAGTTTGGAATCGGCTCGGCTTGATGCCGGCGAGGCCAGACGCGCAGAGCTCGGCCGGGATCCAGGCCCGAGCCGGTCTTCTCGACAGCCGGCCCTGGTTACGCTCATCTGGTGGTTGAGACGACGTGCTGATCGGGGCGATGAACCACCCGGCGCGGGACATTCTGGAGCAGATCGAATGGGTGGCATCATTAGGCCTCGGCTTCATCGATCTGACTCTCGAGCCACCGATGGCGGCCTCCTGGCGAGTGGACCGGGAAGCCATCCGCCTGGCTCTGGCGCGCCACGGTCTGGGCATCGTGGGCCACACCGCCTTCTATCTACCGATCGCGAGTGGGATCGAGGAGATCCGCCAGGCCTCGATGCAGGAGCTGCGCCGCTGCGTCGATGTGTTCGCCGCACTTGGTGCCCGCTGGATGAACGTGCACCCTGACCGGCATGCCCCCATGCACTCGCGAAGCTTCTTCGTGGAGAAGAACCTCGAGACGCTGGGCGAGCTCATGCCCTATGCAGCCAGCCGGGGCATCGGCCTCATGCTCGAGAATCTACCGGGCGACTTTAACACCGCCGCGCAGATGGGTGAGCTGCTGGATCCGCTGCCCGATCTCGGCCTTCATCTGGACATCGGACATGCCAACCTGCTCGTGAGCCATAGCACCGTGGAGGAGCTCCTCAAGGCATTTGGGGGTAGACTGCGGCACGTTCATTTGCACGACAACAAGGGGGGCGGTGCTGATCTGCACCTGCCGCTCGGTACCGGAAGTGTCGACCTCAGGGGCGCCGTCCGTCTACTCCAGGCCCGCGGCTATGACGGAACCATTACGCTCGAGGTTTTTACGCCTGATCCTCACCATCTGAGCTACAGTCGCGATCTGCTTCAGCGGGTGTGGACCGAAGAGCTTGCGGCGGTAGCTTCTCCTTTGGGCTGAGTTCGTCAGTCGGCTACGGCCGCAAGGACATCGCGCACCTTTGCCGCTAGCTGGTCAGGAGTGAACGGCTTGGGCAGGAACTCATCGATATGGGCGCCGCTGAAGCGCTCCATAACCTCAACATCTCCATATCCGCTCATGGCGACGATAGGGATGTCGGGCTGCAAGCGGCGCAGCTCCATCGCGGCTTCGGCTCCACCGAGCTGCGGCATGGTGAGGTCGAGCAGGACCAGGCTCACCCGGTCGCCCAGCAGACTCATGCGCTCGATGGCCTGGACTCCGTCTTCGGCAAGCTCCACGGTATATCCTGCTTCGTAGAGTACGCTTGCGGCGAGCGAGCGCACGGCATAATCGTCGTCCACCACTAGTACCGTACCTACACCGTGGATATCACGTTCCAGCAACACCTCGGGGCCGCTCCGGCGGAGATGCCGCAGCTCGGTGAGCACCGGCAGAAGGACAGTAAATGTCGTGCCTTTGTCCGGCTCGCTCCGCACTCCGATCGCCCCGTGGTGTCCCCGCACGATCCCGAGCGCCGCTGACAAGCCTAGGCCTCGACCCAGGAATTTGGTGGTGAAGAAAGGCTCGAAAATCCGGTCGCGAGTCTCCTTATCCATTCCCTGTCCGGTATCGATCACGTCGATCCTGACGTAATCACCGGTCGAAATCGGAAATCCCGCCGTGCGCAGGCGCTCACGTCGCTCGGTGAAGTGTTCGGTCCGGATACGCACGATCAGCGTGCCCGCATGATCGCCGATCGCCTCGCCACCATTGATGACGAGGTTCATGACCAACTGCTGGAGTTGAGTCCGATCGCCCTCGACCGAGGGGCATTCATCCGGGACGTCCATGACGAGCGTGATCCTCTTCGAGATCGATGCCCGGATGAGGGTGCCGACTTCGGTGACCAGCTTGCAGGCGTCCACCGGCTGAATGACGAACTGGCCTTTACCGGCGTATGCCAGCAGCTGCCGGGTAAGATCGGCCGCGCGTTCGCTGGCTTTTAGTACATCCTGGAGCATGTCCGCGGCCTTCTCGTTCCGACCCGCAAGAACCGCCCGCCGAGCCAGGCCGGCATTACCCATGATCCCCGTCAGTAGGTTATTGAAATCGTGAGCGATGCCCCCGGCGAGGACGCCGATGCTTTCCAGCTTTTGGGCCTGGCGGAACGCCTCGTCCTTCTCCCGCGCTACCTCTTCCGCCCGCCTCTGCTCGGTGACGTCCCGCACTACCAACACGGCACCAGCGATGCTTCCCTCTCCTCGTATCGGCGCGGTCGAGCACGTTACCGGCAGAATGCGCCCGTCCCTGTGCACGAAGAAATCGTCCTCCCCGCGTAGTGTCTGTTCGGTGACCAGCACCCGCATATGAGGGCATTCTTCGACGGGGTAAGGCGAGCCGTCGGCGCGGCGGTTATGCAGCTTGTCGTGCAGGAATTGGCCGATCAGCTCCTCTCGGCGCCATCCGAACATTTGCTCTGCGCTCGGGTTGGCGAACGTAGTACGACCCTCCCTGTCGATCAGGAACAATGCCTCCGCCGCGTTGCTGGCGATGGCATCAGCCAGGTTGATCTGGTAATGGAGCAGCTCTTGCGACTGCTTCAAACCAGAGTCGTCCCGAACGATCTTGGCCAGGCCTCTAAGGGTGCCCGTCCTGTCCCTCAATCCCAGCATGACCCCGTTGGCCCAGAAGCGGGAGCCATCCTTGCGCAGGTGCCACCTCGAGTCCTGAGCCCGCCCGGTTTCGGAAGCGAACCTCATCTCCCGTTCCGCTTCCCCGCGAAACACGTCTTCCGGAACAAAAAGGATGGACCCGTGGCGCCCAACGATCTCCTGTGGGGTAAAACCGAAGATGCGCTCCGCCCCCGGATTCCAGCTTTTGACGATGCCATCCAGGCCAATGTGAAAAATGGCGTAGTCTACCGAAGACTCGGCAATCAACCGGTAAAGTTCGTCATCCATCAGGTCCACTCGGCGGCTGGGGACTTTGCGGTTGTCCGGGGAGGCCACCGCAAATGGTTCAGCAACATGCTAACTTGGACCGGCGCGAACATTTAGGATGTGACGTGGGTCGCGATGGGGCAGGATCTGTAAGTGCGGTCACAGACGGCAGGCTGGGGAAAATATAGGGTTTGCCGAGAACGAGAATCGGTACCTCTCAACAACCACAGGAGGTTCTCTCCATGGTGTGGCTCGCTGTTGTTCTGATCGTGGCGTGGCTCCTAGGCTGGGTCGTGTTCAAAGTGGCCGGAGGCTTGATCCACATCCTGCTGGTCATTGCCGTCATCGTCTTCCTGTACAATCTGCTCACGGGGCGCCGTTCAGTCTAGCCGGGGCACACCTTCTGGGCTAAGTTGCGATGACAGTTGCGACTACCCAGGGGTATTATGGCCGAAGAGGCAGCGTCGCCGACACCATCCGTCTCGCCGGGCAGCGGGGCGGATCGTCTGGTCCTGGTGGTAGATGACGAGCCCGGAGTGCGCGACCTGGTGTGCCGGGTCCTTCGTGATGAGGGGTACCGCACGCTCGAAGCCGCCCACGGTGGCGAGGCGCTGGAGCTGGTGGAGGCCGCCGGCCAGGAGCCCGTTGATCTCGTTGTAACCGATGTAGTAATGCCGGGCATGGATGGCCGAGAACTGGGGCGGCGGTTGGCGCAGAGCCGGCCCACCCTTCCCATCCTCTACATCTCGGCCTATGACGTGAACGATATATTCCGGCGCGGCTCTCCTCGAAGCTCGGCCCCCTTCCTGCAGAAGCCGTTTCCTCCCGGCGACCTCATCAACAGCGTCGAGCAGTTACTGCAGAGACATTCAGCACGCTAGCGGACGAGCTCAGCCCCGTCGGTCCGTGGAAACCCACCCCCCTGATCTGTGGTCCGTGCCGACCGAGCCGAGCCGACTGCCGCAGACGACCTGTTCGTACTGCTAATGGCGAGTTGCGCCGGTTAGCGGAGCGGCACCCCGAGCGAGGAGGCAGCGGTCGACCTGCGGGCGTTCGCGCCCATTATAGCGAGTCGGATGTGAAGCTTCGCGACTCAGATTATCGACGAGGTCACCGAGTTCATGAAGGCGAGGATTCGACAGAAGCGGTATAGATTTCTCCCCTGCCATTCTGAAGAGGATCCATGTCCGCTTCCCGTCTCGGCTTTTTCTCGACCATCATTCTCGCCACCGCCGCCACCGCCTGTAGTCAGCGTTCCGGTGGGGCGG
>JACCRS010000025.1 GCA_013813435.1 Gemmatimonadales bacterium
GGGCGACAACGTGCAGATGACGATCGAGCTGATCACGCCGATCGCGATGGACGAGGGGCTGCGCTTTGCCATCCGCGAGGGCGGCCGCACCGTGGGCGCGGGTGTGGTCACCAAGATCCTGAAGTAAGAAGAGCGTCAAGGGTCTAGGGTCAAGGGTCTACCACCCTCGACCAGTAGACTCTGGACCCTAGACTCTAGACTGAGTAGAGAGCCAGAATGCCGCGTGACAAGGTCATTTTAGAATGCACTGAGTGCAGAAACCGCAACTTCTTCACCGATAAGAACAAGCGAAAGCACCCGGAGCGGGTTGAGCGGCGGAAGTACTGTCCTCACTGCGACTCGCACAAGCTGCACAAAGAGTCGAAGTAGGAATGGGCAGCGTTCAGGTCGGGCATCCGGAGAACAGGCTGACCGGGTGGTTCCACCGGTCCACGGCCTTTCTCGTGGCGGTCCGCGAGGAGCTGAAAAAGGTCACGTGGCCAACCCGGCCCGAGTTGATCAAGGCCACCCGGATGATCGTCGTCCTGTCGATCATCCTGGGGCTCATCATCGGTCTGCTCGACTGGCTGCTCCAGTTGATCCTGGTGGAAGGGGTTGCGCGGATCGCGCGCTAGCTATGGAATACCGCTGGTACGCGATCCAGACCACCGCCGGCCACGAGAACAAAGTCCGCGGACTGCTACAGCGACGGATCGAGGAGGATCCTCGTCCGGCCGAGTCGAAGCTGATCCGACTGGCCCTGGTGCCGGTCCAGGAAGTGATCGAGATCAAGAACGGCAAGAAGGTCATGGTGGAGCGCAAGCTCTACCCCGGCTACGTCCTGGTCGAGATGGGCATGAGCCAGGAGGCTCTGCACGTGGTCAACAGTATCCAGGGCGTAATCAAGTTCGTCGGCACCGGGAAGATGCCCCAGCCGCTCCGGCAGGACGAAGTGAACCGGCTGCTCGGTATTGCCGAAGCGGTGGCCGAGGCGGAGCCGAAGGAAGAAATCCCGTTCCTCATCGGCCAGGTAGTCGAGATTACCGAAGGGCCATTCTCCGACTTCAGCGGAACGGTCGAAGAGGTACTGAGCGACAAGGGTAAAGTCCGGGTGTCGGTCAGTCTGTTTGGGCGGCCGACGGCAGTGGAGCTGGATTATTTGCAGTTGAGGGGGCATTAGCCAATAGCTCCCATCCCCGCACCACACGGGTCAATTGTGGGAGTCGCCCTGAGGGGCAGACGCTACAGGAGAAGAGATGGCCAAGAAGATAAATGCAATGGTCAAACTGCAGTGCCCTGCCGGATCGGCCACGCCGGCTCCACCGGTCGGCACCGCGCTCGGACCCCATGGCGTGAACATCATGGAGTTCGTGAAGCAGTTCAACGCACGAACTCAGAGTCAGAGCGGCATGGTCATTCCGGTCGTGGTGACGATCTTCGCGGATCGGACCTTCACGTTCATCACCAAGACCCCACCTGCGCCCAATCTGCTTTTGAAGGAGGCCGGTGTCGAGAAAGGCAGCGGCCAGCCGAACCGGGTCAAGATCGGCAAGGTGACGCGGGCCCAGGTCAAGAAAATCGCCGAGATCAAGATGGCGGACCTCAACGCCACCGATCTCGACAGCGCCATGCGGATGATCGCCGGCACTGCGCGGTCCATGGGGCTGGAGGTAGTCGACTGATGCGCAGCCACGGGAAGAAGTTCGAAGCTGCTGTCGCCCGGGTCGACCGGATGAGGGAGTATCCTATTCCTGACGCTGTCGCCCTGGTGAAGGGCTCGTCATACGCCAAGTTCGACGAGACGGTGGATGTCGCCGTCAATCTGGGAGTAGACCCCCGCCACGCCGACCAGGTGGTGCGCGGAACCGTGGTCCTGCCCCATGGAACCGGAAAATCGGTTCGGGTGTTAGTGATCACCCAGGGCGATCGGATGCGTGAGGCTGAGGCAGCCGGCGCCGACTTCGTGGGGATCGAATACATCCAGAGGATTAGAGAGGGCTGGCTCGAGTGCGACGTCATCGTCGCCACGCCCGACGTGATGGGCCAGCTTGGCGCCCTCGGAAAGGTGCTCGGCCCCCGGGGCCTGATGCCCAACCCGAAGGCGGGTACCGTCACCATGGACGTGACCCGGGCAGTGAGGGAGATCAAGGCCGGTAAGATCGAGTTCCGGGTGGACAAGACCGGAAACGTTCACGCACCAGTGGGTAAGGTGTCGTTCTCGGCCCCTCAGCTGGCGGATAACGTCCAAGCGTTCATGGACACCATCGCCCGGGCCAAGCCCGCCGCGGCCAAGGGCACTTACATTCGCTCGGCCACGATCTCCAGTACCATGGGCCCGGGCGTTCGGCTCGAGACGGCGGTGTATCGATGAACAAGACCGAGCGGCAGGATACGGTGCAGAGCCTGACCGAGCAGTTCAAGGCTTCGCCCAACATTTATGTAACGGACTTCAGCGGCCTGAACGTCCTCAGGATGACCGAGTTCCGGCGACGTCTGCGGGCGGCCGGGGTCTCCTATATCGTGGTAAAGAACACGCTGGCTCAGCGGGCGCTGGCAGCCAACTCGGTAACCGCACTGGACGATCACCTGGCCGGGCCCACCGGGCTCGTACTGGCGGGCAGGGACCCGGTGGCCGCCGCCAAGGTCCTTACCGACTTCGCCAAGGAATTCGAGAAGCCCACTATCAAGATCGGCCTGATTGACGGCCGGCCGGTCACGTCGGACCAGGTCAAGCGGCTGGCGAGTTTACCGCCCAGGCAGGTGCTGCTTTCACAGCTGGCCGGCACTATTCAGGCCCCGATGGCCCAGTTTGCCGGCGTCATGACCGGAATTCTGTATCAGATGGTCGGCGCCCTCGAGGCGCTTCGCGCACAGCGTTCGTAACAATCATCCGGATTGAGAGAATATCGATGCCCACCACCGCGCTGAGTAACGAAGAGATCCTCGAGGCTATCGGCAACAAGACCGTTGTCGAGCTGGCGGACCTGATCGAGGCGTTCAAGAGCAAGTTCAACGTAACGATCGCGGCTGCCGCGGCCGCGCCGGCAGGTGG
>JACCRS010000058.1 GCA_013813435.1 Gemmatimonadales bacterium
GAGCACAGAACACCTTTGAGGTTGCTGTTGGCGCGGAATACACCGCCGACCCTCGGCGACCGTACCGCCGCCCCATTCGGCTTGGCGCCCGATATGCCACTCTGCCGTTCCCCTTGGTACCGGGGCAGCAGGGACAGGAATTCGGGGTGTCGGCTGGCACGGGCGCACGCTTTGCCCAGCAACGGGCGGGCATCGACCTGGCGTTGGAGCATGTCTGGCGCTCCGAAGGGCCCTACTCGGACAATGGCTTCCTCATATCTCTGGGAGTTTCGGTGAGGCCGTGACGGAGCTGAGACGCGTCTACATCGAAACCTACGGCTGTCAGATGAACGTGGCCGACTCCGAGCTGATGTTCGGGGTCCTGGGCCGTGATGGTTACGTGCGTACCGAAACCCCCGAAGATGCCGACGTCATGCTGGTGAACACCTGCGCTGTGCGAGACAATGCGGAGCAGCGAGTCGTCGGCCGGGTCGGTGAGCTGCAGCGGCATAAGCGCGCTGGGGGTGTGCTGGGCGTGGTGGGCTGCATGGCCCAGCGTCTGGGGCCGGCACTTCTGGCCGGAGCGCCGCGGGTTGACCTGGTGGTTGGTCCCGATGCGTACCGCAACTTGCCGGAGCTGATCGATCTGGCATGTGGTGGAGAGCGCCTCAGCGACACCGAGTTCCGCTCGTGGGAGCACTACGAAGACATCCCCGCCCTGCGGCAGAAGGGACCTACCGCTTTCGTTACGGTACAGCGCGGCTGCGATTACCGCTGCACCTTCTGCATCGTTCCTCAGACGCGCGGGCCGGAGCGCAGCCGTAACCTGGCCGATGTAGAGCGGGAAGTGGCTGGTCTGGTACTGCAGGGCACCAGCGAGGTCACTTTGCTGGGGCAGACAGTCAACAGCTATCACGACGGCCAGCATGACTTTGCCGACTTGCTACGTGGTGTGGGCGGGATCGATGGGCTCCAACGCATTCGGTTCACCAGCCCCTATCCCACCGACTTCACGCCCCGGGTCATCGAGGCCATGGCCGTTACCCGGGCAGTGTGCGAGCACGTTCATCTGCCGGTTCAGAGCGGTTCGGACGCGGTGCTCAGGCGCATGCTCCGGCGCTACACCATAGAGCGCTATCTCGAGGTAATGACGCAGCTCCGCCGGGCGGTTCCCGGCATCACGTTCTCAACCGACATCATTGTCGGCTTTCCCGGCGAGACAGAGGCCCAATTTGATGCCACCCTCAGTCTCGTTGCCGCGGCGGATTTCGACGACGCGTACACGTTCAAGTATTCGGTTCGGGAAGGTACCCCGGCCGTGCGTCTCAAGGACCACGTGCCCGACGATGTCGCATCGTGGCGGCTCGGCCGCCTGGTCGAGACGGTCCGCGCCAATGTCCGGCGCAAGAACATGGCGCGTATCGGCGAGACCCACGAGGCGTTGGTCGAGCGTCCGGCGCGGCGCGGCACTCTCATGCTCGGGCGAACCCGTGGCAATCACCTGGTCCTGTTGGACCTTCCTCCCACCGCTGCGGGGGAGTATCACACTGTCCGTTTCACGGGTACCACGGGCTCTACTTTCACCGGCAGCGTTGTCCAACCGCAGATGGCGGTCCTGTGATCAAGAATCTGGTCGAGGACCACGTCACCACTGCATACGACACACTTCGGCCGCTCTTTCCCGCGTACTGCGGCTGCGACCTCTGCCGGGACGACGTACTGACGTTCGCGCTGAATCGGGTTCCGCCGCGCTACGTTTCTCGGCGGGAGGGTGCCGTGGTGACCGAGGTGAATCTGGAGAAGGAGCAGAGTCGTGCGGCTATCGAGGTGGTAGTGATGGAGGCCCTGCGCAAGATCTCGGTGGCCCCTCGATGTGGCAAGCGCGGAGGGGCCTCCCCCGGCTAGCCGGCTGGGCGCAGTGAAACTGCGGCCGGCGATCCTTTTCACCACGGCGTATGGGGCCGGTCTAGCGACCGGCCTCTTGCATTTCGGGGCTCCGCTGGGCGTAGTGGGGGTTGCGCTGGCAGCCGCGTTCTTCGCACAGAGGCCACTGGTTACTCTCCTCACCGCGGCTGCTCTCCTCGGTCGCCTCAGCGGCGAAATCACGTGGCTGGCGGAGGCCGAAAGCTGCGCCGCACGCCTTCCGACCGGCCGTTTGAGTCTGTCGATACGTCTGCTGGAGCCCGCGGATTCTTCGGGCGGGCGCCTGTACGTTCAGCCGCTCGGAGCCTGCAGGGGTCCGGTGAGCGCACGGTGGCCGGAGAACCGAGCCCTCAGTGCCGGGCTTACCGTGAGCGCGGTCGCACGCTGGATCCCGCGCTCGGGGGTGGCCGGACGCCCTGCCGGCACGCTCGTCGTCTCGAGGATCGAAGGGGCCAGCGGCCGTCCGTCTCCCGGGGCCCGATTGCGTACAGCTCTGGCTCATACCAGCCAGACTTTATACGGCGCCCGGGCGCCTATGGTGGACGCACTCATTCTCGGCCGGCGCGGCGGCATCGACCGGACGCTTCAGGACCGCTTCGCGCAGTCGGGCCTGGTCCACTTGCTGTCGATTTCAGGGTTTCACGTCGGAGTGATCACCGCCTGGGTTTTTCTATTTTGCCGAGCTCTGCGCCTGGGCCGCGGCGGCTCTTTCGTTCTGGCGGCGGCCGCCAGCGCAGCTTACGTCGCTTTCCTCGGTTGGCCTGCTCCGGCCACACGCGCGGCGGCTCTAGCAGCGCTCCTGGCGCTGGGCCGCGTCCGGCAGCGGCTGGTCGAGACCAACGCCCTGTTATCGGTCACTTGTCTGTGCGTTCTTCTGATCGATCCCTGGGCCATGGTAGACCTGGGAGCCTGGCTATCGGCCGCGGCACTCTGGGGCGCCAGCACGTTCAGCAAGTGGACCGATCGGACGCTTGGCGAGGCGGCATGGTGGCGAACTCTCGGCTCCTCGGTGGGAGCAACGCTAGCCACCGCACCCATCACCGCGGCAGCCCTGGGGGCAGTGGCCGTCGTCGGTATCGCCCTCAATTTCCTGGCAATACCCCTTGCTGCGGTGGCGGTGCCCGGGGTGCTGGCAAGCTTGCTGGTCTACCCCCTCTGGCCGGCTATGGCGGGCGCTCTCGCCAGTGGAGCTGGTCTGACCCTTCACCTGTTGGAGCTTCTGGCCCTCGCCGGTGCGTCCCTGCCCGGTGGGCACACGGTTGGAGCGGCTGAGCTGCGATCGGCGGTGCCCTGGGCAGCTGGCCTTGCGGTCAGCCTCTGGTGTATCGGCAAGCGAAACACCCTGGCTGAGGCGGTCAGGCGCTGGAGTTGGGCAGCGGTTGTTGTACTCTGGAGCAGCCTGCTGTGGACCTGGGTCCCTCGCACCGCTAACACCGGTTCAGATCTCGCACTACATTTTCTTGACGTCGGCCAGGGAGATGGGGCCGTGGTTCGGACCCCAGCCGGCCGCTGGGTACTGATCGATGCCGGCCCGCGCAGTCGCTATGCCGACGCTGGGCGGCGGGTTGTGGCTCCATTTCTGGCCAGCCGGGGAGTACGGGAGCTGGCGGTGGTAATAGTCTCCCACGCGCATGCGGATCATCTTGGCGGCGTCCAAAGCGTGCTCGAGCGCTTCGACGCCGGGATGATCATCGAGCCGGGGGAGAGAGTGCACGACCCCCTGTACTATGGTTTTCTGGACGATCTGGCTGCCGGTGCCATCCCTTGGCATGCTGCCCGCACGGGCGAGCGTTTCGTCCTCGATGGGGTGGCGTTCACGGTCCTGCATCCCGATCCCCGCTGGTCGGGCTGGGGAGAGGATGTGAATGAGGACTCACTCGTGATGCTGATCGAATACGGCTCATTCCAGGCTCTTTTCGCTGGAGACGCGGGGTTTCCTGCCGAGGCCGAGATGCGGAGCCGAGCCCCGGCTGTTGACCTGCTCAAGGTGGGCCACCACGGGAGCCGGGGCAGCACGGGCGACGAGTGGCTCGATTCCTTGCGTCCGCGAGCCGCCGTCATATCCGTGGGTCAAAACAAGTACGCGCATCCTTCGGTCCCCACGTTGCGCCGATTGCGAGACCACAAAGTGGACGTGTGGCGGACTGATCGCGACGGAACCATAACGGTTACCACCGATGGGACCCGGATGACGATGCACTCGGGCAGGCGCGAGACCATGTACGACGTGCGGGAGAACCAGCTCCAACCGTGACCGGCAAAAGTGAACAGGAGGCCAGCAGTCACCGGAACTTCCTGTTCACCGGCTGCCGTTTACGTTCCTGACAGGGGGTTTTTTGCATACATCGGTCACCACCATCGAGCGCTTCATTCTCGATCAGGAAGATCGCTACCCGGAAGCCACGGGCGAGCTGTCCAATCTCCTGTACGATATCTGTCTTGCCACCAAGATTATCGCGGCTTCCATCCGCCGCGCTGGGCTGGTCAACATCCTGGGTGCCTCCGGAATACAGAACGTACAAGGCGAGGAACAGCAGAAGCTCGACATCCTCGCAAACGAGACGCTGAAGAATTGCCTCAAGCATACCGGCCGGGTCTGTATCATGGGCTCCGAGGAAGACGACGACATCATTCCGGTGCCCCCAGAGTATCCGGTCGGTAAGTACGCCGTTCTCTTTGATCCGCTGGACGGCTCCTCCAACATCGACGTCAACTCCGCTGTGGGCACCATCTTCAGTATCTATCGCCGGGTCAGCATGCACGGTCGGGGCACCGTGGCGGATGTGCTCCAGCCGGGATGCAAGCAGGTAGCGGCCGGCTACGTGATGTACGGCTCGAGCACGATGCTGGTGTATACCACTGGGCAGGGGGCCCACGGCTTTACGCTAGACCCCACCATCGGGGAGTTCCTCCTTTCTCACCCCCGCATCATCACGCCGAGAATCGGAAAGTACTACAGCGTGAACGAGAGCAACTTTCCACGCTGGGGGAAGGGGATGCAGGCGGCGGTGCGCGGGCTCAAGGGCGACCTGACGGAGGGGCTCAACGGAGTGGTGCCGAAGAACAGCCGATACATCGGCTCTCTGGTGGGTGACTTCCACCGGAACCTCATCTCCGGCGGGATATTCCTTTATCCTGCCGACAGCAAGAACCAGCGAGGCAAGCTTCGGCTGCTTTACGAGGCCAGTCCGATGGCATTTATCGCGGAGCAGGCCGAGGGCTCGGCGACCGATGGTGTGAACCGGATTCTCGATATAATGCCTGAGATGCTGCACCAGCGGACCCCTCTGGTGATTGGCTCGCGCGAGGATGTCGGCTTCGTTGCCGATACCGTCCGCCAGGTAGGCGAACGTAACAGCGGAGCCGTCTCCCAACCGGCCCTGTGAAGACCGTATACACACCGGAAGACTGGGCCGGCAATCCCGTCCGGGATCTCGGGCGCCCGGGTGAGTTTCCCTTCACCCGCGGTCCCTACCCCAACATGTACGCCGGCCGGCTCTGGACCATGCGCCAGTACGCCGGCTTCGGCACCGCTCAGGAAACCAATCTGCGGTTCCGGCAGCTTCTAGCCGCGGGACAAATGGGACTTTCGACTGCCTTCGATCTGCCCACCCAAATGGGCTACGACTCGGACCATGGGATGGCTCAGGGAGAGGTTGGGCGGGTGGGCGTCGCAATCGATACGGTTGAAGACCTGAAGGCGTTGTTTCGCGACATCCCGCTCGACCAGGTTTCCACCTCGATGACGATCAACGCTACAGCGGCGATCCTTCTCGCCATGTACGTGGTGGCCGGGGAAGAGCAGAACGTCTCCCGGAGCAAGCTCACCGGCACGGTTCAGAACGACGTGCTCAAGGAGTATATAGCGCGCGGCACCTACATCTATCCGGCCGAGCCGTCCCTCAGGCTGGTTGCGGACATCTTCCGTTTCGTGGCCGACGAATCGATGAGCTTCAACCCCATCTCGATCAGCGGCTACCATATGAGGGAAGCCGGTGCCACGGCGGTTCAGGAGGTGGCATTTACCCTTGCCAATGCGCTGGAGTATGTGCGCGTGGCGGTGAGCGCTGGTCTGACAATCGACAGCTTCGGGCCCCGGCTCTCGTTCTTCTTTGCCAGCCACAACAACCTTTTTGAGGAAGCTGCCAAGTTCCGGGCCGCCCGAAGGCTTTGGGCCCGCGAAGTGCGCGACCGGTTCGCCGCCAACGATGCAACGGCGCGAATGCGTTTTCACACCCAGACCGGTGGTGTCACTCTCCAGGCCCAGCAGCCGCTCAACAACGTCGTTCGGGTAACGGTGCAGGCGCTTGCCGCGGTGCTCGGCGGCACCCAGTCGCTGCACACCAACGGCTACGACGAGGCCCTCTCCCTGCCCACAAGCGATTCCGCCACGCTGGCGCTCCGCACCCAGCAAATTCTCGGTTTCGAGTCAGGAGTGGCCGACGTGGTGGATCCTCTGGCGGGCAGCTATTACGTCGAGGCGCTCACCGACGCCATAGAGAACGGGGCCCGCGAATTGATGAACGAGGTGGACGCCCTGGGTGGCGCGGCCCGGGCCATAGAGCGCGGCTTTTTTCAGGAAGCGATTGCGCGCAGCGCCTACGAGCTGCAGAAAGCCCAGGAGTCGGGCGGCCGCGTGGTTGTCGGGCTCAATCGCTACACCGACGACTCCACGCTTTTGACAATCCCGGCGCCCGACTTTTCGGCGCTGGAGACCGAGCAACGTACCCGCCTGGCGGAGGTTAAGCGGTCACGCGATGCCAACGATGTGGCCAGCGCGCTGGCGCGGATTCGAGTAGCAGCTGCCGGAACCGCGCCCCTCATGCCGCACATTATCGATGCGGTCCGCGCCCGTACCACCCTGGGCGAGATCAGCGACACCCTGCGTGAAGTTTGGGGGATCTACCGTCCGCGGTGATTCCGATCCTTGATGCGCCCGCCAGGTTCGTTCTCGGAGATATAGCTTTGCAGCATTCTGCCATGACCTACCGCAGAGGCGCAGAGGGTCCTTCCGTACGTCGAACTTCCGACATCTTGGCTGCAGCTATCGAGGTTCACCGTCGCCTTGGACCGGGGTTGCTCGATTCGGCCTATGAAGAATGCCTTGTAGGGAAATGTCGTGGCGAAAAATTCCGCGAGAGCGCCAGGTAGCTGCCGCAA
>JACCRS010000065.1 GCA_013813435.1 Gemmatimonadales bacterium
AAAGGAAAAAGCCCCACAGCGGAACCCGCTGCAGGGCCACGATCTAGCAAGTGGAGCGGACCGGGATCGAACCGGCGACCCCCTGCTTGCAAAGCAGGTGCTCTCCCAGCTGAGCTACCGCCCCGAAAGTGCTACGAGCCTACAAGTTAGCGGGTCCTACCGCCCGCCCCAAGTGGGGCGTGTACAAAGATGTCACAAGACGAGGAGAGGCGATCCCCGGTGGCTAATCAACCAACCCGGGGTAGTGGATCCTCCCGCATTGTTCGCAGAACGTATGGGTGAAGCTGGCCTCTGAGCGCTCGGTAATGAAGGCTTCGAGCCTACGCCACTCACCATCCTGATCCCTGATCCGCTTGCAGAAGCCGCAGATTGGTAGCATCCCCTCCAGCACCTTGATTTGGCGCTGCTGGCGCACGATCTGATCAATGGTCACCGCGAACCCGCTGAGAATTACCATGTCGACGAGTGTGTCCACCCATTCCATTGCCCACGAGCTTGGAAGTTCCCACCTGAGGAAGAACGAGAGCCTGATCAAAGGAAGCAGAATCGCGACACCCACTCCGCCAATCAAACCGTGGGCCGCTGTGGCGACCGCCACGGGCACGATGAAGAGAATGGGGAATTGGATGAACGGGCCTGTAACGTAGTCAAGCAGCAGAATGACAGCGGATGCAATCACCCAGTGCTCCACCCGTGCGCTGGCGACTAGTTTGAGTGGCTCCATCCGGCCCCCCGTGAGCTGGCTTTAAGCCAGCAATGCCGAATCCTGTGGCGCTCAGCTAACTGTCGGAGTGCTCCCGCGACGGAGAACCAGCCACCCAGCCAGCCCCGCGATCAGCGAGGCTCCGAGAATCCCCAGCTTAGCTGCCACGAGAAGGCCAGGTTCGTTGACGAACGCCAGTCCGGCGATGAAGAGTGCCATGGTAAAACCTATCCCGCCGAGCAGACCCGTGCCACCGATCAATCGCCAGGTCACGGCTTGCGGCAAGCTCGCAAAACCGAGGCGCACGGCCCCCCACGCAAACAGGGTGATTCCAATCGGCTTTCCCGCGATAAGGCCAAGGGCGATTCCCAGCGCCACCGACGTGGTCGGCCCACCTTCGAGCTGGGCGAGCCCAAGCGGCACACCAGCATTGGCAAGGGCGAAGAGCGGCATGATGGCGAACGCCACGACACCATGAAGCGCGTGCTCCAAGCGGAGGAGCGGCGGCTGGAGCTGCTCGGCCAACCGTTCAAGCTGCTGGACGGCGGCCTGATGTTCCGGGTCCTTGAGCGGAGATGCGCCAGGCTCGTGAGCAACCTCGAACCGTGACAGAGCACCACGGGCACGTCTGAGAAAGTTTCCCTCGTCGATGCGGGTGCGGGCCGGGATTGTCATCGCGAGGAGGACGCCAGCAATGGTGCCGTGAATCCCCGAGGAAAGGATGGCTCCCCAAAGCAGGAGGCCGATGGCAGCATAGGCCCACGGACGGCGGACGCCAGCGACGTTAGCTCCAATTGCCAATAGTAGGAGCGCCCCAGCGAAGGACAACGCGTGCCAGGCGATCCCGCCCGAGTAGAATAGCGCGATCACGAGCACCGCTCCGATGTCATCGACAATAGCCAGCGCGGCGAGGAACACGCGAACGCCCAAGGGAACCCGGTCACCCAACAAGGCGAGCACGCCCAGCGCGAACGCAATATCCGTCGCCATCGGAACAGCCCAGCCAGGCTCGCCGGGCGTTCCGGCATTCAGCGAGAGATAGAGCAGGGCCGGCACCAGCATGCCGCCCGCGGCGGCGGCAATGGGCAAGGCTGCCTGCCGAACTGAGGCAAGCTCACCCGCCAGCATCTCCCGCTTTATTTCCAGGCCGACCACGAAGAAGAACACCGCCATCAGGCCGTCGTTGATTAGGTGGTGCACGGTGGTCTGCGCGGTGAGCGGGCCTAGCCCCACGGTCAGCTCCGTCTCCCAGAAATGCTCGTAGGAAGCCGCCCACGGAGAGTTGGCCCAAGCCAGCGCCAGCGCGGTGCATGCGAGCAATACGAGCCCGCTCGCGGATTCGGTTCGGACAAACCGCTGAAACGGTGCGAGCACCCGCTCGATGAGTGGTGGTGAGTCGGTGGACTCCTCCGCGGCCCCCGTGCCTGCACCGGCTGTCTCGTTGGACAATCGACTCATGGAAACCCACTTGAATTGCTGCACCCCAGGGTCCTCGGCTGCGCCTAGTTAGTTCGATTGATACCGACGCTGCGACCTAATATCAACGCACGTGTGAGCTGCTCACTTGAGGGGGCTCGGGACCGAGGCTGGGGAATAGGCCCGGTCCGGCAGGGCGCACCACCAGTCCCGCAATGGTTTCCGGGCCTGCAGGCGACAGACAAGGGTGTGCAAGGTTGTGTGCAAAGACGCATACGCAACAGTGCGGATGCCCGGGTAAGGCCTCGGCACCGTTTACGTGATGTTTGTCTGAAACTACGGACAGCGTGCGAATCTCGGGCCGGGTGGCGGGGCTTGCAAAGCGGGTGCTCTCCCAGCTGAGCTACCGCCCCGGACATGCGCAGTGAGGGGCAACTTGCGGAGGGCTGGTGTAATCACTCGTGCTCCTGTCGTTCGGCGATACGCGGCGGCGATGACCCTTTTAGCTGGCTTAGGAGTTCATCAATTCGTCGACGCAAGCCCTCCAGCTCGCGCAGAGCATTTTGAGCAGCCTGACTAAACGGAATACTGTGCAGTTCGAACCCACGTCGCCGCGCTTCAGCCCTAAGCTCCTCGTCCGTGAGCTCGTCTAGTTTCATAGTGTTGCACGCCGCAGCAGCTGGGCATTGATCGCGACGATCACCGTGCTGAGCGACATGAGCACCGCACCAACCGCGGGAGACAACAGAATCCCCTGGTTGGCGAGCACTCCGGCTGCAAGCGGTATAGCCACGATGTTGTAACCCGCTGCCCACCACAAGTTCTGAACCATTTTCCGGTAGCTGGCGCGACTCAGACGGATAATCCGCGGCACATCTCGAGGATCACTGCGCACCAGCACGATGTCACCGGCCTCCACGGCTACGTTGGTGCCCGCTCCGATCGCTATCCCGACGTTCGCAGTTACCAGTGCCGGGGCATCGTTGACCCCGTCGCCAACCATCGCGACGCGCTTCCCAGCCTGCTGAAGCTCCTTGATCTTTCCCGCCTTCTGGTCCGGCAGCACCTCCGCAAAGACCTTGTCTATCCCCAGATCGGCCGCCACGGCTTCGGCCACCGCTCGAACGTCTCCCGTGAGCATTACGACTTCGATGCGTTCCTCATGGAGCGCCTGGATTGCTGCTCGTGACTCCGGCCGGATCACGTCGGCCACGGTAAAGACCGCGAGAGCCTGAGCGCCGTCGATCTCCTCCACCAGATAGATAGCTGCCTGGCCTCGCGTCGCTGCCTGCTCAGCGGCGATGGCCAGCGAGGGCGGCACCCGGACTGATCGGCTCCGAAGCAGCGCGGGACCGCCCATCAGGAGAGCTCGGCTCTCTACGGTAGCTTGCACTCCGACGCCCGGCAGGGCCTGAAAATCCTTTGCCTCTGAGATCGCGACCCCACGCTCCTGCGCGCTCCTGACGATACCCTGGGCGATCGTATGCTCCGAATCCCGCTCGACTGCTGCGGCGAGTTTCAGAGCATTCAAATCATCGAGCCCATCTGCGGTCGTGATACCGGCGACGCCGAACTCCCCCCGGGTCAGCGTGCCTGTCTTATCGAACACTACCGTGGTGAGGGTGCGCGCCTCCTCCAGGCCGCGCCGGTCACGCACGAGGAGCCCGCTTCGCGCTCCTAGAGTGGTCGAAATCGCGGTGACCAGCGGAACGGCCAAACCCAGCGCGTGGGGGCAGGCGATGACCAGTGTGGTGACAAGTCTCTCCACGGCAAACGCGGCATCCGCACCGGCGGCGAGCCAGCCGATGAGCGTGAGGATCCCGGCACCGAGTGCTACCAGGGTGAGCCAGAAGGCAGCCCGATCAGCCAGGGCCTGAGCCCGAGATCGTGAGTTCTGCGCCTGTTCCACCAATCGCATGATTCCGGCCAGGGCAGTGCGTTCCCCCGTGTCAGTCACTCGGGCACGAAGCGAGCCCGATCCATTGACTGTGCCTGCAATCACGCGCTCTCCGGCCTTCTTCCTCACCGGCTGGGATTCGCCCGTAATCATGGCTTCATTCACATCGCTCGTTCCCTCGAGCACCTCTCCGTCAGCGGGAATGCCCGCGCCGGGGCGGACGAGCACTACGTCGCCCTCCTGAAGTCGGCTGATCGGGACCTCCTCGGTCTCCTGACCCTGAAGCCGAATCGCTGTGTCGGGCAGGAGCCGGGCGAGCTCACCCAGTGCTCCCTGCGCCTGCGAAATGGAGCGCATCTCGATCCAGTGCCCCAGAAGCATGATGGTCACCAGGGTTGCGAGCTCTTCCCACAGCGGCATTCCCGGATACCCGAGCGTGACTGCCGCGCTGAAGAGGAACGCGACCGAAATGGCCAGGGCGATGAGGGTCATCATCCCCGGCAGCCGGTCGCGGAGCTCGCGCACCGCCCCCTGGAGAAATACCAAGCCTCCATAGAGGAACACTACAGTGCCGAGAACCGGTGCAATCCAGTGAGCACCAGGTATCGCTGGCGGGGTGTACCCCAGTACCCGAGGGAGCATGTGCCCCCAGATGAGCGTGGGGATCGTCAGTAGTAACGAGATCCAGAATTTGTCGCGGAACATCCCCACGCTGTGGCCGGCGTGTTTGTCGTGTCCCGCGTGACTCCCATGGCGTTCAGCCGCAGCCGGCGCTCCGGGTACCACGCGGGCCATCTGGTCCGTCAGCTCTGGCTGCTGCTGGTATACCGGCTTGGCCACCGTTCCGGCGTCGTGGCCGTGGTGACCCGGGTGCGCATCGCTCATCGGTTGAGCTTCCGCATGAGATCCAGCAGTTCGTCGTACATCGCATTGGCGTCGCTGCCCCCCGATCGAATGGCGGTGGTGGCGCAGTGCATGAGGTGGTTGCGCATCAGCTCGTGTGCCACCGATCGCAACGCCTCGTGAATGGCGGCGATCTGGGTCATGATGTCGCCGCAATACTGATCCGCTTCGACCATTTTCTGGACTCCCCGAGCCTGGCCCTCGATCCGCCGAAGCCGCTTGAGATTCCGGTCCTTGATCTCGGGGTCTACGGCCACCGCTCTGCGGCCCGACGACTCACTGTGCGTGCCGCACCCGCAGCTTGTCTGCGGGGCCGGCGTCGGCCGCGCGCTTCTCGTTTTCGTTGCCATAGAGATGTCCACTGGTAGGTGGCCTGCATCAGGTGAGCCGGAGGCGGCGCAGGCGCAGGCTGTTGGTCACAACGCTCACCGAGCTGAATGCCATGGCGGCGCTCGCGAGGATCGGGCTCAGGAGCAGGCCGAACGATGGGTAAAGGACTCCGGCGGCGATGGGAATCCCGATGACGTTGAAGATGAAGGCCCAGAACAAGTTCTGCTTCATGGTCCGCATGGTGCGGCGGGAGAGCTCGATGGCATGAGCCGCTGAGCGCAGGTCGCCCCGCATGAGCACGATATCGGCCGCCTCGGCCGCCACGTCTGTCCCGGTGCCGATCGCCACGCCGATGTCCGCCTGTGCCAGGGCCGGGGCGTCGTTGATCCCGTCGCCGACCATGGCCACGACCTTCCCCTCAGACTGCAGCCGCCGTATCTCGGCCACCTTTCCCTCGGGCAGCACCTCCGCCACCACCCGGGCGATGCCGGCCTGGCGCGCGATCGCTTCTCCGGTCCGCCAGTTGTCGCCGGTCAGCATCACCACCTCCAGGCCCATCCCCTGCAGCCGAGCGATCGCTTCGGGCGAGGTCGCCTTGAGCGGATCGGCAACGGCGAGCAGACCGGCGAGCGAACCCTTGATGGCGACGTATACCGGGGTCTTTCCCTCGGCGGCAAGCCGCTCCGCCCTGGGCCGCAGCGGGCTCACCTCGATGGCGTAGTCCGCCATCAACGCCTCGTTTCCTGCCATAATCGCGATTCCATCTACGACGCCCAGCGCCCCCCGGCCCGTGACCGACTCGAACGCCTCGGGCGGCGAGAGCGGGATCCCCGCATCCGTCGCGTGGCCGACGATCGCATCGGCCAGCGGGTGCTCGCTCGATTTCTCCATCGAGGCCACGAGGCGGAGAAGCTCCCGCTCGTCTGCCGCCGGTTCTCCCGGAGCGGGGACAACGTCGGTCACCGTGGGCCGGCCCTGGGTCACGGTACCAGTCTTGTCGAGCACTATCGTGCTGACGTCACCGGCTCGCTGAAGCGCCTCGCCCCCCTTGATCAGCACGCCGATCTGGGCCCCCTTACCCGTGCTCACCATAACGGCGGTCGGCACGGCAAGACCCATCGCGCAAGGACAAGCGATGATCAGCACCGCGACGGCGGCAGCGAAACCGCGCACCCCGGGTGCGGCCTCAGCCGCCACGAACCAGACCACGAATGTCGCGATGGCGATTGACAGGACGACGGGCACGAAGATCCCGCTGATCCGGTCGGCCAGGCGTTGAATGGGTGCCCGCGAGCCCTGGGCATCGCGCATGAGCTTCACGATCTGGGCCAGGACGCTGTCGGCTCCCACCGCGGTGGCCTCGAAGCGGAAGGCGCCGGTGCGGTTCACCGTCGCGCCGATCACCCGGTCACCGGCCTTCTTTGATACCGCGATCGATTCTCCCGTAAGCATCGATTCATCGATCGCGCTCTCACCGGACAGCACCACGCCGTCTACCGGCACCCGCTCCCCGGGCCGCACCAGAAGGATCTCCCCGGTGGTGACCGTCTCGACCGGGACATCCACTTCCTCGGCGCCTCGAACGACCCGGGCGGTCTTCGGTTGGAGTTTCACCAGGGCGCGCAGCGCGGAGGAGGTCTGCTTTTTGGCCCGGGCCTCGAAGCTGTTGCCGGTGAGGATCAGGGCGATGATGATGATCACCGCTTCGTAGTACACGTCGGGGGTCACACCACGGCTCAGGAAGAAGCCCGGCGCCAGAGTGGCGATGACGGAGTAGAGAAATGCGGCGCCCGTCCCGATCGCCACCAGGGTGTTCATGTCGGCTGCGTGGTGCCGGAAGGCGGCCCAGGCGCGAGTATAGAAGTGCCGGCCGGCCCACACCATGACTCCGAACGTGACCAGGAGAAGCGTGGACGCGATCACCCCCGCCGGCAGCGCGTACAGCCAGGGCGCGGCGGCGCGCAGACCCGGCGTCAGCGATTCCATCATCCAGCGCATGAATGGGTCGGCCACCTGACCATGCGCTGTGTCCGCCATCAGGGGCATGGAGAGGATCATGGCGACCACCCCGGCCACGGCGCTCACGATTGCCTTGAGCCTGAGCGCCTTGAACTCCTCCTCCTGGGCGCGGTCGCGCGATTCCTGCTCCTGAAACGCCGTCTCGTCGGGCGAGGTGAGCTCGGCCCCGTACCCGGTCTCGCGGATGGCGCCCACCAGGCGGTCGGGCGTGATCGCCGCCGGGTCATAGGTGATGGTGGCGCTCTTCATCATCAGGTTGACGGAGGCTTCGGCGACGCCCTCCTGCTTCTGGAGCGTGCGCTGCACCCGGGA
>JACCRS010000190.1 GCA_013813435.1 Gemmatimonadales bacterium
GGCGGTTCGTGTGGTGTTGCCGGGGCTCCGAGTAGTGGGGGAAGGGAACAACCCGCCGCCGGACGTTGTGGAGCTGCTGGCCAGTGCCGACGGTGTCTGGGTTGGTACTAGGGTGAGGTGAAGCAAAAGCTTTAACTTTGTTTTTGCTTTTGCTTTTGCTTTGTTTTTGCTTTTGCTTTTTCCTATTCCGGTGCGTGGTACAGCGCTTCGATCGCGGCGGCGTGACGTTGCTCCACCACCCGGCGCTTGACACTGAGCTTGGGGGTGAGCTCGCCGGCCTCGAGGCTGAAGTCGCGGGCCAGAAGCAACAGCTTCTTGGGCTTCTCGAACCCGGCCAGGTCACGCAAGGTGGTCCCAATCTCCTGCTCCATCATGGCCCGAACTTCCGGCCGCGCCACCAGGCTCGCTGCATCCATGCTGAGAAGTCCCTCGGTCGTGGCCCACCCGGCCAGCGTCTCATAGTTGGGTACCACCAGCATGATGGGAAACGGCCGGCGGTCGCCCAGCATCACCGCGTTGGACACAAATCTGTTGGTCTTGGCCAGAGTCTCGATCGGCTGAGGCGAGATGTTCTTGCCACCGGCCGTCACGATGATGTCCTTCTTGCGGTCGGTGATGCGCAGGAAGCCATCGGGATCGAGCATCCCGATGTCTCCGGTATGAAACCACCTCTCTGAGTCGAGCGCCTCCGCCGTGGCCTGCGCCTTGTTATAGTAGCCGCTCATGACGTGGGGCCCGCGAGTGAGGATCTCGCCATCCGGCGCGATCTTCACTTCTACGCCTGGTATCGGCACACCCACGGTGCCGAGCCGCAGGTGCTCGAAGGTGTTCACGGCGATCACCGGCGACGTCTCGGTGAGGCCGTAGCCCTCGAGGATCGGCATGCCGGCCGCGTGGAAGAAGCGCGCGATGTCGGCCGACAGCGGCGCGCCACCCGAGATGAAAAACCGGATCCGTCCGCCGGTGCGGGCCCGGAGCTTGGCAAAGACCAGGCGGTCCGCCAGCGCGAACTGGGCCCGCAGCACCGGTGAGAGCGGACGGTTGGCCAGACGGCGGTCCACCACCGCTTCGCCCACCCGCTTGCCCCAGAAAAAAATCCGGCGTTTGACCGCCGAGCCCGAGCGGACCGCATCCAGCACCCGTCCGTAGATCTTCTCGTACAGCCTCGGCACCGACGCCATGAGCGTGGGCCGCCACTGCTGCATGTCGGCCGCTACGGTATCCACGCTCTCGGCGTAGTTGATGATCACGCCGGAGTGAAGCATGCAGTAATGCCCGAACATACGCTCGAAGATGTGGGAGAGCGGCAGGAAGCTCAGGCATTCGTCGTGCTCGGTAAAACTATACAGCGTGCAGCAGGTGGTCACGTTGGAGGTGATGTTGCCGTGGGTGAGCATCACCCCCTTCATCTCTCCGGTCGTCCCCGAGGTGTAAATGATGGTGGCGACGTCCTCCGGGCGGACCCGAAGCGCATCGGGCCTCCAGCTGCCGCGTTCCGGCCGCACACCGCGTCCCCGGGCGTACACCTCTTCCAGGCTCAGCACTCCGGGCCCGGAGACATCCGGATCGAAGGCGATGATGTGCCGCAGCCGAGGCAGCCGCTCCCGGACCGCCAGCAGCTTCTCGAGCTGTAGCCGGGTGGAGACGAACGCCGCGACGGCGCCGGAGTCGCTCAGGTTGTGCTCTACCTGTTTGGCGGGCAAAGTGGGATAGATCGGTACGTCGGTGCAGCAGGCGGTGAGACAGGCGTAGTCGGCGATGGCCCACTCGGGCCGGTTCTCCGAGAGAATGGCCACCCGATCGCCCGGGCTTACGCCGATGGCGAGCAGTCCGAGGCTCAGGTCCTGGATGCGCTCGGCGACATCGCGGTAGCTCAGCTCGATCCAGCTGCCGGCCTGCTTGGCGCGCATCGCCACCGGGCGGGAGCCGAACCGGTCGAGCGCACCGAAGAGAAGCTCGTTGAGGGTGCGTGCCGTGGCTGCCACTTACTGGAAGAGGATGATGAAGCGCTGGCCCGACCCGGCAACATCGGCCCCGCTGGCGCGGTAGGAACGCACGGCCACGAAGGCGCTATCGGGCGACGCCAGCCCCGCCACGCGACCCACCGTTATGCTCTGATCCAATCCGGTGGTGCCGGTAGAGATGGTGTCCACCAGAACGCCGCCGGGGAGCAGCGCCGCCGTGCCATCGGTCAGGGCCGGGAAGCTGAGGGTATACACCACGGGACGAAGGGGCAGGGGACCGGCCTGCGCCAAGCTCAGCAGCTGTACCACCAGCGGAGCGGATGCCGCCACGCCAGGCCCAACGATGACGACCGAGTCGCCCACCAGCGCCAGAGTGTCGGCCCGGGCATTTACCGTCAGGCCGATGGCCTCGGAGGAAAGCGAGCCCACAAACGCCTGAACCTGTCCCGCGCCCGGGGCAACTCCGGTGACCCGGCCGGTATTGTCCACCACCACGGTGGCATCGGCGGTGCGCCAGCTGATCGGCTGATCCACCGGGTTGCCGTCCCGGTCCAGGGCCTGGGCGGTGAGCTGCAGCGCCTCGCCGACTTCGACTGACGTGACGGCCGGCTCCCGGATCTGCAACTCCACCACTCCGCCGGCTCCTTCGGTGAGATCGCTGCAGCCCAGCGCCAGCACCAACCAAGCCAGCAGGGGCGCGCGGGTCACAGCGTCTCCGGGGCCGGGCTCTTGCCGATGTCGCGCAGGGCGGTCTCCGCATGCCGCACCCAGCGTTCCGCGTCGGCCCCCTTGGGAGGCCGGGCCAGAAAGGCCCGCAGATGGTCGGTGGCCTGCTGAACGTCGCCCCGCTTCAGGAGAAGAAACGCTACGCCGTAGTGGGCTCCACCCAGGCTGTCATCCAGCTCGAGGGCGCGCTTGTAGTGCCGGATTGCCTCTTCCGGCTGCCCGGTCTTGGTAAAGGCGATGGCCATGTTGAGCAGAATACGCGAGTCGGCGGGGTTGTCTCTGAAAGCGAGCCGGTAGGAGGTGAGCGCAGCCTCGAAGTCTCCCTGGCGTTCCAGGGCCAGGCCCTCATTGAGGTAGTCGATTCGTTGCGGACTCAGATTTTCCCGAGTTCCCTTTCCGAAGACACGTTGCCAGAAGCTCATCTGAGAGCGGGGTTCTCCGAGGCAAAGTCGCGCGGGCGCAAGGTGTTGGAAAGGGCTTAAGATAAGAGTCAAAGTCGCCAGTCGCCAGTCGCACTCTCGAGTCGCCAGTCGTCAGGCGCGATTCGCGAGTCGCGAGATTGCCTCGCTGCGAGATGGGGGGTACGTTGGCTTAGTGGCTGGTGCCCCCCTAGGAGATCATTGCATGCGCCGTTCAGTGCCGGTGGCTCGCGGTACCATGGAAGTCGACTGGCCCTTCTTCGGCGAGATCTGCCGGGCGCTGGCGATGCGCGTCGCCAAGGAGTATGAGCCCGAGATCGTGCTCGGCGTGGCCAAAGCGGGCGTCATCCCCGGAGTGGTGGTAGCGTCCATAATGCAGTGCGACTTCGCCTCGATGGTGGTCACCCGCCACGAGGCCGGAGCCCAGCCGGTGCTGGTCACCGGACCTCCCCCCAGTATCCGGGGCCGCCGGATTCTGGTGGTGGACGAGACCTGCGACACCGGCAGCACCCTGAAGCTGGCCCTCAGCGAGGTCCGCGCCCTCCAGCCGGCCGAGGTCAGGAGCGCCGTGTCGTTCAAGACGGGAGAGTACGCTCCTGACTTTCACGCCTTCGAGACCGACAACTTCATTATCCTGCCGTGGGACCGCGAGATCATCCAGAACGGGGAGCTGGTGAGGAGGTAGGGGAGGCGGAGAGGTGGAGGGATGGAGAGGCGGAGGGGAATGACTGCTCCC
>JACCRS010000195.1 GCA_013813435.1 Gemmatimonadales bacterium
AGGCTATGAAGATGGAAAACGAGCTCAAGAGTCCGGCCGCGGCGGTGGTCAAGGCACTGCGAGTTCAGCCCGGAGAGGCGGTGGAGCGGGGGCAGGTATTGGTCGAGTTCGAGGGTCAGGGGTGAGAGTCCCTGGCGCATAAAATGCAAAATCGATGCGCCTTGAGTTGAGCTCGGCAACCCTCTTCAGCGGCCGTGGTGGACATGGTGGGCCTCTTCTATCTGTGGCGGCGACGCAATGTCGCGCTGGGCACGACCACAGGCCGGCCCCGCGAATGCGGATCCTGCTGGCGGACCGGCGGCTGAAAAATCGGCGGAGATCGGAGCAGGCGGCCACCGCGTAGGGGCTTCCCTCTAAGTACTGGCCGGGCTGATATCCAGTCCCGGCTTTGTCGTGCTTTGCACCCGAGTATTGACCCAAGCTGTCGTACTCGGCTATCTTGTGAATCTGTTTCAGTTTGACTCGGCCAAAGCTCAAGGCAGCAGACCACATGAAGACCTTTACCGCCACCCCCGCGGACATCAGTCACGATTGGCATGTGGTCGACGCGGACGGAGTCCCGCTCGGCCGCCTTGCCAGCCTGGTGGCCCAGCTCATTCGGGGCAAGCACAAGCCCACCTACACCCCCCACATGGACGGGGGAGATTTCGTGGTGGTAATCAATGCCTCGAAGGTCAAGCTGACCGGCAAGAAGCTGACGAATAAGCACTACTTCTCACATACCGGGTACATGGGGCACGAGCGGTTCACCGCCGCGCGGGATCTGCTGGCCAAGCATCCGGATCGGGTCATCGAGAAGGCCGTCTTCGGCATGCTGCCGAAAACTTCCCTCGCCAAGCAGCACATGCGGGGCAAGCTCAAGGTCTACGGCGGCGCAGAGCACCCGCACGCAGCACAGCAGCCTAAACCGTTCTCCGTCACCCCGTCCAAGGTTAGCGCATGACCGCAGTGGTACCTCAGTTTCGGTGGCAGGCGGTAGGCCGCCGCAAAACCAGTGTGGCCCGGGTCTATCTTACCCCCGGCACCGGCAAGTGGGACATCAACGGCCGCACGCTGGGCGACTACTTTCCGAGGCCGTCGCTGGTGCAGCACATCCAGCAGTCCTTCACTGCCACCGACACTCTGGGCGCCTTCGACGTGAAGGCCCACGTGAATGGTGGTGGACAGGCGGGTCAGGCTGGCGCCCTTCGCCATGCCATCGCCCGCGCCCTGGTAGAGGCCGATGGGCAGCATCGGCTCAAGCTCCGCGCCGCTGGCCTGATGACGCGCGATCCTCGCGCGGTCGAACGGAAAAAGCCCGGCCGTCCGGGCGCACGGAAACGGTTCCAGTTCTCGAAGCGGTAGGCGGAATGAGGGAAGGAGGGAACGAGGGAAAGGCCGCAGGTCGCCCGTACCATCGTTCCATCGTTTTCCACGTTTCAACCATACCGCCACCACGCACACCGCCGGATCCTGCTGTGGGTGTCCTGACGCCGAACACGCTCGGGTAAGGATCGCAGCACGGAGATGAAGGTGGTGGACGCACAACCCCAAATGGGACGGGAAATCATCTAACGCATGGCACAGCCTCAACTGCAGGACCTGCTCGAAGCCGGTGTGCATTTCGGCCATCAGACCCGCCGGTGGAACCCGAAGATGCGACGTTTCATCTTCGCCGAGCGCTCGGGCATCTACATTATCGACCTTCAGAAAACCCTGCGCCAGATCGGCAAGGCCCAGGAGCTGCTCAAGGGTGTGGTGCTCAAGGGAGAGGGTGTCCTCTTCGTCTGCACCAAGAAGCAGCTCAAGGCCGTGGTCCAGGCGGAAGCCGAGACCGCGGGCGCGTTCTACGTCACCGAGCGCTGGTTGGGCGGCATGCTCACCAACTTCCAGACGCTCAAGAAGCAGATCCGCCGACTCCGCGAGCTGGAGCAGGGAGCGGCCGAGGGCGACTTCGAGAACTACACCAAAAAGGAAAAGCTGCTTTTCGAGCGTGAGAGGGTAAAGCTCAGCCGGAACCTGGAGGGCATCAAGGGGATGGGTCGTGTTCCCGGCGCTCTCTTCGTGGTGGACGCCAAGAAGGAAAAGATCGCCGTTGCCGAGGCCAACAAGCTGGGGATCCCGGTGGTGGCCATCGTGGATACCAACGCCGATCCGGACGTGATCACCGTGCCGGTGCCCGGAA
>JACCRS010000196.1 GCA_013813435.1 Gemmatimonadales bacterium
CTGCGCCACTTTCTCCAGGATCGGGAGAAGCTCCTTCATCGCCGAGATCTTCTTGTCGTGAATGAGAATGTAGCCGTCATCTACCACGGCCTCCATCTTCTCCGGATCGGTGACGAAATAGGGCGACAGGTAGCCCCGATCGAACTGCATACCGTCCACCGTCTCGAGCGTGGTCTCGAGGCCCTTGGCCTCCTCGACGGTGATCACCCCGTCCTTGCCAACCTTCTCCATGGCCTCGGCGATCAGGTTGCCGATCTCCTTGTCGTTGTTCGCGGAGATGGTACCGACCTGGGCGATCTCCTTCTTGCCGGCCGAAGGAACCGAGATGGACTTAAGCTGCTCCACCACGGCCTCCACCGCCTTATCGATTCCCCGCTTGAGCTCCATCGGATTGGCGCCGGCGGTGACGTTCTTCAGGCCCTCACGGAAGATCGCCTGGGCAAGAACGGTGGCCGTAGTGGTGCCGTCGCCGGCGAGATCGGAGGTCTTGGTGGCAACCTCCTTGACCATCTGGGCGCCCATGTTCTCGATTGGATCGGACAGCTCGACTTCCTTCGCTACGGTAACGCCGTCCTTGGTGACGGTCGGCGAGCCGAATTTCTTGTCGATGACGACATTTCTGCCCTTGGGGCCGAGGGTGACCTTCACCGCCTCGGCAAGCTGATCTACGCCCCTCTTGAGCTTGGAGCGAGCGTCGGTGTTGAAGAGAAGCTCTTTAGCTGCCATGTCTGAATCTCCATGATTGTATTCGGCTGAGCCGGCGGCGCCGCGCCCAACCGCGGTTCGATTTAGCTGATCTTGGCCAGAACGTCGGTAGCTTTGATGATGATGACTTCATCTCCACCGAGCTGGAACGGGGTGCCGCTGTACTTGCCGTAGATCACGTTGTCGCCAACTTTGAGGTCCATTGTGACCCGCGCGCCTTTCTCGACCCGGCCTGGACCCACCGCGATTACTTCGCCCTGGGTCGGTTTCTCCTTGGCGGTGTCCGGGATATACAGGCCACCGCGCATGGTTTCCGCTTCGTCGGACGGCATGATTACGACGCGGTCCTCGAGCGGTTGGAGCTTGAGGCTGGGCTTAGCCTTGGTAGCAGTTGCCATCGGTGCGACCTCCACTACGTGGATGTTTAACAGTTCCCTCTAACTATTTGAAACTCAATGGATTGGCACTCGACCACTTAGAGTGCTAAGACTGCCAAAGATATAGCTTCGGCCCCCTAAGTCAAGCGGTGGCGGGGGGCCAGAACTGATAGCGACTCCGCTCACTGGACGCCGGGCGTGGAAACCCTCGGCTGCTTGACATTGGGTTTCCGTAACGGGATTTTGAGCGATCCGACTATAGAGCTGTGCCCGTCAAAACCTTTCGGCTCGGAGTGCTGCATGATGATGTGGAGCTGGATCCTTGGAATGTCCCTGGCCAGTGGCGTGGATGAAAACCCGCCCCCGCCGACGGTGAGCGTCTCGGTGGACTCCTCCCGCCACGAGCTCACAGTCACCAGCGGCCCCTTCGACCTGCCCAACATGCCACCGATGGAAGATCACGGCATGATGGACCTGGGAGTGTCCCACGACACTCGGCTCCAGCGCTTCGAATGGCCGGTGGACGGCTGGTTCCGGGGCTTCCGGGTGGAGCTGGTCGATGGCAAAGGCCGGGTGGTGCCTCCCCACGTCATGCACCATATGGTCATGGTGAACTTCAGCCGGCGGCAGCTGCTGTATTCCGCTGCTGAGCGGCTGATGGGCACCGGCACCGAAACGGAAGAAGTGAGTGTGCCCAAGACGATCGGGGTACCGATGAAACCGGGGATGAAGCTGGGCATGTACGTGGCGTGGCACAACGATACCGGGCAAGATCTGGAAGGGGTGCAGCTGAAGCTTACCATGCTGTGGACCGCGAAAAATCAGAACCCTCCGCCGGCGAACGCGCTGCCGATCTACATGGATGTCAACCTAACGATCGGCGGGCAGAATACCTTCGACGTGCCGCCGGGCAAATCCACCAAGGCACATGAGTTCACCCTCCCGGTGGGAGGCCGGCTCCTCGGCGTGGGCGGGCATATGCACGACTATGGCGCCCGGGTGTGGCTCGAGGACGTAACATCGGGCAAGCTGCTCACCCAGGTGGTGGCCAAGCGTGATGACGCCGGCAAGCTGCTGAAGGTGAGCCGTAAGCTGTTCGGGGTCAGCGGCGAAGGACTGCGACTGAAAGCCAATCGGCGCTACCGGGTGGTAAGCGAGTACGACAATCCCACGGGAGAGATGAAGCCCAAGGGCGCCATGGCCAGCATGGTGGGGTTATTCGTTCCTGACGACATGCGGCGCTGGCCGCAGATCAATCCCAACGACCCCAGTTACCGCCGCGATCTGGCTTCACTCGAGCTGCGAGGTGCAGGGAGCACCTCGATACCTGCGTCCCATCATGGAGGCACCGCAGACGCACATAGCTCGAGAGAAGGTGCCGACGGAAACACCTCGCATGGGGCGGAGGCGAGTTCGGAAGGTGCGCTGAGGGCTCCACCGAGCGGGCACGATAGCCACGAATAGGACGAAGGCGCGCTCGGTGCTCCCCCGCTACTGGACGACGCGCCTCACTCCCACCCACCGCTGGTACCACCAGCGGCCATACGGGTCATCGGGGCTGAGTATGCTTATCTGCACACCGCGGCTGGCGCTGTGAATAAAGCGGCCATCCCCGATGTAGAGCCCCACGTGGCTGACTCCGCCGCCGCGGTTCGAAAAGGTCAATATATCGGCCGGCGCCAGTAGCCGAAGGCGCCGCTCGATCTTCCTTCCTTCGCGCGCCTGATCGATGCTTCGCCGCGGCAGCACGATACCGTGCTTGCCATAGGAGTACTGAATCAGGCCGGAACAGTCGAACCCCTCTCCGCCGGTCCCAGTCCCCCCGTAGGTGTAAGGCCGCCCCATTGCCTCGGTGGCAGTGGCGATGATCGAATCGTTTATGGTCTGGAGCGTCCTGGAAGCAGCAGCGAGACTTGGCGAAACGATTGGATTCCGGGCCCGCCCGGCATCATGGTCAGTCCGAACTCCAGGCCCATTCCCGCCAGATTGGGAGCGGCGGCCGACGTGCAAAGCCAACCCAAGGGCGAGCTCGAGGCCTTTTCGCCGCCCTAGCGATAACTGACGCCATCGTCCTTCCGCACCGATTGACAGGAAAGAGACAGGAAACAGGTCGTAACCTGCTCCGGCGGACCACGAGGCCCAGTCCTCGGTAAAGTTGTTGGAGCTTTCCGACCCCAGCCCGCCGCTGAAACCAGCGATCAGATAAGGTCCCTGGCGTCCGGTCCTGAAGGCCGTCACATCCACACCCCCGCCGGCAAGAGTGCCGATCCCGCCGATCCGCCTCAAAACATCGCCGTGAAGCTGAACGCGGAGCGCTCCGCCGAGGGGGCGGGTGATTCCCAAACCGTAAGCCGTCCAACCGGTTGAGTCATAAAACCGGCCAATGCGGGCCTCCATATCCTGGGCGCGCATGTCCGAGGAGTGAAGGCATGCCAATGAGATACCCAATTTCACCGCGGCTCGGCGAAGGCGGAATGACATCACCATTGGCACCCAATGTTGAGGTACTTCAAATGCGGCCGGCCGGGTTAGGCTCAGATGGCGCGGGAAGTTCTTCGACAGCGTCTCCCTCGAATTCAGTGGTATCGGGCGTGCCATCCTCAGTTACCGCGAGAACCTCCCGGATTTCGGGCGAACGTCTTAGGTAATGCAGCCATGTGATGAGACAGGCAAATCCCGCAATGCCACCGCACACTGCCGTGACGGCTAGCCCCCGGATGGGATCATCCAGCCTCATCGCCAGCAGCGCTCCAGCTACAGCTCCGAAAAATGAAGCTGCCCACGCGAGGAACGGCGTGAGCAGCCATCCGAAGATGCGGAATAGAAGGCGGACCCAGCGCATCGGCTCAGGTGCGACGCTTCCCCATCGCGGAAAGAGCGGTGGCCAGGACGAGCCCTGGAAGGAAAGCCACGCCGAAGGTGGCCAAACTCCATCGGGCCCCCGGAAAATCAATCAGGACCGCGACGACAGCCAGTAGGGTGGCGGACGCCAGCGCCATCAAGAAACCGGTCAACGGCGAAGATCGGCCCGCTCTTACGGTTTGGTTGGCAAGCACCCAGGCACCGAGCCACGGCAGCAATGTTCCCACCATCCACCACACCGGATGATACCACCAGTTGCTTCCGCCGCCGATCTGGTACCAGCGGTTGCTGTAGGTGCCGATGTTCTGGAGCAGAGTCACGTCAAGGAGGAGGAAAACCCCAGTTGCTGCCAAGCCGATGCCCGCTGCTCCAGCGATGCCTTCGATGGTCCGTGGCCGGGTCCATAGCCCCGGCAGCATGGTGACGGCGGCGAGGCCCGCGATCAGAATTATCGCACAGACGATGAGCTCGACAATGCCACCGAGGAATCTTGAGGCCAGCGCAAAGAGCAGCACCAGAATGCTCTCCAACAGACCCAGCTTGATGGCACCCTGGACGATCATTGGGACCCGAGTAAGGTCGTACTCGCCATTCAGTTCCGCGGTCGAGCTCATGCCATCTCCAAGAAGGATGAGGTTCTCAAAGTATACCGTGCCACCAGATGGAGGGCCAAGGGCGATGGTCTAGGTAGACCAGGTAACCACGACCGCCAGGTCGGTAACCGCCCAGGCGGCCAGTGCCAGGTACATGCCGCGTTGATGCTCTTTAACACCCATGCGCTCGTGTCCCCGGAGCCAGTTGATTAGCACCGCTCCCCATACGAGGGCGCAGAGTCCCAGTGCCAACCACCGCCAGGCATCCGGAGCGCTCCAGCCCGCGACCCTCCCCGCCGTGGCGAACACGGAAAACCCAACCGCAGCGGCCCCAAGAGATACCAGCAAGCTCCCCTTCACTCCAAGGCTGCGAGCCAACGTGCGGTCGCCCCGGCGGCTATCCTCCTCGAACTGGTAGATCTGGGTTAGGGGATAGAGCGCCGCGAACAGAGGACAGAATCCCAGAAGCACCAGTCCGTAGGCCGGCCGCACCGGGAGACCGGTAGCGGCCCAGCCGGCATACGGAGTCAGCGTGCCGAACCCCCACATGTTGATGACCCAGTCAGCGCCGGGGACCGCCTTGAGGCGGACCGGCGGCACCGAGTAAAGCACCGATAGAACCAGACAGACGGCATATGCAACCCGGTATCCCGTCGGAAGCAGAAATGCCGCCGACAAACCGCTGAACATTAGGAGGAGGCCGAAGCCAGCAAGATGCCGGGGCGGCGGTGGCGGACGTCGAAGGTAGGCTACGTCGCCCTCATCGCGATCGTAGGCGCTATTGAGCGCGAGCGTACCTCCGTTGAGGCAGATCACCCACAGCCCAAGTCCCAGCACGGCGGGAGCGAATCGCTCGCCGCTCCACGCGCCCTGGAGACCGACGGCGAGCAAATATCCCATTAGGGTGTGTGCCGCCATGATCGGCCACTCGGCGGGGCGGGTATGCAGCAGATAGTCGAACCCCGGGCCGAGCAGGCGATACCCTGCCCTGCGCACTGGCGTCACCACTCCAGACCGAGGTGTCCGGCCGCAATGCGTAGTCCACGTAGTGTGAGATCGGGGTCGGTCAGCTCGATGGTGTTGGTAAGGGGAGCAATCACCACGGCCAGGCCCCCGGTGGCCACCACGCGAGGGGTCTTTCGGCCGGGCCACTCGGCGGTGATCCGCCGGACCATTCCGTCCACCGCATCTG
This sequence comes from Gemmatimonadales bacterium, assembly GCA_013813435.1. GTDB lineage: Bacteria > Gemmatimonadota > Gemmatimonadetes > Gemmatimonadales > GWC2-71-9 > CAVVWJ01. The sequence goes on from JACCRS010000196.1 coordinate 5,730, forward strand.
CCGCCCCGAATAGCACGCCAGCCTGAATACACTCCTCGGTTCGCCGGCCAATCACGCGAGTGGGCGCCCGAAGCTCAGTAGCCGGCAGCTTGGCAGCCCGGCGGGTGAGCTGATCGGCTGAGGTCCTGAGGCCAGGCATAATGGCACCACCGAGGAAGCGGGCGTCCGCCGTTACGCAGTCGAAGGTGGTTGCGGTGCCGAAATCCACCACCAGGCTATCGGCCTGGAAGAGTTCGACAGCTGCCAGGACATTCACGATGCGATCCGCCCCGACCGTGAGGGGTTCATCCACGTCCAGTGTTACGGGCAGCGGCGAGCTTGCATCCACTGCAACCCCGGTGCAGCCGGTGGAGAGGGCCACTCCTTGAACCAGACTCTGCGTAGTGGCCGGCGCCACCGAGGCGAGGCAGACGGCACGGACCTCGTTGGGAGAGTGCCCGCTCTGCACCAGAAATCCTCCGATTGCACTGCCCCACTCATCGGGGGTGCGGTCGGGATTGGTTGTGAGACGCCAATGCGCTACCAGGTCACGCCCCTGGAAGAGTCCCGCGGTGATCTCAGTGTTGCCGATATCGAGGGCGAGCAGCATGATCGAAGGTACCGGCAGTGGGAGACTCGGCCAACTCCACAGACCCGCTGCGGAGCTGGATGTCCGGGCCGGCCGCAGTGTGCACCAGCAGAGTTCCATCGGCAGAGAGACCTTGAACAGTGCCGGCGATCGGTGCCCGGATAGCTCGGCCGCAGAGCCAATCCCGGCCGGAGAATCGCCTCAACTCCCCCGATGAGAGCTGGCCTTCACCGAGATCGAGGCCTCGGAGCGCCGTGAGTACTCGATGGGCCACCTCCTCCACGGCGATCGCAGGAACCAGCTCCGCCAACGCCACCGCGCTGGATTCGAGCTCGTCCGGAATGCTGTTGCGGACGTTCATACCGGCGCCCACTGCCACCCAGCCCAGGACTTCGCCCTGCCAGCGGGCTTCGCACAGCACACCACCGACCTTGCGACCGTCCAGCATGAGGTCATTGGGCCACTTCAACTGCACCGGCTCCGACACCAGAGGCTGGACTGATTCCGCGATGGTCAGACCGGCACGAAGGCTGATTACCTCCACACCCTGGGAAACCGGCGGCCGAAAGAGAACGCTCAACCACACCCCACCGGGCGGCGAATTCCAGGTGCGGCCGCGCGAGCCTCGGCCCTGGAGCTGTTCCCCGGCCACCACAGCGGTGCCGGCCTCAGCCCCTGACTCCGCGAGCTGGTGCAGCACATCCATGGTGGAGCTCACCTGCTCGAAATAGTACATCCCGGACGTCACCAATTCGGCACTCTGCCCTCCGGGGTTCCCAATTTTGACCGGAGCTTCATCATAGGGTGACCAACAAAACCAGTCCCAGCGCGATTCGGTACCAGGCGAAAACCCCGAAGCTGTGCCGGGAAACGTAGGCTAGAAATGCCTTTACTACTATGATGGCAGAAATGAACGAAACCACGAATCCGACCGCAAACATCGGTATATCGGTGACTGCAAGGACCGACCAGCTTTTCGCGAGGTCATAGGTCGTGGCAGCAAGCATTACCGGGATGGCCAGGAAGAAGGAGAACTCGGTGGCTGCCGTGCGCGATAGTCCCAGCGCGTAACCCCCCATGATGGTGGCACCGGATCGGGATGTCCCGGGAATGAGCGACAGGACCTGTGCCAGGCCGATACCCAGGGCGGTGGGAGCCTGAATCTGGTTCACATCGTCGACCGCCGGTTGCGGGGCCCAGCGCTCGATCAGCAGGATGAGCACGCCGCCGACCACGAGCGCAAGCGCCACCACAGTGGGATTGAAGAGCCTGGTCTTGATCCATTCGTGGGTAAGAAACCCGATCAGCGCGGCCGGCAGAAAGGCGATCAGAAGATTGATCAGGAGGCGCCGGCTGGCCGCGTCGCGGCGCGCCGCCAGCACTGACCGGCTCAGCCGGGCGCGGTACAGCCAAAGAATGGCTAGGATGGCACCGAGCTGAATAAAGATGTCGAACGTCTTGGCCCGCTCATCGACCAGCCCCAGCCAGTTGCTCACTACGATCAGGTGCCCCGTCGAAGAGACCGGAATGAACTCAGTCGCACCTTCGACCAGCCCCAGCAGGGCGCTCTTCAGCAGGAGCTCAGGCGACACGACGCCGCCTCAAGCGAGCACTTCCTGGTAGAATGATTCGTACATGGGCACCACGCTGCTGGCGGAGAACTGTTCTGCCTTGGTCACGGCTGCGGCCCGCATGGCAGAGTACCGCTCGGGATCCCGCAGGAGCTCCACTGCCCGCCGCCCCATGGCCTCCACCGACCCCACCGGCTCAAGGATGCCGTTGATTCCATCGTCGATGACCTCGGGGAGACCGCCGGCACGGCTGGCGACCACAGGGGCACCGCAAGCCATGGCCTCAAGCGCGGCCAGGCCAAACGACTCGGTCTGTGACGGCAGAATGAAGAGGTCGCTGGCCTGCAGGAGCGAGGCGACCGAATCGAGACGTCCAAGAAAGCGTACATCGTCAGTGACCGCGAGGTCGCGAGCCTCGTTTTCGGCATCGACGCGCTCTGGTCCATCCCCGATCATCACGAGAGTAGCCGGCATGGCGCGCCGGACCCGCGCGAACACCCGAACTACATCCTTGACCCGCTTCACCTCGCGGAAATTGGAGACGTGGCTGATGACCTTGTGGCCCTCGGGGGCCACCTTTCCCCGGCAGCCGGGCTCTCCCGGCCGATATTCCTGGAGATTCACGAAATTCGGTATCGTGCGAACATCACAGGTCCCGCATCCGAAGGCGCGGTAGGTCTCGTCTCTCAGATAGTTGGACACTGCAGTGACGCCATCCGATTGCTCGATGGAGAACTTCGTAATGGCGTAAAAGCTGGATTCCTGACCCACCAGCGTAATATCAGTGCCGTGCAGTGTGGTGATGACCCGGACCGGCCGCTCGGGCATCAACATCTCCCGAGCCAGATAGGCAGTGGTCGCGTGTGGAATGGCGTAGTGAACGTGGAGGAGATCCAGCTCCTCTCGAAGGACGACCTCGTGCTGCTTCGAGGCCAGTGCCAGGGTATACGGAAAATGATCGAATAGCGGATAGCGTCCCATCCGGGTTTCGACTTGATGGAAGAACACCCGCTCACTGTACCCGCGTAGCCGGAACGGCGAGTCGTAGGTAATGAAGTGCACCTCGTGCCCACGCCGGGCGAGCTCTAGGCCCAGCTCGGTGGCGACAGCGCCGGATCCGCCGTACGTGGGATAGCAGGTGATGCCGATTTTCATTGTGAGCTATTAGCTACTAGCTATGAGCTATTAGCTACTCCTTGGCGGCCCAGAGTTCACTTGTTACAGCTCGTGGCTAGCAGCCAACAGCTAATAGCTCATAGCTAAGTAGCTAATAGCTAATTACCTGATCCGTGCTTCTTCCACATGGCCGCGATCTCCGACGCTAGCTTCTCCGGCGGACGAGTTGCATCCAGGGTGATTACCTCGCCGCCCAGTTGATGGCGGAACCAAGTCTGCTGCCGCTTGGCGTACTGGCGGGTTCCTACCGCAATCGCTTCAGCTACCGAGTCACGACCTCTCAGCCCATGCAGGTATTCAACCGCCTCGCGGGTGCCGATACCGTCCAGCCCGGGCGTATGGGGACCGTGTCCGTCGGCCAGGACGGCGGCAACCTCTTCGATGAGGCCTCGCCGAACCATCTCTTCGGCCCGGCGGGCGATCCTCTGATGCAGGACCGGGCGGGGCGCGGTGAGAACAATGTACCACGGGTTCAGGGATCCTCGGGCACGCGCGGCCTGTTGCCAGTACGACAGTGGACGTCCGCTCAACAACGCCACTTCGATTGCCCGGGCGGCGCGCTGGCGGCCACCTCCGCGGAAGCCGGGGTCAAGCCGCGAAGCCCAGCGGAGTAGCTCAATCGGCTCCAGCCTGGCGGTCCACGCGTCAAGTGACCGCCGCTTGGCCGCGTCGAGTGGTGGCTCGGCGAACAGCCCCTCGGCCAGGGCCCGCACGTAGAGGCCGGTTCCACCTACCACGACCGGAAGCTTACCCCGGCTTTGAATCTCCTCGAGCCAGCCCACCCCGTCGCGGGCAAAGTGACCGGCGCTGTACCGCACGCCAGGGTCCACCAGATCAACACCGTGATGCGGGGCCCGCGCGCGCTCTCTGCGAGTCGGCTTTGCGGTTCCTATGTCGAGGCGGCGGTAGACCTGGCGCGAGTCGGCCGAGATAATCTCCAGCGGCCAGTGCGTCGCAAGCGCCACAGCCACGGCGGTCTTACCCACCGCCGTCGGTCCCACCAGCACCGGTACCCTATCGCCGGCCAAATCGGCGCTCCAACTCCTCACGTGGCAGCTGCACGATGGTCGCGCGCCCGTGCACGTCGTGCGGCGGCAGGTCGGTGGCGAAGAGCCGCAGTAGCAGCTCACGCATTTCCCGCTCGCCCAGGCGATCGCCGGCCTTCACCGCCGCACGGCAAGCGTAGGTAGCGGCAAACCGCTCCAGGCGGTTGGCCCACCCGCCAAACCGGCCCCGTGCCAGATCGGCAACCATCTCCCGGAAGCAGGCAGCTGCGTCGAATCGGGGGTGGGGTGTAGGCACCGCGTGGACCACGATGGTGCGGCCACCGAAGGCTTCAGCCTCGAATCCCACCCGGCGGAGCTCCTCACCGTGAGACTCTACCGCGTCTAGCTCTTCGTCCGTCAACTCCAGGGTTAGCGGCAGCAGCAGGCGCTGAGCCGGGGCTCCTACGCTGTTGAGCTGCATCATGACCGCTTCGTAGAGAACCCGCTCGTGGGCGGAATGCTGGTCCACGATGATGACCCCTTCGGGACCCTCGTACATGATGTAGCTGTCGAACACCTGGACCAGCGGTACCTGGAAGCCGGCGGCCGGTTCGGCAGCTTCCTGACCGGAGAGCGTGATGTTCGCGGAGTCGAACAGCTGGCCGGGATCAACGAGCCGTCTGGCCGACTCATCCCAGAGCCCGGTTCCACCCGTGGCCGGCAGGGGACGCCACTCTCCCACCGAAGCGGCGGCCATCAGAGCACCGAGAGCGGCCCGAACCGCCTCCTCCACCACGCGCTCGACCCCTATGCGGTCTCGGAACCGAACCTCGAGCTTGGCGGGATGGACGTTTACATCGACGTCTTCGGGTGCAACGCCGATGCGCAGGTATACGCTGGGCCGGTCGCCGGGGTGAATGGCTGCACGGTAACCGGCCTCCGCCGCGCGGATCAGGAAGGGGTCCTTGAACGGCCTGCCGTTTACGAAGAGCTGCGTGCGTCGACCGGTGGGCTGCGCGTCGCCGGGACGCTGTACGAACCCGCTGACCTGAAAAGCTCCCGCCGCGTACTGCACCAGCACGAGCGTGCCCGCCAGGTCACGGCCCCAAACCGCAGCCAGCCGTTCCGCTGCATCCTGCGCAGCCGGCACAGCAAGGCGGCAGGTGCCATCGACGTGAAGCTCGAAGCCGGTCTCGGGATGCGCCAGCGCCAAGGTGGCGACCGCCTCGTGGGCGGCGCGGGTCTCGCTTGCCGCAGAGCGGAGGAACTTACGCCGGGCCGGCGTGTTGAAGAAAAGCCCCCGGATGACGACCGATGTTCCCCGCTGGCGGGCAGCCGGCGCAACGCGCTCCAGCCGGCCTCCTGTGACACTGAGATCCGAACCTTCCCCCTGGCCGTCGTAAGTGGTCAGGGTGAGTCGGGAAACCGAGGCGATGGCGGGCAGCGCCTCGCCTCGAAAACCGAAGGTGGCGACTCCCACCAGATCCGCCGCGCTACGGACCTTACTTGTGGCGTGCCGGTCGAGCGCAAGGACCGCGTCCTCGCGACCCATGCCGGTTCCGTCGTCGCTGACCTCGATCAGCACCTTGCCGCCGTTCTCCAGTTGCACCCTGACATGGAGGGCCCCGGCATCGAGTGAGTTCTCGACCAGCTCCTTGACTACGGATGCCGGCCGTTCCACCACCTCGCCGGCAGCGATCTGATCAGCGACGGCATCAGGCAGAATTGCTATGCGGCGGCCCATCGGCGAAATCTATCCGCCGATGGCAGCGATCGCGTTCGAGGCTACCCATCCTTCCCGCGAGCCCGACGCCCGCACCAGCGTCCAACCTGACTGACCGCGGAGAATCTCCACTGCACCACCCGGATCCAATGGGCCCAGGGCCGGAGCCAACCCGTGCGGCGAGATCCGCAACGTGGTTTGATCGAGGACTATGCCCACCGGCCGCCGATGCCAGGCTCGTATGCCGAAGCCGGCCGCGGTACTTGCAGCCGCAAACCCGAGCAGGATGGCCCATCGATCCCGCAGGCGCGGCCGCGCCACCCAACCAATCCATCCCGCCAACCAGCCGAGCGCACCCAGCAGGAGCAGCTCTTCAGACGTAACCGGAGGCGACCAGGTCCAGCGGGCGGACGTGGCATCGGGTGGCGGCGTCAATCGAAGCGCGCGGCGGATGGTGGGCTCCCGCGGGTCGAGGCGGCGGGCTCGCTGCCAGGCGGCCGCGGCACGTCCCTTCAACCCGAGCCGGTAGTAGCTCGCGCCGAGATCGTACCAGTGTGCGGCCACTGCAGGCTCGAGCTCGGCCCGCCGAGCGAACCCTTCGGCCGCCGCGCGAAGTGCTCCGATCTCATAAAGACGCTCTGGAGAAGGAGACTGGGCAGCCAGCCCCCCGGCTGTCAGGCCCAAGAGTATTCCGGTGACCGCACCCCGGCCGCGCCACCCTCGCAGCGAAGCGCCGAGCCGGCTGATCAATTCGTGAACTTCTTCGACCAGTGCCGGGTCGTCTCCGGAGCTCTCCCCTGGGCCATACCGGCGGGAGAGTAACTGTTCCCTCGCCGCAGCGAGCCTCCACGCAGTGTCTGCATCGGCTCCGGCTGCACGAACCGCGGCGGCAAGGCCGGCACGTGAGCGCTGATCCAGGTTGGGCACTAAGCCGCGTACCACGGCATCGAGCTTTGCTTCGGCCTCGCGCAGCCCACTTGCCTCTGGGAGAACGCGCCTGGCTCGACGTCGAGGACGCCAAGTTCGACCAAACACCGCCAGCGGAGGGACCAGCAGAACCGCGGCCCAGACCCAGTCCGGCAGCTGTCGAGCTAATCGCCAGGAAAGCGCGGGATCGCTGCCGGTCAGAAGCGCCGGTGGCAGCGCTGCCGCCGTGGCCGACTCACCGCCCTCGGCGACGGGCACCGAGGCTACACCGACGCTGGTCGAACGATAGGCGCGCGCAGCAAGATCGTAGTAGGAGTAATTCACCGCTGGCAGTGTCAGAGGGCCTACGGAATCGGGCACCACCAGATAGCTGAACGTCTTCACTCCTCCGATACGGCCTTGAACAGTGGCGACCTGTTCATCTATCCGGTCGGAGTAGGCTCGGGCGGTGCCAGGCCACCGTACTTTCGGCGGCGGCCAAAGCGCCGTATTCCCTACGCCGGAGATGATCAGTTCGACCGTAACGCCCTCGCCCCGGCGCGCGGTCGAGGGGCTCACCCGCCGCTCCAGGCGGAGCGCCGATCCCACGGCACCGTCGAACCCGCCGGGCCGCCCCTCACCAGGCAAGGCCCGCACCGCGAGCGTGCCGGGCAGGCTCGTCAGGGCGAACCGTTCCTCCTGGCTAAAGAACTGCAGCGCGAGCGGAGTGCTGTACTTCAGCATTGCCCGAGGGATGGCAATCGTTCCCGGCAGTAGCGGGAACACCACCTGATGGGCGACAAACAGATCGTACGCGATGCCGCCGATCTCGCGGGTAACCGCAATGCCGGATGGAGCAGCCTGGGGGTAACTCCACACTCCGTCGATTACGGGGGGCTGAAGTGTGGGGGGGCGGCGAAGCTGGAGCCGGAGGTCGCGGGGAAACCATGCAGCCGTCACCACGTCGACCTGTTCGCCGACTCTTACCGAGTCGGCCGACACGATCAGCGCCACCGCGGCCTTGCCTCGAGGAGGGGGTGGAGTTCGTTCCAACAGGCTGCGCAATCGCGGGTTCAGCGTGGTTGCGGCCACGTTTGCATTGGGCTCCACATGGACCGCAATCGCGGAAGCTTCGGTTACCTCCCTTCCCTGGGTGACCCGAGCGGGACCGACCTGCCAACGCCCAGGGCGCAGTGCGCGGAGCCGAATTTCCAGCAGCGTAGTTCGAGTGGGGCCGCCGGAGTAGGAGACTTCGGTCCGCTCGCTGCGCGCTACAGTCTCGAATCCGTTCAGCAGAGCCACGGCTAGGCTCATCGGCTCAGACGAGCGGCTTACTGCCCGTACGGTGTATACGATCTCCTCACCGACGCTGATTCGGTCCAGGTCGACCGATGCTTCGAGCTCCGGTGCCGGAGCCTGCAGCAGAGTGAGGACCAGTAGTCCGATCACCAATCTTTCACTCCTCCCCCGGCGCTGCCCTTTAAACGCTGCTGCTGTTCAGCCCGGGTTTCACGCTCGCGCCGCTCCATCGAGCTGAGAATCTGCTCCGCCTGACTCTGGCTTAATCCCGGACCCTGGGGCTCGGGAGTAGGCTCGGGTGATTCCGCGCCGCCTCCTCCACCTGACGGAGGGCTTCCTCCTCCTCCGCCTCCCTGCTCGGGCGGAGGCGGTTGGCGGCGCTGAGCAAGCTCGAGGTTCCATTTTGCCCTCGCGGAAGAGGGTTGGAGAAGCAGTGCTTCACGCAACCGTTCGGCGGCCTGGGCCAAGAGCTCCGCGCGCCTGGTCGTGTCCGCATTCGCGGCAAGCAGACCGGCCACACCAAGATTGTACAATGCGCGGTATCGCAGGTCCGGATCGAGCGACTTCGCGGCTTCAGTGAGTGCGCCGCGGGCAACGTCGAAACGTTTCGCCTCCAGAGCCGCGGTCCCCGCGTTGTAAAAAGCGGTATCACGTGAGAGACCCCGGGCCTCCTTCAGGTATTCCGCCGCCGCCGCCGCCGGATCACCGGCGGCCATGGCTCTGCCTCCCGGCGTCGGACGTTGCGCGTCGGCTGGGGTCGACATCAGCAGTAGACCGCCGACGCCAACCAGCGCGGGGCCGGGTCGAAGGAGAGTGTAGCCCACCAGCAGGATGGCGGCGGCAAGCACGGGAATCCAGGCTCGCGGCACGAGGTCAGTTGTTCGAGTCTCCGATGCGGGGCTTCGCTTCATCGCGGCGACCACGTCGCGCACCGCGCCTGCCTGATCGGGTAGCTCGTTCGGCACCAGGGTACCTTCCGCCGCATCCACCAGGGCGCGGAGGACGTCGTCGCGCCGCTGGGTCCGGACCACGTGACCCTCCTCGCTCTGCTTGTACTCGATCAGCGTGCCGGCCGAATCCCTGAGAGGTATGCGGGCGGGGAGAGCTCTCCCCTCCGCCACCACCACCAGACGCACTGCCTCTTTCTTCAGCGCCTCCGCAGCCGCGATAACCTCGGGCAGCGTGTCATGTGCCTCCCCGTCGGTAAACAGGACCAGTACCCGGTCCGCTGCATCGGTCGCCGCACTGAGGAGCTGTGCTCCCTGGGTCAGCACGGCCCCCAGGCTGGTGCCACCCTCGCTAGCCAGGTCGGGATCGAGCGCGTCGAGGTACATCCGTATGGCGCCCCCGTCGACCGTGAGCGGCGCGAGGATGTAACTCCTCCCGGCGAAGGCAATGAGGCCCAGGCGGTCGCCCTCGAGATCCTGGATCAGACGGCGCGCTTCGCGAGCGGCTCTCTGCAACCGGCTGGGCGTCACGTCCTCAGCCAGCATGGACCGGCTGATGTCGATAGCGAAAACCAGACTCAGCGCCCGGCTTTCCGCTTTGACCTCGCTACGACCCGAACGGGGGCCGGCAAGACCGATAGCGGCAAACAAGGCGGCCAGTCCCAGCACCGGTGGCGCCCAGCGCCCGCGAGCTCGCGCAATCTGGCCGAGTGAGGGGGACCACCGCCGGGCCAGCTGGATGCGTCGCCGCCGGGCGAGCCAGGCCCCGCACCCGAATGCCAGCGCCAGCACCGGAGCTAGGAATAGCATCAGCGGCGAGTCGAATGTCATGGTACCCGGACTACGAGAGTGGTGGCGATCAGCAGCTCGAGCGCCAGTGCGCCGAGTCCCAGCAGCAGCAAGGGCCGCGTGGTCTCGTCGTAGCGGGTGTAGCGGGTCACCTGGATCGGCGTCTTCTCCAAGACATCGATCTGACGGAAGATCCGGCTGAGGGCTTCACTGTCCTTGGCCCTGAAGTACCGCCCTCCGGTTTTTTGCGCGATTTCCTGTAGCAGAGGCTCGTCGATGCGAACCGGCAACAGCTCGTAGCGGAAGCCACCCAAGCCGCGCCCGGTCGGAATGGGAGCCTCGCCGATGGTGCCAACGCCGATGGTGTACACCTTGATTCCGAATGCTGCGGCGGTTGCCGCGGCGGTACGCGGATCGATCAACCCCTTGTTGTTCTCGCCGTCGGTCAGCAGCAGGATCACCTTGGACTTGTCCGGCGCGCGGCGTAGCCGGTTCACCGCGGTGGCCAGTCCGCTCCCGATGGCGGTGCCGTCCTCCAGGCTCCCGATTTTGAGGTCCATGACGGCTTGCTCGATGACCGGGTAGTCGAGGGTAACCGGTACCTGGGTGAGCGCTTCGCCGGCAAACGCCACCAGACCTATGCGGTCGGCGGTTCGGCCGCGGATGAAGCCGACCGCCTGCCGCTTGGCTACTTCGAGACGGTTAGAAGGGGCAAAGTCTTCGGCCAGCATGCTGCTCGAGATGTCGATGGTGATGACGATGGCGATGCCCTCCTGCTTGACTTCAACGGTGTCGCCGCCGATGCGCGGACCAGCGGCTGCGAACACGAGGGCCGCGAGCGCCAGCCCGCGGAGTGCGGGCGGGAGCATTACCCACCAGGCGCGCCGGGCCGCTGCCGCCGGAAGGGTGACGTCGCTGAAGCTCGCTGCGGGTGCCTCGCGGCGCCGGCGTATCCACCACCAGAGCGCCAACGCCAGAAGGAGGAGAAGAAGCCAGGGGCGAGCGAAGGTCATGCGGCGTCGCGCAGCAAACGGTCTCGCAGCTCCGCGCTCGAGCGGGAGAGCCCGAGCGCCTCACCTGATGCTGTGGCGCCGAAGCGCGCGTCGTCGAGCGCGCGGAGGAGAGCTCCCAGGTCACCCAGCGGCCACTCCGGCCGGGCAGCAGCCAGTTCGGCCAGAACGCGTTCAGTGTCCAGGCCAGCATGCGCCGCGGGAACGCGCGCCGCCAGAACTGCCCGCAGTTGAGTTAGGGCGACGCTGGCTACTGCCCGGTGCTCACCGGCATCGGCCCAGCGCGCCAGCCGAGACTCCAGCGCATCGGGGGGGAGCGTATGAGAGGCAGCGCGAGTGGGCTTACCACGCCGCTTCCACCAGAGGTGCAGCGGTACAAGCAATACGAGGGTTGCCAGCCAGAGCGCGACCAGCGGTCCGCTGCTTACCACTCGACGCTGGATCAACCCGGCTCGCGGCTGCGGCGACAGCGCGGAATCGTTGGCGACGGGCGGCAGAACGCTTTGCACCTCTAGCCGCACCAGCTCTTCCGGGAGCGAATCCACCGTGCCATCGGGGCCGAGCAGGAGAGGGCCGGGTAACTCCAGAGTGTGCCGGCCGGGCTGCCAGAGCACGACGGGATAGGAGATCTCCGCGGCGTCTCCGATCACAACTACACGCGCCCGCGCCAGCAGCTGTACCGGATCCGAGGGCTCCCAGTCTGCGGCTCGAACTGTGTGGCCGGACGGCACACGAATGGTTCGGCGGACCCAGATCGTGTCGCCTACGCTTGGTGCGGCGCTCTGCATAATCAAGCTCAGGCCAAGCATCACTTGATGGGTGACGAGAGCTCCGATCACGCTGGTCACGCTCGGTGGATCCGGCGGGCGCGGCGGGCAAAGGCGCGGCGCAACGGGATCGCGTAGTCGCGGCCGGTCTGCAGCCGAACATGGTCGGCGCCGGCCGCGGCCAAGATCCGGGCCCGGTCGTCCCGCCGCCGCTGGGTCAGGAGGGCAACCCGCGCCCTCACTTCCTTGCTTCCCGTGTCGACCAGCACCCGCCGGTCCGACTCGGCATCTACGATCTCCAACCAGCCCGACTCGGGGAGATCATGCTCCCGAGGATCGTCCACGGTGATCGCCACCACCTCGTGGCGTGCACCGAGCCGGCGCAACGGTCGCTCCCAGCCCTCGGCAATGAAATCAGACAGCACCACCACGATGCTGCGGTGCCGCAGCACCCGGCTGGCATAGGAAAGGCTGGCGCCCAGGTTGGTCCTGCGCCCAGCCGGCTGAAATGCGACGAGATCCCGAATTACCCGTAGAGCGTGGCGGCGGCCTTTCCGCGGCGGAATCACCCGTTCGATCGTATCGGAAAAGAGGAGCGCACCAACCCGATCGTTATGGTGAGCAGCGGCCAGCGCCAGTACTGCAGCAATCTCCACCGACAGCCCGGCTTTCGTCACCGGCTCTCCGAACCGGGTCGATCCGGACTGATCCACCACCAGCATGATCGTGAGCTCTCGCTCCTCGGTGAATGTCTTGACATAGGGGCTGGCCAGCCGGGCGGACACGTTCCAGTCGATCGAGCGGAAATCGTCCCCGTGCTCATACGCCCGGACTTCCGCGAACTCCATACCCTGTCCCCGAAAGACAGAGCGATACTCACCGGCAAACAGGGAAGCAACGAGCCCCCGGGTACGGAGCTCGATGGACTTGACCTGCTTGAGGATCTCGGGGGAGACGGCTGGCATGGGAGTGAATTCTAGAGTCTAGGGTCTAGAGTCTAGGGTCTAGAATGTGGCGAGGTACGAGGATGTCGTAGACCCTTGACCCTAGACCCTCGACCTCTCTTCATGGAACCCTCAACGCTCCCAGCACTCGCGCCACCACGTCATCGGTGCTGATGTCCTCGGCCTCTGCCTCGAATGTGAGCACGATGCGGTGGCGAAGCACGTCGGGAGCCAGAGCGCGCACGTCCTCAGGGACGACGTAAGCGCGTTCACGCAGGAAGGCATGCGCGCGCGCCGCCTGGGCCAGCGCGATGGATGCCCGGGGCGAGCCGCCGAACGCTACCAGGGCCTTGATGTCGTTGAGCCCAACCAGCCCCGGATCCCGGGTAGCGCGGACCAGGTCGACGATGTAGTCGACCACCTTCTGATCCATGTACAAACCGCTGATAGCGTTCCTCGCGGCAAGGATGTCGGCCGGATCGAGGAGTCGCTCTACGCTTATCTCCTGGCCGCCGCTCATTCGAAGCACCACGTCCTTCTCTTCATCGCGCGTGGGATAGCCTACCCGCACCTTCAGCATGAATCGGTCGAGCTGCGCCTCGGGTAAGGGATAGGTGCCCTCGCTTTCGATCGGATTCTGCGTAGCCAGTACGATGAACGGTTCCTGGAGCGGATATGTCGTTCCGCCGATCGTCACCTGGTGCTCCTGCATGGCTTCCAGAAGTGCCGCCTGGACTTTGGCCGGAGCACGGTTGATCTCGTCTGCCAGAATTATCTGCGCGAACAGCGGTCCCTTCTTTACGTGGAACTCCTGGCTCTTCTGGTTGAAAACCATGGTGCCGATCACGTCGGCGGGTAGAAGATCCGGGGTGAACTGGATGCGGGAAAATGAGGCGTGGATGATCTCGGCCAGCGTCCGGACCGCCAGGGTTTTTGCCAGACCGGGAACGCCCTCCAGCAGGATGTGGCCGCCGGTAAGCAGCCCCACCAGCAGCCGCTCGACCATGGCATCCTGCCCCACGATGCGCCGTGACACTTCCTTGAGGATCCGCTGGACCGGCAACAGTTCAGCGGGCTTGGGGCTAAGCTTCGGGACGCTCAACTCGAATTGCTCCTGGATGTGTGACGGGATTGTTTGCCTGACGCCTTGGTATCGCCACCGGTTTCAGCGCCGTCGGGATCCAGACGGACGGCCTGATACAGCGCAGACTCCTCGCGAGGGGTGAGCGGCCGGTAGCGTCCTGCCGCCAGGTCACCCAGCCTGACGGGACCATAAGAGAGACGGGCAAGGCGCTCCACCTTGAGTCCCATGGCCTCGCACCAGCGACGAACGATGCGATTGCGGCCCTCCTGCAGCGTCAGGTCCAGGATGCTCCGCCCCTCTTTACCCGGCCGCACTTTGACCTCGCTCGGCGTGACCGGGCGGCCATCAATCACGATCTTCTCGTGGACCGCGGCGGCGAGCTCGGCCGTCGGGCGGCCATGGACCAGCGCGGTGTATCGCCGCGGGATACGATAGCGCGGGTGAGTCAGGCGGTGCACCGCCTCGCCGTCGGTGGTAAGAATCAGCAGGCCGGTGGTCATCACGTCCAGCCGCCCCACGTAAGTCAGCGCGGAAGAATTCGGGATGAAATCCATCACCGTGCGCCGTCCCTCGTCGTCCTTGGCGGTGGTGACGACGCCGAGCGGCTTGTGAAAAGCCAGCCACCGGCGCTGCTGCACCCTCACTGGCTTCCGGCCAACAGTGATGCGCTGGCGCTCGGGGTCGACCTTCATTCCGAGAATGGCGGGTTTGCCGTCCACCTTTACTTGACCGTCTTCGATCAGCTTCTCGGCGGCGCGACGCGAGGCGACTCCCGCCCGGGCAAGCGCCCGCTGGAGTCGCATTTCGGTCATGACTCCGCCTCGACATATGCGGCCGCATCGTCTGAGCCCTCCGAAGTAGCGCGGTGCGGTCGGAGTGCGATGGTGAGCTCCTCCGCTTTCGGCAGATCGATCAGGTCTCTGAGGCCCAGCAACTCGAGGAACAGTGCCGTAGTGCCGTACAGGAGTGGCCGCCCCAGTGCCTCACTGCGTCCCACCACCTCGATCAGGCTACGCTCCTGCAGTGAGCGCAATACGCCGCCCGCTGATACCCCGCGGATCTCCTCGATTTCCAACCGCCCGACCGGCTGCCGGTAAGCGATGACAGCCAAAGTTTCCAAGGTTGCGGCGGTAAGCTTTGGGGTCCGGACTGTAAACTGGGCCCGCTCGATGGCGGCCGCATAGACCGGCCGGGTGAGGATCTGGTAGCCTCCGGCCATCTCGACCAGCTCTACACCGTGCTGATTGAAGTCGTAGTGCTCGCGGAGCTGCTCCAATGCCACGCGAACGCCGGCGGCGCTGGCGTCGGGGTCGAGTGTCGCCAGCTCCTCGGCCGTTATCGGCCGGCAGGCGGAGAACAGCGCCGCTTCAAGCAGCTGGGCGAGGGGATTCACGAGCGATCACCATCGGAGAGAAAGGCGTGGGTTGCAGAAGACGGAGACTACCGCGCCTTGCCAGCTCCAGCAGCGCGAGAAGAGTGGATAGCACGTCCGCGATCGTGGCCCCGGATCCGAGAGCATCGAACCAGCGGATCTGTTCCTGACCGGCCAGCAGATCCTCGATCCGGCGGGTAGCCGACTCCACGTCGAGCGGCCGGGCAACCACTTTGTGCAAGACAGGTGATGGGATTCCCACGATCACCCGGTCGATGGCGGACAGCAGGTCGATCAGGCTGAGCGTAAGTGGCGGCGGTGGGAGCGCCGGCGCCGGCGGCAGGTACCCTCGCGCGAACTGCTCCGCTCGCCGCTCCGCGGCCCGCCCCAGCCACACCGCCACTTCACGGATTTGCTGATATTCGAGCAGGCGTCGGACCAGCTCTGCCCGAGGATCCTCCCACCCATCCTCATCCACTTTCCGTGGGAGGAGCATCTGGGCTTTCAGCCGCACGAGGCGGCTGGCCATATCCAGGTAATCCGCCGCCTGGTTGAGGCCGAGCTCGTGGACCGCCCGGAGAAACTGATCGGCGATTCGGGCAATCGGGATATCAGCTATCTCCAACTGCTCTTCGCGGAGCAGATGGAGCAGCAGGTCGAGAGGTCCAGAGAATGCCTCGAGCTCGACCACAAACCCCGGTCCTGCCCCGAGAGCAATGGTGGGGGCCTCAGGCAATGCGATGAACTCAGTAGCGGTCATGACTGAAAGATGTTCCAGCCATCGCCTACATGGAACGGCAAGATGACCCTCAGAAGCGCATTCCGGATGAGGAACGCAGGAGTCAATAACACCGCCACCACCGGGGGAAAGACGAACAGGAGGACGAAAAGAGGCAGGTAGCCGAAGCGCTGCAGTCCGCGATACCAGATACCGGCCCGGGGTGGAAGCGCATGGTACACGAGGTGTGAGCCGTCCAGAGGAGGAACCGGAATCAGGTTGAAGAAGCACAATACCAGATTGAGCCAGATTCCATACACCATCATCCGCTGCGCCGTGTCGAGCACGGGAACCGCGGCGGGGATCGAGGCCGCGAGCAGGCCGAGCACCACGAATATCACGGAGCACACCAGGGCCAACAGGAGATTCGTCACCACCCCGGCGGCGGAGACGATCAGGTCTCCTCTGACGTAGTTCTTGAATCTGCTGGAATTGACGGGAACCGGCTTGGCCCCACCGAAGGTGTATGACCCGTTCGAGAAGAACCAGATCATCGTGGGCATCAGGATGCTCATCCAGGGATCGATGTGCGGCAGCGGATTCAACGTAACCCGCCCCAACCGGTAGGCCGTGTCGTCTCCCTGCTGCAGGGCGGTAGCTGCGTGGGCATATTCGTGGGCGCACATGGCGAACACAAGCATGGGAAAAGCCAGCACGAAATCGCCGAGTTGTCGATCCAGGGAGACCGCCTCAAGTTGGGGAGCGCCGAAGGTTAAACGTCCCAAGAGGCCAAGTCAAAATGGCCTCGCGCTTGACCTTGCGGCGTTCGAGATCTATTTTTTCTGGCTTGGCTCCGGAGGATTTCCGGAGCACTTTCTCCACTGCCGAGGTTGCCGTGCCCCGTATCAAATCCGCCGCTAAGCGCATGCGCCAGGGTCGTGCCCGCACCGTCCAGAACCGAACTCATCGGAGCGCTCTTCGTACCGCGCTCAGAAAAGTACGCGCTGCCAGTGGGGCCGAGGCCGCCACCGCCTATGCCGAAGCAGTGAAGCTGCTCGACCGCGCCGCCCAGAAGAACATCGTGCATAAGAACGCGGCGGCCCGACAGAAGAGCCGCCTGGCGAAACTGGTTGCAGGAAGGAAGTGAGCGGTAAGACCAGCGGAAGCAGGAAAAAGACGTAAGCGGGGGGAAAATAGCTTGAGCGGGAAAATCCAGGAGGGGCGCTGAAATCCGGCGCCCCTCCATTCATTTGAGTCCAGATTGAGAAACAACTTTAGAAAGTCTCTCTAACCTTCTATCGGTAAAAGACTTCCCGGGCCCATCCGGGTCGCTTCCCGCTCACGCATTTGGGTCCCCGCTCCCTCTCTTTTCTCGGCTACACCCCTGCCAACTCCGCACCGCATCGCTCACAGTACCACTCGGTGGGACGGTTCAGGGTGCCGCATTCACCGCATTTAAGCGTCTTGGCCACACCCGATGCCACCTTACCGGCTGCCGGCGCAGGTGTAGCCGGTTCCTGGGGGCGGGGTGCCGCGGTAGCGGTCTGGGCCGGCATGCCCGGGTTGCTCGGACGGCGGACTGGTCTGGAGGTTTCCTCCTCCGAGACCGATTTGAGAAACGCGAGCTCATCCACTTTGGCCGGCGGTGGCGCGCTCGGCTCCGCTTTGGTGGCTGGCGCGGGTGTCGCGGCCAGGGGCTCTTCCGCGAGGTGAGTTTCGAAGGGAGACTGCTCGATGATTTCCGGACGTGGGGTCCGAGCAGGGGGAGCCGGCGGCGGGGGCGGGGGCGGCGGCG
This sequence comes from Gemmatimonadales bacterium, assembly GCA_013813435.1. Taxonomy (GTDB): domain Bacteria; phylum Gemmatimonadota; class Gemmatimonadetes; order Gemmatimonadales; family GWC2-71-9; genus CAVVWJ01. The sequence continues at coordinate 23,385 of JACCRS010000196.1, forward strand.
GGGCGGCTGCGCCACGGGGAGTCACCAGCAGTGCTTGTACGTCCGTCAGCCTGGTGATCTCGGCGCCGATGGAACGCAGGCGGGTGCGGAGCTGCTCGATGCCACCGCGGCTCTGGTCGCTGAGCCGGCGCCACTCTTCCTCACCGTATTCGCCCACGGTGTGACGCACCTCGGCTTCGGCCAACGCTTCTTCCGCGGCACGCCGCTCCCGATCGAGCTCAGCCTGGGAGGCATGTTGCCGCTCGAGCTCCTCGGCGATAACGGCGGATCGACCCCTCAGCTGCTCCATGACGGATTCCAGCCGCGCCTCGTAGTCGCCACGCACCCGCTGCCGCACCGCGGGTGGCGCTTTGTCTCCCGACGTATCGAGCCGAAGGAGCCACTCCTCATACTGGGAGCGTTGCTCCAGCAGCGCTTCGATCGTCGAATCGTTATCCGTGGTCGATTTGGCCATGGGAGGGAGTTCCTCTCTTCCGCTCAGTAACGCAATATCGGGAGTATGTCGCCGGGTGGCCCCTCAAATGCAAATCTAATTCGGTTGTCGGCACTAGACAGCCTCTTCGGGCCGCCGCTGGTACACCACCTGCCCTCTCACTATCGTCACCTCGGCCCGTCCGGTCAGCTGGCGTCCGGCGAAAGGTGTGTTGCGACTCTTGGAGAAGAAGACGGTCGGATCGACAACCCACTTTGCCTTGGGGTCAGCGATCAGCACGTCAGCCGGCGAGCCCGGCGCCAGCGTGCCGCCTGCGAGGTTGAAGATCCTGGCGGGCATGGTGCTCATACGGCTGATCAAGGTGGGGAGACTAAGGAGGCCGGGCTCGACCAGCTCGCTGACCGCCAGGCCGAGTGCGGTTTCAAGGCCGATAATTCCGTTGGGGGCGTCGTCGAACTCCCGCTCCTTGGCGTCGTAATGGTGAGGTGCATGGTCGGTACAGATCGCGTCGATGGTGCCGTCGCGAAGCCCCTGCCGGATCGCCTCGCGATCCTCCGGCTCCCGCAGCGGGGGGTTCATCTTCGCGTTGGTGTCGTATCCCTCACAGCGCTCATGGGTCAGCGTGAAGTGGTGAGGACAAGCTTCAGCGGTAACCCGAACGCCTTTTTCCTTCGCCCGCCGAATCAGCTCAACAGATCCCCGAGTCGACATGTGACACAGGTGGATGTGCCCACCGGTGTGCTCGGCCAGCAGTATGTCGCGCGCTACCATGATCTCTTCGGCCGCGGCTGGTATTCCCTTGAGTCCCAGCCGGGTGGACACGATCCCCTCGTGCATGGCACCGCCCGACGACAAAGTGGGATCTTCGCAGTGATCGGCCACCGGAATACCGAAGGTGCGGGCATACTCCAGAGCGGTGCGCATGAGGTGGCTGGAGACCACCGGTTTGCCGTCGTCACTGACCGCCACTGCACCGGCTCCCACCAGCTCTCCAAACTCCGCAAGCTGCTGCCCCTTCTGGCCCAGCGAGATGGCTCCTATAGGGTAGACTCGAGCCTTACCGGCTCGCTGTGCCTGGCTCACGATAAATCCGATCGCCGCCTGATTGTCCGTCACCGGGTCGGTGTTGGGCATGGCACAGACGGCGCTGAACCCACCAGCCGCAGCAGCCATGGCGCCGGTGGCCACGGTCTCGAGCTCCTCCTGACCGGGCTCACGAAGATGCACGTGGAGATCGATGAGCCCGGGAGTGACGATCTTACCGGCAGCGTCGAGCACCAGCGCTCCTTCAGGTGAGCCGAGGCTCGGGCCGGTGTCCGCGACCTTGCCACCCTCGAGGTATACCTCGGCCACGCCATCGATGCTTCGCGAGGGATCGATCACCCTGCCGCCCCGGATGAGAATTGGCCTCATCGCTCGTCGGCCCCGCGGTGGGCCCACTCGGGCGATCCCCCGGCAAGCAGATACAGCACGGCCATCCGCACCGCAACCCCGTTTGTCACCTGAGGCAGGATCACGCTGTGGGGGCCATCAGCGACGTCGCTATCGATCTCCACACCCCGATTCATCGGGCCTGGGTGCAGGATCAGCAGGTCTTTAGGCGCACGAGCCAGACGCTCGTTGGTGACACCAAATACCCGGTTGTATTCTCGGAGCGAGGGGAAGAAGCCGGCCTCCATCCGCTCCAGCTGCAGCCGCAACACGTTGAGCGCGTCGGCCCACTGTATCGCGTCTTCGATCCGCGGCAGTATGGTGACACCCAGCTCCTCAACGCCGCGCGGCAACAGCGACGCAGGTCCGCAAACGCCAACCTGCGCCCCCAGTTTGGTCAGGCCCCAGATATTGCTCCGTGCCACCCGGCTATGGAGGATGTCGCCGCAGATGGCGACCTTGAGGCCCTTGATCCGCTTGAAGCGGTCCCGCAGGGTGAGCATGTCAAGCAGGCCCTGGGTGGGGTGCTCGTGCTTGCCGTCGCCCGCGTTAATCACGTTCGAGCGAATGCGCTGGCCCAGGAACTGGGCGGCACCGGAGGCGCCATGCCGGATCACGACCATATCGATCCGCATGGCTTCCAGATTCTTCGCGGTGTCGACCAGGGTCTCGCCTTTGCTCACCGAGGAACCGGCAGCGGCAACGTTCACGGTGTCAGCTGAAAGCCGCTTCTCGGCGAACTCGAAGGAGATGCGGGTACGGGTCGAGGCCTCGAAGAAGAGATTGACGATCGTCTTGCCGCGAAGGGCCGGTACTTTCTTGATCGCCCGCTCGCTGACCTCCTTGAAGGGCTCCGCCGTGTCGAGGATAAGGAGGATCTGCTCCGCGCTGAGCGGCTCGAGGCCGACGAGATCCTTGCCCAGCGTCGGAGTACTCACGCCTCCGCCTCATCGTCATCCCGAGCGACTGCCCAGTTGTCATCCTGAGCGAAGCGAAGGATCTCAAGCCATTGGAGTCTGAGTTCCCTCGCGGAGTTTACCGTGAGCGCAGTCGAAGGGCTCGGGAGGACACGGGCAACCATCTCAGCCTTGCCTTACCAGCTCGACGGCGTCCCGCCCGTCCAGCTCGGACACGAACACATCCACCCGGTCTCGGGGACCGGTGCTGACGCTGGTGCCGACAATGTCTGCTTGAATCGGGAGCTCGCGCCCCCCACGATCGATCAGGACGCACAGAAGAATACGGCGGGGACGTCCGAAGTCGGCGAACTCGTCGAGCGCGGCGCGGACGGTGCGTCCGGTATATAGCACGTCATCCACGATGACGACAATTTTGCCGTGCACGTCAGGAAGCCTCGTCTCGCCGACGATGGGTCGGGGGCCGATGGTCTGGAGATCGTCTCGGTACAGGGTGATGTCGAGCTTGCCGGACGAGAGGCTGGAACCTTCGGCAGTGTCGATGAGGCGCTTCAGACGGTCGGCCAGCTCCACGCCGCGCCGCTGAATTCCAACCAGAACCAGGTGCTCGGTCCCGCCACTTCGCTCGACGATCTCGCTGGCCATGCGCGCCAAGGTGCGGCCGAATGCGCGGTCGTCCAGAAGAGGCGTACGGGAGGGCATCGGGGCGGGAAGGTAGCGGAAAGGGCGAATGGGCGGTAGGTGAGGAGGCGGTAGAAACTGCCGCGGTAGGAAGAGTGGCGGCAGGAGCGAAGGCCATTAC